>CAYFOA010000175.1:0-2550 GCA_964344575.1 uncultured Rickettsiales bacterium | reverse complement strand
CCGCGACGACCGGCACCGCCGGCCCCGGCGCCGCCGCCTTCGTCCCCTCCAGGGGGGGGATCGCGAGGCTCTTGATCGACAGGATCGCGGGGACCGGCGGGTCGACGACGTGGGAGTCGAGGACGTAGGTGGGGGGCTGGATGCCGTGGACCATCTGCGGGTTCCGCGCCATCAGCGCCACCCGTGGTTCCTTCGTGTAGCGCGTCGGCCCGAGGGCGAGGAGCGCCTCGAACGCCGCCCGGTCCAGCGGGGGGGCGACGTCGAACTGGTCCCCCGCCGCGCCGATGGGGACGTCGCTGAGCAGCCAGGGCGTCTGCCCCGTCTCGGCGCGGAGGCGGTCCAGCTCCCGCGCGACGAGCGCCTCCGCCTCGGCGAAGGGGCTCTCGAGGCGGTCGAGGACGTGCTGGTACGCGATCGGGAGGCCCGCCGACAGCACCACCAGGGGGACGAGCATCGGGCCGGGGGGGCGACCGCGGTCCCGGAGCCACCGCCCCGCCGCCTCCAGGGCCAGCGCGGCGAGGAGCGACGGCACCGGCAGGAAGAGCACGAGGTAGCGGGGGGAGCGGTAGGGGGGCGAGTCGGGGCCGGCCTGCTCCGACGGCCACGCGAAGAGGAAGATCAGCGCCGCCAGCGCCCCCGCCCCGTAGAGGAGGATGAGCTTCGGGCCGGGCTCGCGGGCGCGGCGGAGGCACAGGGCGAGCCCCCCGAGGACGAGCGCGCCGGCGACGACGTCGGGGAACGCGCGGGGGGCGGGGCCGCTGCTGTCCATCGTGCCGAGGACGACCCCCGACAGCGTGCGCCACGTCTGGATGGTCCGCGCGAAGAGCGACTGGTCCAGCGCCGAGCCGAGCGCCGTGTGCATGTGGAGGTCGCCGGTCGAGGCGTCCGCGACGAAGCCGAACAGCTCCCGTCCGGCGTCCGTGAACGCGAGGACGCCGAGCATCGGGAGGTCCGCCGCGACGCCGCCCGCGACGAACGCCGCCCACGTCTTCCCGCGCCGCCCCCGGGCCGGCAGGAGCAGCGCGCAGAGGCCGAGCACGGGGAGCATGGGGCCGTAGAAGAGGCGGACGTAGACGGACAGCCCCGCCACCGCGCCGGCGGCGGCGACGAGGCGGAGGTCGTCGCGGCGGACGCCCTCGAGGAGGAGCACGGCGCCGCCGAGGACGAAGAGCGGGAGGTTCGGGGCCCCGACGGTGGGGAGGCTGAGGACGAGGGGGCTCAGGACGTACAGCGCGACGCCCCCGAGCGCCGCCGCGGGCCCCGCCACGGCGCGGCAGAGCGCCCACACCAGGAGCGCCGAGACGACCGTCGCGCACGCGGCGAGGACGCGGGGGACGAGCAGCGAGGGGCCGACGAGCTCCCCGACCTCGCCGGCGAGGCGGAGGTACGCGGCGGTGACGTAGGGGAGGGGGAAGAGGGTGTCGAGGTCGCCCCGGGCGAGGTCGAGGGACGTCGCGAAGAGGGAGACCGTGTCGTGGAGCCAGGGGTTGAGGAGCCAGGGGGCCTGGAGGAACGCGTAGATCGTGAGGATCGCGACCAGGGACAGCGCCTCCGACCGGGTGACGGGGCCGGCGTCGGCGGGCGGCTGCACGGGTGGATTCTACGGGAGGGGTGCGCCACAATCCGCGCATGCGTCGCGCCGCGTCCCTGTCCTGCGTTCTCAGCCTGCTCGTCGTCTTCGCCTGCGGGGGGAGCGAGAGCCCGCTCGCGGCGGACGGCACGCCGGCGCCGGTGGAGACGCCGGAAGAGCCGACGGGGCCGCCCCCGGAGGCGCTCGCGGGCCGCAGCGGACCCCCGCCGGGGGAGCCGGACAAGGGCGACGAGCCGAGGGGGCCCGGGGTGGGCGAGCCGGGCGGTCCGCCCTTCCCGGGGGCGGTCAAGAAGGGGCCGCGCCGCGAGGAGGGGCTCGTCGGCCGGGTGCTCAACGCCGAGTCGCAGGCCGAGGTGGCGGAGGCGACGATCGCGCTGGTGGGGACGGACCGGACGACGACCAGCGACGCCGGCGGGATCTTCGTGTTCGATCCCCCGATCGCGTCCGAGGCGGTGGTGCGGGTCACGGCGGATGGCTGCCTCCCCCTGCTCGTCGCGGTCCGGACGGGGGATCCCGAGCTCAAGGTGATCGCCGAGGTGATGCCCAAGGCGAGCGAGCTCGCGGCGTTCAAGCAGGAGCACGGGGAGAAGTTCGACAAGAAGAAGGGGAGCGTGATCGTCCGGATCGAGGCGGGCGACCACGTGCTGGCGGGGGCGAAGGCGACGCTGGCCGCGCCGGGGGCGGTGGCGTGGGTGCTCGGGGCGGACGACCACCAGGTCGAGGGGGACACGATCCCGCTGGGCGCGCCGGACGCGACGGTGACGTACCCGAACGTCGCCCCGGGGGAGCACGCGGTCGGCGTCGAGCCGCCGGCGGGGTGGACGTGCGCGGGGCCGAGCAGGGCGCTGGTGGAGGCGGGGGCGTTCACCCTCGTCCACTGGAGCTGCTCGAAGTAGCACCGTCGACGAGAACGAGAACGAGAACGAGAACGAGAACGAGAACGAGAACGAGAACGAGAA
>CAYFOA010000174.1:0-16905 GCA_964344575.1 uncultured Rickettsiales bacterium | reverse complement strand
GTCCGGCGGCCGCGGCGCTCCTCGCCCGCTCCTGCGCCTCGGCGCTGCTCCCGTCGCCGGGCGGCCCCCCCGGGCCGGGCGCCCGGCTGGCCGTGCGGCTGGTGTCCGCCGCCGCGGAGCTCCACGGGCAGCGGGCGGTCGCCGCCCGGATCACGGCGCTGCACGACCTCAAGGAGCGGATCGAGGCGCGCGTCCGGTCCGTCGTGGGGGAGGCGGTGGCGGGCGCGGACGCGGCCGCGCTGGCCGACGCGGTGGCGGGGGCGGGCCCCGCGCGGGTCCCCCTCGGCGAGCTCGTCGGCCGCCTCGAGGGGCTGGAAGTCCCCGTCGCGCTGGACCGGACGGACCTCCTCACCGCGGCGCGGACCGTCACCGCCGTCGCCGACGCCACCGCCCGCCTGGAGGAGGGCGCCGACGGCCTCGGCCGCGCCCGCTTCGCCGTCCTCGCCGTCGCCGGGAGCCCCGCCGCGGACCTCCTCCGGTACCCCCTCCACCCCTGGTTCGCCCCCGCCGCGGTGGTCTCCCGCGCGGACGCGGCGGCGACGGCGCGGGCCCTGGCGACGTCGCTCGCCGAGGACCACCTCCGGCTCGTCCAGCTCTGCCGCCGGGCCAAGGTCATGGGGAAGCCGGGGTCCGACCTGGAGCGCCGCCTCGCCGCCGTCCGCGCCCTCACCTGGGACGACCTCGACGCCGCCGACCGGGCCGACGCCCCCCGCCTGCTCGTGTTCGCGCCCCCCGGCCCCGCGCGCGAGGCCCTGCTCGACCTGCTCGACGACGGGCTCCCCCTGGTCGTCGTGGCGGTGGACTCCGGCCCCGGCGGGGCGCCCCCCGCGGCCCTCGCGCTGGACGCCCTCGTCCGCGGGGCGCGGTCGGTCCTGGCGTCGTCCGTCGGTCACGCCGACCACCTCACGTCCGGACTCGCGGCCCTCCTCGCGGGGGGCGGGCCGGGCCTCGTTCACGTCATCGCCCCCGAGCCGGGCGAGGGCGAAATCGAGGCGGCGGCGCTGCTGGACGAGGCGCGCGCGACGGTCGAGCGGGGCGGGCACGTCCTCCTCCTCGCGTCCCCCGACGGCGCGCTCTCGCTGGACGGCAACCCCGACCCCGGCGCGGCGCTGGCGGGCCCCCTCGTCGACCGCCTCCGGGCGCGCTTCGAGGCGGACCTCCGGGCCGCGTCCGACGCGGAGCTCGCGGGGCGGATCGCCGAGCACGACGCGGCGCTGCTGGAGGCCCGGTCGGCGGCCCGCGCGGAGCACGTCCAGGTCCTCACCGACCGCCTCCTCGAGCTCGCCGGCTACGCCGCGCCGCAGGGCCGGGGGTAGCGCCGTGCTCGGCCTCAGCGGCCTCCGGGCGCGGGCCCGCCGCACCTTCCGGCAGGGGATCCATCCCCCGGAGCACAAGGCGAGCACCGAGGGCCGGCCGATCGAGCCGGCGCCCTTCGTGGACGAGTACGTCCTCCCCCTCGGCCAGCACATCGGCGCCCCCAGCGTGCCGATCGTCCAGCCCGGCGACGACGTCCGCCGCGGCCAGAAGCTGGCGGACCCGGGCGGCTTCGTCTCGGTCGCCCTGCACGCCCCCGTCGCCGGCCGCGTCACCGCGATCGAGCTGCGCCTCCACCCCACCGGGCGGATGGTCCCCTGCATCGTCCTCCGCCGCGACCCCTGGTCCAGCCAGCAGCTCGCCGGCGAGGCGGTCGACCCGGCGTCGCTGGAGCCCGCCGGCGCGCTCCACCGGATCCAGCACGGGGGGCTGGTCGGCCTCGGCGGCGCCGCCTTCCCCAGCCACGTCAAGCTCGCCGTCCCCGAGGGCAAGGCGATCGACGACGTCGTGATCAACGGCTGCGAGTGCGAGCCCTACTTGACGTGCGACCACCGGCTGATGGTGGAGCGACCCGAGGCGGTCGTCCGGGGGACCGAGATCCTGCGCGGCCTCCTCCAGGGGAAACGGAGCTGGATCGGCGTCGAGCTGAACAAGCCGGACGCCATCGAAGCGCTCCGCACCGTCGCCCCCCCGCCCGTCGAGGTCGTCGGCGTCGAGGTGAAGTACCCCCAGGGCGCCGAGAAGATGCTGCTGGTCGCCCTCTTCGACCGCGAGGTCCCCCAGGGCGGCCTGCCGCTGGACCTCGGCGTGCTCACCAACAACGTCGGCACGACCGCCGCGATCGCCGACCTGTTCGACCGCGGCCTCCCCCTCGTCGAGCGGATCGTCACCGTGACGGGCGCCGGGGTGGACCGCCCCCGCAACCTCCGCGTCCCCATCGGCACCCCCGTCCGCGCGCTGCTCGAGCACTGCGGCCTCCGCCCCGACGCCGAGCGCGTCATCCTCGGCGGCCCGATGATGGGGGCCCCCCAGAAGAGCCTCGACGTGCCCGTGATGAAGGGGACGTCGGGGCTGCTGTGCCTCCCCGAGGGGCGGCCCGCGGACGAGTTCCCGTGCATCCGCTGCGCGCGCTGCGTGCGCGCCTGCCCGATGCTCCTGAACCCCGCCCGGCTGGCGCGCCTGGTCCGCGCCGAGCGGGCCGACGAGGCCGCCGGGATCCACCTCATGAGCTGCTTCGAGTGCGGCTCCTGCAGCTACGTCTGCCCCTCCGGGATCCCCCTCGTCCAGTGGATGCGGGTGGGCAAGCAGACGCTGCGGGCCGCCGCCGCGAAGGCGAAAGCGGAGGTCGAGGCCGAGGCCCGGGCGTCATGAGCGAGCTCGTCCTCAGCAGCGCGCCGTTCGTCAAGGACGACGCGACGACGCCCCGCATCATGCGCGACGTCCTGCTCGCCGCCGGCGTCATGGTCGTCGCGGCGACGGTCCACTTCGGCGTCACCGCCCTCCTCGTCACGGCCGCCGCCACCGCCGGCGCGGTGGGGACCGAGTGGGCGATCACCCGGGGCCGCGAGCGGTCGACGATCGGGGACTGGAGCGCGGCGCTGACCGGCGTCCTCCTCGGCCTCACCCTCCCCCCCGCGCTGCCGCTCTGGATGGCGTTCCTCGGCGGCGTCGCGGGCATCGGCTTCGGCAAGCTGATCTTCGGCGGCCTCGGCCAGAACGCGTTCAACCCCGCGCTCGTCGGGCGCGCGTTCCTGCAGGCCGCCTTCCCGACCGCGATCACCACCTGGTCCCCCCAGGCCGACGGCGCGACGTGGGCGTCCGTCCCGGGCCCCGTCTTCGCCGCCCCGCTGATGCACGGGGAGGTCGACTTCGTGACCACCGCGACGCCGCTGGGGCGGGCGAAGTTCCAGGGTGAGACGACCGAGCTGCTCGACCTCCTCCTGGGGACGACGAGCGGCTCCCTCGGGGAGACGAACGCACTCCTGCTGATCGCGGTGGGGCTGTGGCTCGCCTACCGGAAGGCGTTCGACTGGCGCCTCCCCGTCGCGACGCTCGCCAGCGTCGCGGCGCTGTCCGCCCTCGGCCACCTCGTCCTCCCCGACGCCGTCCCCGGCCCGGGCTTCATGCTCCTGTCCGGCGGCCTCCTCCTCGCTGCCGTCTTCATGGTGACGGACCCCGTGACGACGCCGACGACCGCGAAGGGGGCCTGGATCTTCGGCGCCGGCGTCGGGTTCCTCGTCGTCCTCATCCGCGCCTGGGGCGGGCTCCCCGAGGGGGTCATGTACGCCATCCTCCTCATGAACGCGGCGACCCCGCACATCGAGCGGCACACGCAGCCGCGGCCGTTCGGGGGCTGACGTGGCGGCGGCGGAGGCGAGCAGCTTCAAGATGCTCCTGACCCTGGGGCTGGCGGGGATGGGCTCCGGGCTCGTGCTCGTCGGCATCTTCACGGTCACCGCCCCGCGCATCGAGCGGAACCGCGCCGAGGCGCTCGACCGGGCGGTCTACGAGGTCCTCCCCGGGGCCGTCCGCAAGGAGGCGTCGGAGCCCGCCGCGGACGGCGGCGTCGTCTACGCCGGCTTCGACGCCGAAGGGAACCGCGTCGGCTGGGCGATCCCCGCCGAGGGGGCGGGGTTCCAGGACACCATCCGGATCCTCTACGGCGTCGATCCCGACCGCGGCCGCGTCGTCGGCATGCGCGTCCTCGAGAGCCGCGAGACGCCGGGCCTGGGGGACAAGATCTTCAAGGACCTGGAGTTCGTCGCCGAGTTCGAGGACCTCGCCTACGAGCCCGCGATCGAGGCGGTCCCCAAGGGGACGGCGACCGACCCCCACCACGTCGACGCCATCACCGGCGCCACCATCTCCAGCAAGGCGATCGTCCGCATCATCAACGAGGGGAACGAGCGCTGGCTGGAGGAGCTGGACTGATGCCGGCGCCCCCGCCCACCCCGAACGAGGCGTTCATCCGCGGCCTGTGGCGCGAGAACCCGGTGTTCGTGCAGCTCCTCGGGCTGTGCCCCGCGCTGGCGGTGACGAACTCGGCCATCAACGCGGTCGCCATGTCCGCGGCCACCGCGTTCGTCCTCTGCGGCAGCAGCGTCCTCGTCAGCTCGCTCCGGACCGTCATCCCGAAGCAGGTCCGGATCACGACGTTCATCATCGTCATCGCGACGTTCGTCACCGTCGCCGACTTCACGCTGATGGCGCTCCTCCCGGACGTCCACAAGGAGCTCGGCGCGTTCATCGCGCTGATCGTCGCCAACTGCCTCATCCTCGGCCGCCAGGAGGCGTTCGCGTCGCGCAACACCGTCGGCCGCGCCCTGTCCGACGCGGCGGGGATGTCCGCGGGGTTCTCGATCGCGCTGCTGATGCTCGGCGGCATCCGCGAGATCCTCGGCAGCGGCAGCTTCTTCGGCGTATCGCTGTTCGGGGACGCGTTCGAGCCCTGGATCATCATGATCCTCCCCCCCGGCGGCTTCCTCACGATCGGGCTGCTGCTCGTCGTCTTCGCCTGGTGGGAGCGGCGGAGGGGGGCGACGGCATGATGGGCGAGCTCCTCTGGATCTTCGTCGCCGCCGCGGTGGTGAACAACTTCACGCTCGCGTGGTTCCTCGGCCTCTGCCCCTTCCTCGGCGTCAGCGGCCGGCTCGACACCGCCTTCCGCATGGGGCTGGCGAACATCTTCGTGATGCTGGTGACCGCGGTCTGCGCCTGGTTCCTCAACGAGTTCGTCCTCCCCCACGCGCCGTACCTCCGCCTGATCGCGTTCATCGTCGTCATCGCGTCCGTCGTCCAGTTCGTGGAGATGGCGATCCGGAAGCTCAGCCCCCCGCTCTTCGAGGCGCTCGGCATCTTCCTCCCGCTGATCACGACCAACTGCGCCATCCTCGGCCTCGCCCTGTTCCAGACGAACCGCGAGTACGGCTTCGTGGAGCGCATCTCCTTCGCCCTCGGCGCGGGCGTCGGCCTCACCCTGGCGCTCGTCTTGATGGCCGGCGTGCGGACCGAGAACGAGCTCCGGGACGTCCCCGACGTGCTCGAGGGGGCCGCGATGAGCTTCCTCGTCGCGGGGATCCTGAGCATGGCCTTCATGGGGTTCGCGGGCCTCTTCTCGGGGGCCGCGTGATGGAGCACGTCCTCGCCGTCCTGGGCCTCGGCGCGGCCTGCGCGGGCTGGTTCGTCGTCCAGCGGTGGGCGGCTACGAGCGGACGTCCCGGGGGCGGACCAGCCTGCCCCCCCGAGCCGGCGGATCAGGACGCGTGTCGGGGCTGCTCGGAGCGGCCTGGTGGAGCGTCAGCTGCGGCAGGGCGATCTCCCACCCCTCTGCGTTGCACGCGTCCACGCACGCCCCCTGGATGACCTCGATGAGGGCCTCCCAGCGGTCCGCCGCGCGGCCGTCGAAGTCCGCCTCGATCTCGACGTCCAGCGACGACGCGCTCGCCGCCTCGAAGTCGACCCCGAGGTCGGTCAGGTAGCGGCCGTAGGGGTCCACCTGCAGCGCCGCCTCGACGTGCTGCCGGAGCAGGTCGGGGATCAGGCTCGTGACGATGTCCTGGTGCCGGTAGTCGAACGTCACCGTGACCCGGTGCCGGAACCCCGAGCTGAGGTTCACCACCGAGCTCCCCACGAACTCCTCCGTGGGGACCGTGACGTCGCTGTTGTCGCGGCGCAGGACCACGAACTCGGGGGACTGCTTCAGCACCCGGGCGGCGCCGTCGTCCCACACGATCCAGTCGCCCTTCACCGTCGGGAACCAGGACTCGTCCTCCCCCACCGGCCGCGACGTCGTCTCCAGCATCGCCGACAGCGGCACCCGCAGGCGCGTGTCGGGGAACGCCGGGTTCTCCAGGATCGTCAGCAGGTGGAGCGACTGCACGCGCCACGGGAGCCCCTCCCAGAGGATGCGCTCCCCCTGCCGCACCGGGCCGATGTTGATCATCAGCTGCGCCTCCCGCCAGAACCGCGGGATGCCGTTGCGCGCGCTCCACCCCAGCGCGATGAGGACGGCGACGGCGACGGTGAGGAGGAGCCAGTCCCCCGACATGTACAGCACCGACAGCATCGCCACGCCGGCGGCGACCACGCCGAGGACGAGCACGAAGAGGTCGAGCAGGCGGTAGAAGACGGCCCACTTCTCCTCGCGCTGGCGCGCCGCCAGGGACCGCAGCCCGCCCTGGAAGAGGCGGACGGCGAGGAAGATGAGGACGAAGACGCCGAGCGCCTTGAGGAGGTGCTCGCCGCGGTCGGCGAAGAAGGACCGGATGCCCTCGCGCGCGCCCCCGAGCCACTGCCCCTTGCGCTCGGACCACGCGCCCTCGTCGGTCTCCAGCGCGTCGATCGCCGCGGCGACGACCTCCAGCTCCGCGCGGAGGTCCGCCTCGAGGTCCTGGTACTCGACCAGGAGCGCCTCGAGCTCCGCCCGCGTCGCCGGGTTCGGCCCCGCCTCGATCTCCACCTCGGTGCGGCGCTGCGCCTCGACGACCTGCTGGAGCTGCTGCTGCAGGGTCGCCTGGCGCCGGTCCATCCGGGCCTGCTCGCGGGGCTTCCGCGTCAGCTCCGACAGCTCCGAGAACGCCGGCTCCAGCAGCTGCTCCAGCTCCTCCTCCCACGTCAGCGCCTCGGCCGCCTCGGGGCCGGTCTCGACCTCCTCGGGGTTCAGCCCGAGCGCTTGCGCCAACGCCGCCCGCAGCTTCTCACGCTCCTCCTCGGCCGCCGCCAGCGCCGCCTCGAGCTCGGCGATCCCCTCCTCGAGGCGCTGCTTCTCCGACGCCCCGCTGACGTTCTCGAGGAGGACCTTCGCCTCGGCGAGGCGCGGCCGCAGGTCGGCGATCCGGTTCTCCACGACCTGGAGCTGGTCGGCCACCTCGGAGTCGTGGAGCGTCGCCTCGAAGTCGGCGCTGTCGTCGTCGTCGCCGCGGCTCCGGGGGACGTAGCCGGGCGAACGCCGGGGCGCCTCCCGGGCGTCGAACTCCTCCGCGTCGATCCAGTCCGGCGCGGGGGTGGCCCCCTCGCGCGCGGGTTCGCTCCACGGGTCGGCGTACGCCGTTCCGCCGATCGTCAGCCCCCCCAGCACCACCAGGAACCCCCAGAACCTCATCTGCCCAACCTACCAAAGACCCGCTCGGGGACTGGGGTAGGCTGCACCCCTTCATCTGCAAAGGAGGGGCGGAAGAATGGGTCTCATCGACAAGCTGACGAAGGCGTCCGAGAGCGTCTTCGAGGCCATGAACAAGGACGAGTTCGAGCTGATCGGGGACGCGCCGGGGCCGACCCCGAAGGCGCCGCTGGGGAACGCCGGCGACTTCGTGGGGCACAAGCCGTGGGAGGTGCTCGCGGGGTACGAGAAGGAGTACGGCGGCTTCGTCCGGTTCTGGCTGATGGGGGCGCCCGTCATCCTCCCGACCGCGCCGGAGCTCACCGAGCGGGTGTTCATCACCCACCGGCCGGACTTCTACAAGGACAGCCCCGTCGACGCGCTGACGCCGGTGCTGTCGTCGGTGGAGCCGTTCCTGGCGAACATCCCCGAGTGGGAGGGCATCTCCGCCCGGAGCCTGCTCAAGATGAAGGACTACCCGCAGTGGTGCGCCGACCTCGTCGCGGGGCAGCGGGCCGGCGCTCGGGCGCGGCTGGAGCTGCTCTCGACGGCGGCGGACGGGGACGCGACGGACGCCATCCGCCGGATCGGGTTCGCCTGCTTCAGCATGATGGCGGTCGGCCACACCCTCGACGACGCCGCCTACGACGCGATGTTCCGGATGGTGGAGGAGGGCGACCAGCGGATGTCGTCGCCGCTGCCGCAGGGGCAGACGTCGTGGGACCCGGGGTTCCTCAACGCCCGCAAGAAGTTCTGGGCCGCCTTCGAGGAGGCGGTGGCGGCGGCGAAGGGGGGCGACCTCGGGGACCGCACCGACATGCTCGCGTTCGCGCTCCGGGGCGACACCCCGCTCGACGACAAGGAGCTGGCCGTGTCGCTGGCGAACCTCTACTTCAGCGGCATGTTCAGCTCGTCTTCAGCGCTGCTGACGACGCTGTGGGGGCTGACGAACCACCCCGAGGACCACGCCGCGGTGCGGGCGGAGATCGACTCGCTCGACGATCCGAACGACTTCACCGCGCTCGACGCCCTCCCCCGGACCGACCAGTGCGTGCGCGAGGCGATGCGGCTCTTCCCGCCCGTCCCGGTCTACCTGCGGCGGACGGCGAAGGAGCGCGAGATCCCGCTGGCCGACTGGAAGATGCCGAAGAACTGCCAGGTCTTCCTGTGCAACTTCGCCGTCCACCGCTCGGCCCGCTACTGGGGCGACGACGCGGACGCCTGGAACCCGTCCCGGTGGACCCCCGAGGTCGTCGCGGCGCGCCCCTACGGCAGCGGCGAGTACTGGCCCTTCGGCCGCGGGCCGCGCGCCTGCACCGGCGAGCGGGCGGCCATCGCGTACATCAAGTCGGCGCTCGCCGAGGCGGTCGGCAACTACGACGTGAAGGTCGGCGAGGGAGCCGAGTACGACGGCGCCCAGCTGTTCGGCTGCATGACCGCCGACGGCTGGACGATGTCCGTCAGCAAGCGCGGGTAGCGCCCGCCGCGGCCTCGATCACCGATCACTTCGCGTCGAGCACCTCGACGCCGATCGTGGCGTCGTGGCCGCCGCGCTCGATCGCGCGCTGGGCCCGCTCGGCGTAGAACTTCGCCGCGCCGTCCCGGGGGACGCCCGCGAGGATGCCCGTGAAGGCGTCCGCCGCCGTCGACCAGTCCCCGCTGAAGTAGGCGTCCCGCGCGGTCGCGAACTCGGTCATCACGCCGAGCTTCTCCTCCCGCAGCCCCGGCGCCTCGCCGTCGAGCACCTCGTGGACCCCGACGGCCGCCGCCTTGCCCTTGACCCGGACGCGGCCGACGTCGCGCAGGTGGAACGTGTTGCCGCTGAGCTTGTCCGCGGTCACGTCGCTGATCAGCACGCGCGAGTCGTAGTGCTTCGTCAGCCCCTCGAGGCGCGACGCGAGGTTGACGGTGTCCCCGATCACGGTCGTCTCCAGCCGCGTGGACGAGCCCACCGTGCCCAGCATGACGGGGCCGCTGTGGATGCCGATGCCCATCGCCAGCGGGGCCTCGCCGGCGGCCTGGCGCCCGTCGTTCATCGTCCGCAGCGCGTCGCACATCGCCACCGCCGAGCGGACCGCGTTGGCCGGGTCGCCGGGGAAGAGCGCCATGATCGCGTCGCCGATGAAGTTGTCGACGAAGCCGCCGTTCTCCTCGATGCAGGGCTCCATCCGGGCGAGGTAGTCGTTGAGCAGCGCGATGTTCTCCTCGGCCGTCATCCCCTCCGACAGCGACGTGAAGCCGCGCAGGTCCGTGAACATCACCGTCAGGTCCTCGCCGACCGAGTCGCCGAGCTCGATGTCGAGCACGCGGTCGCGGCCGAGGTGCTGCAGGAACTGCTGCGGCACGAACCGCCGGAACGACTCCGTGAGGCGGCGCTGGTGCTCGAAGAGGCGGGCGTTGTCCAGCGCGACCGCGCTCTGCCCGATGAGCAGGTCGAGCACCTCGATCCGGTCCTCCGTGAACGCCCCCGGCGCCAGGTTGTTCTCGAGGTAGAGGACCCCGATGAGCTTCCCCTGGTGGAGCAGCGGCGTGCACAGGATGGAGCGCGTCCCCTTGCTCGCGACGTAGGGGTCCTGACCGAAGCGGCTGTCCTGGCCGTCGTCCAGCACCACCGGCTCCGTCGTGCGGGCGCAGTAGTTGACGATCGAACCCGGGACGAGGCGATGCTCGACGGCCTGGTCCAGCGGCATCGACTCCAGGACGGTGACGCCCGGGGTGTCGGCGACGTCCCGCGCCTCGAGGCGGAGGTGGCCCTCGTCGTCGAGCAGCAGCGCGCCGTACTCCGCGCCGCCGTTCTCGAGGACGATGTCCATCATCTTGCCGAGGAGCTTGGACAGCTCGACCTCGCCGGACAGCGTCTGGTTCGCCTTGAGGACGGACTCGAGGTCCAGCCCGCCGGACGTCCCCGTCGTGGTCGTCGTCGTCGTGCCGTACGTCAGGCTGCCGTACGTCGACCCGGCCCGGCCGCGCCGCCCCGAGATGACGTCCGCGCCGTACTCGTTGACGAGCTGCCGCGCCTTCGCGCTGGCGCCCCACAGCAGGTACAGGTGGTGGGCGTGGCGGAGGACCAGCGCGCCCATCTCGGGCTCGTCCTCGACCTCCCGCCAGAGCCGGCCGAGCAGCTCCAGGGCGAGCGCCTGCTCGAAGAGGTTCTCGTGCTCCCCGGCGGAGTCGGCGGCGGCCTTGAGGTGGGTCCGCGCCGCGGCGACGTCCCCCTCCAGGCGGGCCAGCTGCCCGCGCACCATGAGCGCCTTGTGTTCGTGGTTCATCGGCGCCGCCTCGCCCCACTTGGTGAGCATCTCGAGGTCGGCGTTGGCCCGCCCCACGAGCTCCGCCTTGCGCTCGGCGTCGTCCGTCTTCTGCGCCAGCTCGATGCGGAAGAGCGCGTCCGTGAGGATCACGGTCGGGACGTGGATGGTGGCGACCATCGCGGGGAACCAGGGGTCCAGCTGCCCGGCGATCTCCTCGGCCTGCTCGTAGTCGCCGAAGAGGAAGCACAGCAGCATGCGGTTGAAGAGGAGGTTGGCGACACCGAACGCGTCCGCCGCCTCGACGTGGGTCTTCAGCCGCTCGTCCTGGTCGTAGCCGGACTCGGGGTCGTCGAGCCGCGTCGCGTTCTCGTTCATGCCGCGGAGGCAGCGCATGGCCTGGTAGCCGGCCTCGGCGTACCCCAGCGCGGTGACCTGCCCGACCTGCTCGATGGCGGCGAGCCAGCGCTTCGTCTCGGGCTCCGTCTCGGTCAGCGGGCGGCCCGAGTAGAAGGCGTGGAAGCTGCCCATCATCAGCGACCAGCCGGAGAACTCGAGGTCGCCGGTGTCGAGGCCGATCTGATAGACGGGGGCGAAGTCCTTCCACGTCTCCGAGGTGTGGCGGCACCAGTGCCGGACGTAGCAGGCGTCGATGTACTTGGTCCGCGCCTCGTACTCGCGCGCGCCGAACTTGTCGACGAGGCGGACGGCCAGCTGGCCCATGCCGTAGGCGGCGGGGATGTCGCCGACGACGCCGGCGAGGATGATGCCGAAGCAGGCGTACGCGTACGTGGACGCGCCGGTGTTGCCCAGCGACGCCGACAGCTCGACCCCCTTCATCGGCACGAGCGGGAAGAGCGCCGGCCGGGCGACGTACGTCGCGGAGGTGATCTTCTGGAGCATCCGCATGGCCGCGAGCTTCTCGGGGTCCTGCATCTCCGCGGCGTCGTACAGCTCGTCCGGCGAGCGGCCCCCGATGGCGGTCATCGTGGCGCCGATGGCGGCGACGACGTCGGCCTCCTGGGGGTCCTCGGGGAACGTGACGCCGAGCTCGGCGAGCACGATCAGCGCGTTGTCCACGGCCTCGGCGAGCCGGTTCTGGGAGATGTACGCCTGGATCCGGATCTCGGCGATCAGCACGCGGTCGAGCAGCGCGTGGGCGGCCTTGTCCTCGACCAGCGCCGCGTACTCCTCCATGAGGTCGAACTCGGACGTCTGGTAGGTCGACTCGGTGGCGGCGAGGTACAGCGCCAGGGCGAGGTCGTAGTCCCGCTCCCAGACGTCGTCCCCGGCGAGCTCGATGCCGGCCTGGAGGTACTCCAGCGCGGGCTTGAAGGCGGCGCTCGCCTTGGCCCGGCGGCCCGCCTCGAGGTTGAGGCGGCTGAGCTCCTCGCGCTCGGCGGCGTCGGTGATCCCGTCCAGCGCGCGGTTCAGGTGGTTGACGATCTCGAAGAGGCGGTCGGCCCGCTCGTCCTCGTCGAGGTGGGTCAGGAGCAGCCGGCCGAGCTCGCGGTGCCGGGCGGTCCGCTCCACCTCGTCGATCAGGGAGTACGCCGCCTGCTGCACGCGATCGTGGAGGAAGCGGTAGACGACCTCGGAGGCGTCCTCGGCGGCGAGGAACTTCCAGTTCCCCCCGACGGGGACGATGAGGCCCTCCTCGAGGACGGACTGCAGCGCCTCGCCGGCGGCCAGCGGCTCGGTCTGCATGGCGATGGACATCGTCCGCAGGTCGAACGTGTTGCCCACGGTCGCCGCGACGGTGAGCGACGCCTGCGACGCCTCGGGGAGCGCGCGGATCTTGCGGGCCATGAGGTCGACCACGTTGTCCGTGATCCCCATCCCCTCGATCTTGTCGAGGTCCCACGTCCACGCCCTGCGGTCGGCGTCGAAGTCGATGCTGCCGCCCTCGTACAGGGCGAGCAGGAACTGGTTGAGGAAGAAGGGGTTGCCGCCGGTCTTGTCGACGCAGACTTTCGTCAGCGAGGCGACCTCGCCGGGGCCCGTGCCGAGGGTGTCGGCGAGCAGCTCGGCGACGTGGCCGGGGGACAGCGGGGGCAGCGTGATCGTGCCGATCGAGCCGCCCGCCTTCCGCATCTCCTCCAGCGTCAGGAGGAGCGGGTGCCCCTCGTCGACCTCGTTGTCGCGGTAGGCGCCGATGAGGAGGATGTGGGTGTTCTCGGGGTCGGTCATGAACCGCTGCACGAGCTGGAGGCTCGGGAGGTCGGCCCACTGGAGGTCGTCGAGGAAGAGCGCCAGCGGGTGGTCGGCGTCGGCGAAGGTCCGGACGAACGACTCGAACACCACGTTGAACCGGTTGAGCGCCTCGGCGGGGGGCAGCGGCGGGACGGGCCCCTGCTCGCCGATGATGAGCTCGACCTCGGAGATGACGTCGACGATGACCTGGCCGTTGGGACCGACGGCCTCCTGGACGCGCTCGCGCCACCCCTGGAGGACGTCCTCGGGCTCGGTGAGGATCTGCCGCACCAGCTCCCGGAACGCCTGGATGAGGGAGGCGTAGGGGATGTTGCGGTTGAACTGGTCGAACTTGCCTTCGACGAACTGCCCCCGCTGCTCGACGATCGGGCGGTGCACCTCGTGGACGAGGGCGGACTTGCCGATGCCCGAGTAGCCCGCCACGAGCAGCGTCTCGCGCCCCCCCGCGGCGGCGCGGCCGAAGGACTGCAGCAGCTTGCGGCGCTCGATGTCGCGGCCGTAGAGCTTCTGCGGGATCTGGAACCGGTCGGACAGATCGGTGGTGCCCAGCTCGAACGCCTCGATCGTGCCCGTCCCCGCGAGCTGCTGAGCGCAGGTGCGGAGGTCGTCGGCGACGGCCAGCGCGCTCTGGTAGCGGTTCTCGGCCGTCTTGCTCATCAGGCGCGCGACGAGGTCGCTCAGGATCCGGGGGACGTCGGCGTTCGCTTCGTGGACCGGCGTCGGGACCTTGGCGATGTGGCAGTGGACCAGCTCGACCGAGTCCTTCCCCTCGAAGGGGAGGCTGCCGGTCAGCAGCCGGTAGAGGGTCGCGCCCAGCGAGTAGAGGTCGGTCCGGTAGTCCAGCGCCCGGTTCATGCGGCCGGTCTGCTCGGGCGACATGTAGGCGAGCGTGCCCTCGAGGCGGTTGGGGTTGAGCACTTCCGGCTGCTCGCGGGTCAGCTCGGTCGAGATGCCGAAGTCGATGAGCTGCACGTCGTCGGCGCCGGCGTTCCAGACGATGTTGGACGGGTTGACGTCCTTGTGGATGACGCGGGCCCGGTGCACGCGGGCGAGGGCCTCGGCCACGCGGGCGCCGATGGCCAGCGTCTCGGCGATCGTGAGCTCGCGGTCGTTCAGCAGCGAGGACAGGGACGCGCCCCCGGAGTCGCCGAACACCAGCGCCACGGTGGTGCCCTGGTGGACGAACTCGATCGCGTCGACGACGCCGTCCCCGGCGGCCTGCTGCGTCATCTCGAACTCGCGCTTCAGCCGCGCGATGCGGCCGGGCGAGGGGAGCTTCTCGGTGGGCCGCTTGATCACGACGGCGGCCCCTTCGGCGTCGCGGGTCCCCCGCTCGATGATGGAGTTGCGCGAGGCGTGCACCTCGCCGCTCAACGAATAACCGTCCAGTTCGAACATCAGGCTCTCCTCGTCATCCCCTCGGCGCCGAGCACCCCGGCCGGGGCCTCGTCCGCACGCTCGTCCAGTCCCCCGTACGGCCGGGGCAGCTCCCACGGCCAGACCTCGCGCCCGCCCCTCGCCACGATCTGGTCCCTCACCTCTCCGTACAGCGCGCTGAGTCGATACCACGGAACGGTGGGGAACAGGTGATGCACCAGGTGCATCGTGTGGCCCAGCAGCAGCGCGTCGACGACCGGTCCGCCGCGGACGACGGCGCTCGCCTGGCACGGCTCCTCGGACACGGGGACGCCGTAGGGCCGCTGGTGGGGCAGGTAGTCGAAGAAGTAGGTGCTCAGCACCAGCGCGATGCGGGCGGGGAGCACCCAGTAGAGGAGCAGCTCCCACCCGAAGCCGGCGAGGAGCAGGCCGCCGAGCAGCGCGACGACGAGCCCGAGGCTGACATTGCTGACCCGGCGGGCGTGGCGCGGGAGGCGGACCGACGCGTCGTAGCAGAACCAGTAGTGCAGGTCGGAGGTGGCGAGGCGGTAGAGGTGCAGCCAGGCGGGGCCGCGGCCGGACCACTCGTCGGGATCGCGGGGCTCGTTGACGTAGCGGTGGTGGCGGAGGTGGAGCTGGCGGAAGCCGTTGAAGCGGCACATCAGCATGGTGGCGGCGATCTCGCCGACGACCTGGTTGAGGACGGGGCGGCGGCGGCCGAGGAGGCCGTGGGAGGCTTCGTGCATGAGGGTGAAGGCGAACCAGCCGCACAGGGCGGCGCCGGCCACGGCCACGGCGGGGGCGACGAGGCCGGTTCCCCCCGCGGTGACCGCGACCGCGTAGCCTCCGTACGAGGCGAGGACCAGGGCGACGGTGGGCCACGCGACCGAGGGGATCGCGAGGGCTCCGTCCGGCGCCTGGATCCGCCCCGAGACCGGGTTCCGCGACGGCACGGACCGTCACGTTATCGGGGACCGCTCCATGGATCCAATCGTCGCGCGCGTGAGGTGGCGACGGTCATGGCGGCCCGGCGCGATCTGATCCGGGGGCGGGCCGTGGAGGGGGGCGACGGTGGACGCGGCCTCCGCCGGGCCGGTGGGAGGCGGAGGGGGGCGACGGTGACCGCGGCCTCCGCCGGGCCGGTGGGCCGTGGAGGGGGGCGACGGTGGACGCGACCTCCGCCGGGCCGGTGGGAGGCGGCGCCGGCGGGCGTCGGAGGTCAGAGGGTCCGGCCTCGGAGGAAGACGTGGGACGGGCCTCGGAGGCGGCCGCCGCCGAGGCCGTGCGCGCCGGTGATGCCGAAGCCGGCGACCTCGAGGAGGCGGCGGAGCTCCTCGGGGCTGCGGACGGTGCCGGCGGCCTCGCCGCGGTCGGCGTCGGGGCGACGGAGGTGGCGGACGACCTCCCCGAGGGCCCGGCCGTTCCGCTCGACGAGGAGCCACGGGGCGTCCTCGGGGAGGACGGCGCGCGCCTGCGCGAGGAGGGTTCGGGCGGCCTGCTGGCCGAGGCCTTCGAAGACCCCCTCGAAGACGACGGCGACGACGGGGCGGGGGCGGTCGGGGAGGTCGGCGAGGTCACGGACGTCGGCCTGGACGCGTCCCCACCGGAGGGGCGGGTGGGCGTCGGGGTCGAAGGTGAACGCGTTGCGCGGCTCGGGTCCCGGAACGGGGACGACCGACAGGGGCGGGCTCCACAGGCGGTCGGACCCGAGGCCGGCGGCCAGGGGGTCCAGCCAGGCGAGACCGTCGGCCCTGCGTCCGTCCGCGGGGATCTCGCGGGCCCCGGGACCTCCGCGCCGGACGGCGCCGCCATCGGACAGCCGTTCCAGCCACAGCACGGCGCCCTCGGCCGGCAGCGCGGCGGCGGGCGGCGGGCCCCCGGTCCAGGGCTGCAACTTCAACGTCGGCAGGGGCATCGGTTTGCTACGTTATCGCGGCCATGATCCCGAGGTTCCTGATCGCCGCCCTGCTCGTGCCCTCCGCAGCCTTTGCGTACGGCGAAGACGACGGGGCCGGGCGGTACTCGGTGGAGGAGCGGGCGCTCCACTTCCACACGGACCGGCTCCGGATCGAGCCGGGGGCGACGGACCCGACGTTCGAGGCGGAGTACGAGCCGGTGCTGCCGCTGGTCTACAACGCGGACCTGAACGACGCGGCGCGGTTCTACGCGGAGGACATGGAGGAGAACGGCTGCTGGAACGCGGACCACAGCTCGTGCGACGGGACGAGCTTCGGGGAGCGGCTGGCGGGGTTCTACACGGGGGGCCTGGTGGGGGAGAACATCGCGATGGGGGGGATGGACCCGGAGGACGCGGTGTTCGAGGTGTGGCTGTACTCGCCGGGGCACCGGGAGAACATGCTCACGGCGGGGTACGAGGAGCTGGGGACGGGGTTCGCGGGGACGCCGTTCAGCAGCTCGTGGTGGGTCCAGGACTTCGGGTCGCGGGGGGGGACGCCGATCCCGTACGTGACGTCGGCGACGCACGACCCGGTGTATCCCCAGCCGGCGGAGACGGTCCGGTTCTACGCGGCGGTGCACGACCCGGCGGGGCTGCCTGCCGGTGTGTCGGTGATGGTGGACGGCCTCTGCTACGAGATGACGCCGGAGCGGGGGTTCGGGGGGACGCGTTCGTACGTGGCGACGGTGGCGGGGGGG
>CAYFOA010000173.1:12830-17189 GCA_964344575.1 uncultured Rickettsiales bacterium | reverse complement strand
ACCTTCACAAGAGACAGATGGAGGGCAACTCCATCCTCTCGGAGGTCATACAAGGGTCCTCAGAAGCGTCTTTGTCCCGATTCCGGAGACAAAACCGCCGCTGAGGCCGACCTCCCGGCATCCCATCGAACGATCCGCTCGACCCCTGTCTCCCTCGTCGTCGTCCATCAGGGCAGGTGGGCGCGGGCCCGCCCGCACCACCGACGCTTCGGTGCGGAAATCTACCGTGTGGACGTTTCCGCGGAAACGTCGGGACCCCCGCCGCGGCTAGAAGTTCGCCTGGCCCGGCGTCCGCGGGTAGGGGATCGCGTCCCGGATGTTCTTCACGCCCGTCAGGTACATCAGCATCCGCTCGAACCCCAGCCCGAAGCCCGCGTGCGGCGTCGTCCCGTACCTCCGCAGCTCCTGGTACCACCAGTACGGGGCCGTCTCCATCCCGCGCCGCTCCAGCTCGCTCGTCAGCACGTCCAGCCGCTCCTCGCGCTGGCTGCCGCCGATGATCTCGCCCAGCCGCGGGACCAGCAGGTCCGTCGCCGCCACCGTCTCGCCGTCGTCCGACAGCCGCATGTAGAACGCCTTCTGGTCCGTCGGGTAGTCCGTCACGAACACCGGGCCCTTCACGTACTCCTCCGCGAGGAAGCGCTCGTGCTCCGTCTGCAGCGCCTCGCCCTGGCCGACCGGGTACTCGAAGCTCCGGCCCGACTCGACCAGCACGTTCATCGCCTCGGCGTACGTCATCCGCGCGAAGCTCTTGTTCAGCGTGGACGACACCTCCTCCAGCACGCCCTTCTCGATCCACCGGTCGAAGAACGCGAAGTCCTCCGCGCACCGCTCGTGCACCCGGTTCGTGATGCTCCGGATGAAGTCCTCCGCCAGGTCCAGGAGGTCGTCCAGGTCCGCGAACGCGATCTCCGGCTCGATCATCCAGAACTCGGAGGCGTGCCGCGCCGTGTTGCTGTTCTCCGCCCGGAATGTCGGCCCGAACGTGTAGACGTCCGTGTACGCCTGCGCGAACCCCTCCACGTTCAGCTGCCCCGACACCGTCAGGAACGACTCCCCCCCGAAGAAGTCCTTCCCGTCCAGGTCCGTCACCTTGAACAGCTCGCCCGCCCCCTCGCAGTCGCTCGCCGCGATGATCGGCGTGTGGATCCACAGGAAGCCCCGCTCCTGGAAGAACTCGTGGATCGCCATCGCCAGCGCGTTCCGCACCCGGAACGTCGCCGCGAACGTCCGCGTGCGCGGACGCAGGTGCGCCTTCTCGCGGAGGAACTCCATGCTGTGCCGCTTCGTCTGCAGCGGGTAGTCCTCGGGGCAGTCGCCGACCACCTCGATCCCGTCGACGACCACCTCCCACGCCTGCCCCTTGCCCTTCGACGGGACGAACGTCCCCTCGACCTTCACCGCCGCCCCCTTGTCCACCGGCTCCGCCGCCTCCGGACCGATCCCGTCCTTGGGGAACACGAGCTGCAGGTTCGCCAGCATCGAGCCGTCGTTCAGCTCCAGGAAGCCGATGTTCTTGCTGACCCGCTTGTTGCGGACCCAGCCGCTCAGGGTGACGGACTGGCCCTCGGACGCGTCGGCGAGGGCCTGCTTGATCGGGGTGCGCGGTCGCAGCATGGGCGGTCTCCGGGCGGCGAAGGGTATACAGTTCGCCGGACGATGGCGAGAGGTCCCGAGGTCCGCGATCCGCTGCACGGCGCCATCGCCGTGTCGCCGCACGAACTCCGCATGATGGACCACCCGCTCTTCCAGCGGCTGAGGCACGTCAAGCAGCTCGGATTCAGCGACCTCGCCTTCCCCGGCGCCGTCCACAACCGCTACCTCCACAGCCTCGGCGCCATGCACCTCGCCGGTCGCGCCTTCGACTCCGTCATGGCCGACCCCGAGGCCCCGCCCGTCCCCGACGACCGGAAGGCCGCGCTCCGCGCCCTCGTCCGCGCCGCCGCCATGCTCCACGACGTCGGCCACGCCCCGTTCTCGCACGCGTCGGAGTTCGCCATGCCGAAGCTGGGCGCGCTCGCCATCGGCGCCTACGCGGGCCGCCCCGACCTGTACCCCGGCGACCGCCAGGCGACCCACGAGGACTACACGATCAAGGCGGTCACCGACTCGTCCCTGACCGCCGTGATCGAGGCCGACGGCGGCCCCCCCGCGCTCGCCGTCGCCGGCCTCATCGACCCCGACCTCCCCGTCCAGCCCGACTGGTACGACGTCGGCGGCTTCGACTGGCGCCCGCTGCTGCAGCAGCTCATCAGCTCCGAGCTCGACGTCGACCGGATGGACTACCTCGCCCGGGACTCCCACTTCCTCGGCGTCCACTACGGCGTCTTCGACATCAACTGGATCATGAACAACCTCGCGACCCACGTGGTCGACGGGCGCGTCCACCTCGGCCTCCTCGACCGCGCGATCTACGCGTTCGACGACTTCCTCATCGCCCGGTACCACATGTTCGTGATGGTCTATTTCCATTACCGTTCGGTGTCTTACGAGGAAATGCTGAGGCGATACTTCGCCGAGGACGGGGACGGCTGGAGCCTGCCCACGGACATCGAGCAGTACGCCCGCGTGGACGACCACCACCTGCTGTCGCACCTCCGCGCGTCGTCCAACGAGTGGGCCCGGCGCATCGTCGAGCGGCGCGAGTACAAGCTGCTGCTGGAGCGCCACGGCTCGCGCGACGAGGTGGACCTGTCCCCCCTGACGGCGCGCCTGGAGAAGGCCGGCATCCCCCACCTCCCGGCGACGTCGGAGACGATGCTGAGCAAGTACTTCGACGAGTCCGCGATCGACGCCACCCAGGAGCACCTCCCCCTGGCGCAGACGCCCCGCTCCTCCCCGCCGCCGATCTACGTCCTCCACGAGCCCTACCGCGGCGCGAAGACCCGCCGCCCCGAGCGGCTCGAGCACAGCACCGAGCTGTTCGACCGCTACGCCGGCCAGCTCCGCATGTCCCGCATCTACGTCCCCGCCGAGCACGTCCAGGCGGCCGGCGAAGCGATCGCCGACATCGCCTGAGCGGTCGCGCGCCGGGCGGCTCCGGCTACTCCAGCGTCCCGATCGCCTCGATCATCGTCATCAGCTCGTCGTGCATCCCCGGCGCCGACGCGACGATCCCCCGCAGCAGCGGGCTCGGGCGGTTGAAGACGTGGCGGTCCCGCCCCAGGTCCGTCACCGCCAGGCCCGCCTCGCGACACAGCAGCACGCCCGCCGCGATGTCCCACTCGTTCCGCGGCTTCCGCGTGAAGTAGGCGTCCCCCTCGCCGCACGCGATCAGCCCCAGCTTCCACGCCGTCGAGCCGACCTCGCGGACATTCATGCGCTGCTTGAAGGGCTCGAACTCACCCCGCCGGGTCTCCGTCCGACTCGCCAGCAGCACCGCGTCGTCCACGGTCGTGTGGGACGACGGCGCCGGGACGGCCGCCCCGTCGCGCTTCACGCCGCCGCCGGACCGGCCCGCGATGAGGACGTCCTGCGCCGGGTTGAGCAGCACCCCGAGCACCATGTCGCCGTCGACGCTCAGCCCGATCGAGATCGCGAACTCGTCGATCCCCTCGGTGTACTCGCGGGTGCCGTCGATGGGGTCGACGATCCAGACCGCCGACCGCTCCAGCCGCGCCGGCGAGTCCGCCGTCTCCTCGCTCAGCCAGCCCGCCTCCGGAAGGAGCGCGCCGAGCTCGCGGTGGAGCACCCGGTCCGCCGCCAGATCCGCCTCCGTCAGCGGATTCTTGACCCGGTCCCCCTCCGCCGCGATCGACCCGTCGTCCCCCTTGTCCCACACCGTCTGCGCCGACCGGTACAGCTCCATCACCGGCACCGCCGCCGCCCGGGCCGCCGCCACCGCCCCCTCCAGCAGCCCGTCGAGATCGAGCGACACGGCCGCTACTCGGCGCCCATGTGCGCGTAGCCGATGGCCTTCGGCGGCACGAAGTTCTCCTTGATCGCCCGCTGCGACGTCCACCGGAGCAGGTTGACCGCCGACCCCGCCTTGTCGTTCGTCCCCGACGCCCGCGCGCCGCCGAACGGCTGCTGCCCGACCACCGCCCCCGTCGGCTTGTCGTTGACGTAGAAGTTGCCCGCGCTGTGCCGCAGCGCCCCCGCCATGTGCTCGATGTCGCGCCGGTCCGCCGCGAAGATCGCCCCCGTCAGCGCGTAGTCGCTCCCCGTGTCGCAGAGGTGGAGCGTCTCGTCGAGCCGCGCGTCGTCGTAGACGAACACCGTCAGCACCGGCCCGAAGCTCTCCTCGTCGGCGAGCCGCATCGAGTCGTCGACACCGCGCACGATGGTGGGCGCGATCTTGCGGGTCGCCGGATCGGGCAACACCTCACCGGGCGGTGCGACGGCGTCGATCTGCGCGCC
>CAYFOA010000173.1:0-12820 GCA_964344575.1 uncultured Rickettsiales bacterium | reverse complement strand
ACGAACACCGTCAGCACCGGCCCGAAGATCTCCTCGCGCATCAGCTTCGACTTCGGGTCGTCGCTCCGGACCACCGTCGGCTGCACGAAGTACCCGGTGCTCCCGTCGTACTCTCCGCCGCACACGATCTCGAAGCCGTCGTGCTGCTTCGCGTGGTCGATGTACGAGGTGATCGACCGGAACGCGCCGGCGTCGATCACCGCCGCCATGAAGTTCCGGAAGTCCAGCGGCGTCCCCATGTCGATCGACGCCACCGTCTCCTCGAGCCCCCGCCGGACCGCCGGCCAGAGCGACTTCGGGACGTACGCCCGCGACGCCGCGCTGCACTTCTGCCCCTGGTACTCGAACGCCCCCCGCACCAGCGCGACCACCAGCGCGTCCACGTCCGCGCTGGCGTGCGCGAAAACGAAGTCCTTGCCGCCCGTCTCACCCACGATCCGGGGGTAGCTGCGGTAGCTCGCGATGTTGTCCCCGATCGTCTTCCACATCCCCTGGAACACCGGGGTCGACCCCGTGAAGTGGACCCCCGCGAGCCCCGGCGCCGCGAGCACCGGATCGCCGATCGTCCGCCCCCGCCCGGGGACGAAGTTGATGACCCCTGGGGGCAGCCCCGCCGCCTCGAACAGCTTGTGCAGGTACCACCCCGACAGCAGCGAGCTCGACGCCGGCTTCCACACCACCGTGTTCCCCATCATCGCCGGCGCGGAGCTGAGGTTCCCCGCGATGGACGTGAAGTTGAACGGCGTCACCGCGAACACGAACCCCTCCAGGGCCCGGTACTCGACGCGGTCCCAGATCCCGCGCGCCGACCCCGGCTGCTCGCCGTAGATCTCCGTCATGTAGAAGGGGTTGAAGCGGAGGAAGTCGATCAGCTCGCAGGCCGAGTCGATCTCCGCCTGGTACACGGTCTTGCTCTGCCCCAGCATCGTCGACGCGTTGAGCAGGTCCCGGAACGGCCCCGCGAGCAGCTCGGCGGCCTTGAGGAAGACCGACGCGCGCGCCTCCCAGCCCATCTCGGACCACTCCCCCCAGGCGGCGTCGGCCGCCTCGATCGCGGCCGCGACCTCGGAAGGCCCGGCCTGGTGGACGGTCGCCAGCACCGTCCCGTGGTCGTGCGGGCAGACCGCCGTCGTCGTGTTCCCCGTGAAGATCTCCTTCCCCCCGACGACCACGGGGATCTCGATCGGGTCCGCGAGCATCGACGCCAGCGTCTCCTTGATCGACGCCCGCTCCGGGCTCCCCGGCGCGTAGCTGCGGACCGGCTCGTTGACGGGGGTGGGGACGCGGGCGAAACCGTTGGACATGGGACCTCCGTGGCGGGGGCGCGGAATGTACCCGGACTTCCACTGGATCACACGTCGCGTCCGCGCGAGGATCGGATCCGGGTGAGGAGAGGAGGTGCCGGATGACCGAAGTCGATCCCGACGTCAGCCAACTCGGCTACTGGAGAAGCCGCACCGAGCGGCGCAGCTGGATGGCCCGCCTCACGGTCCTCGTGGCCGTGATGGGGCTGCTCATGCTCAACACGTACCTGCTGTTCCTGTCGACGGACACGATGGTGATGAACGTCGACCAGGCGCGGCTGGAACAGAGCGACCAGATCGACCGCCTCGAGCAGCGCCTGACCGCCATGGAGGCGGAGATCGCGTCGCTCAAGGGCGAGGCGGCCCCCGGCGCGCCGGACGGGTCGATCGCGGTGCTCGCGGAGCGGTGACCGCCGCGGGGGGGACGGTCAGCAGACGGCCGCGATCGTCGCGGCGCCGCCCTCGTACGTCAGCGCCGTGCCGACGTCGTTGCTCCGCTTCTTCGCGTACCCCAGCGCCACCGGCGCCGCGGGCGAGACCGACGTGATCCAGCCGACGACCTTGCCGTCCTTCGTCAGCTCCGTCCGCGGGGCGGGCCGGTCGCCGTCCAGCGCCAGCCGCACGAGCTTCCGCTTCGGCGACCCCATCGAGTCGATCCGGCAGATCACCTCCTGGCCGATGTAGCAGCCCTTCGTGAAGGAGATCGCCCGGTCCTTCAGCCCCGCCTCGAGGGGGATGTTCTCCTCGGTGAAGTCGATCCCGAAGCGGGGCTGCCCCGCCTCGATGCGGGCCGCCTCCAGCGCGTCGGGATCGCCCGCCTCCAGCCCCAGCGCGGCCCGCACCGCGTCGCCGTCCGGGGGCGCGAAGAGGAGCCCGAGGTCGCGCGCCTCCCGCCCGCTCCGGTCGAGCCACACGACGCGCACCTCGGCCCCCCCGATCGTCGTGAGGCCGTGGTTCAGGAGCCCCGGCGCGGGGAGGTCGGGGGCGAGGTCCGTCAGCTCGTCGCCGACCACCACCGCGAGCTCCAGCCCGGCGTCCTCGAAGAAGACCTTCTCGCTGATCACGAACCGGTCGAGCCCGTCCACGAACGCGTCCCGCGCCCCCGGCTCCAGGATCGCGAGCAGCTCCTTCTTCCCCAGCCGGAGCAGCCGGACGTCGCTCAGCGTCCGCCCCTGGGCGTTGTTGAACGTCGCCCACCGCCCCTGGCCGTCTTGCAGGCCGCTGACGTCGTTGCTGAGCATGTTGTGGAGGAAGCGGATCGCGTCCCGCCCCTCGACGCGGACGACGGGGTGATCGCGGTGGTCGAACAAGTGGCGCGCCATGCGGCCCATCCTGCGGATGCGCGCGGCGATCGCAAGCGGTCAGGTATCCTGTCGCCCGCAGAAGCAGGAGGCGGGCCATGCGGAGACTGTTGGTTGTCGGACTGTTCGTGGCGGCGATGTGCGCCACCGAGGCCTGGGGGCAGCAGGCGAGCCTGGACGCGCAGAACTTCACCCCCGTTGGCAGCTACCGCGGCTTCGTCGTCACCCACGACGGCCGCATCCTCCCCGCGAAGAAGTTCGGCTTCGACATCGTCCTCAACGCCGCCGTACGCCCCCTCGAGAAGACCGACGTCGATCTGCAGCGGCAGGTCGGCATCCTCGACTTCGTGTTCGCCGGCCACGCCCGCGCGGGGTTCGCGATCACCGACTGGGTCGAGGTCGACCTGTCGATGGCGTTCATGCAGTTCGCCGCCGTGGGCGACGGCCTCGGCGAGGTCGGCGGCGGGAGCGGCCCCAACCGCGTCTTCAGCCTCGGCGACATCTGGCTCGAGGGGCGGTTCGCGCCGCTGCACCAGGAGAAGCACTTCGTCGACTTCGGGGTGATCCCCTTCGTCACGTTCCCGACGGGGAACCCGAACATCTTCCTGACGTCGGGCCTGCCCACCTTCGGCCTCAAGCTCGCCGTGGGCCGCCACTTCCTCGACGGCCGCCTCCGCCTCGCGGGGCACTTCGGCTACCGCTTCAAGCCGTCCTACGCCCAGGTCGGGAACAACGTCGCCGCCGACGACGAGCTGCTCTACAGCCTCGGCATCGGCTTCGCGCCCGTCCCCGACAAGGTCGACGTCATGCTCGAGCTCAACGGCAAGGGGATCGTCGGCCCGGGGCTGCGTCAGCTCCCCAGCGACGTCGGCCGGGGCGTGGCCCACAGCCCGCTGGAGCTGCTGGTGTCCGGGCGGTTCCGGGTCCACCCCAAGCTCGACGTGATCGCGGGCCTCGGGCCGGGCCTCACCGCCGGCGTGGGGACCCCCGCAGTCCGCTTCTTCGGCGGCATCGCGTGGGCGCCGCCCGCCGACACCGACGGCGACGGGATCCTCGACAACGACGACGAGTGCGTCGACGAGCCCGAGGACTTCGACGACTTCGAGGACGCCGACGGCTGCCCCGACCCCGACAACGACGGAGACGGCATCGCCGACGGCGACGACGCCTGCCCGAACGACGCCGAGGACGCCGACGGCTTCGAGGACGCCGACGGCTGTCCCGACGCGGACAACGACGGCGACGGCATCGAGGACAGCCGCGACAGCTGCCCGAACGACCCCGAGGACCTGGACGGCTGGGAGGACGAGGACGGCTGCCCCGACGCGGACAACGACGGCGACGGCATCGCCGACGGCGAGGACAACTGCCCCAACGTGGCCGAGGACGCCGACGGCTGGCAGGACGACGACGGCTGCCCCGACCCGGACAACGACGAGGACGGCATCGCCGACGGGGACGACATGTGCCCCGACCGGCCGGAGAACTTCAACGAGTTCAAGGACGACGACGGCTGCCCCGACGACGTCATCGCCGTGGTCACAGGCGAGAAGATCGTCATCCTCGAGAAGATCCTCTTCGTCTTCGGCAAGGACCGCATCCTCCGCCGCAGCTACCCGGTGCTCGAGGCGGTCGAGCAGACGCTCCGCGACAACCCCGGCATCCGGAAGATCCGGATCGAGGGGCACACGGACGACAAGGGGAGCGACAAGTCGAACCAGGAGCTGTCCGAGAAGCGCGCGTCCGCGATCATGCGGCACCTCGTCAAGGCCGGCATCGAGCCCGACCGGCTCATCGCGGTCGGCTACGGCGAAGCCCGCCCCATCGACACCAACAAGACCGAGGAGGGGCGCGAGCGGAACCGCCGCGTCGAGTTCACGATCCTCGAGCAGGACGAGCAGGTGGAGATGCGGGGCGTCGACACGCCGCCGGAGTAGGATCCGGCCCGCCGTGCCCCTCGACCCCGTCCGCCTGACGGAGGAGCTCGTCTCCTTCGACACCGTCTCCAGCCGCAGCAACGCGCCCTGCCTCGCGCGGGTCGCCGAGCTGCTGGAGCCGCTGGGGGCGCGGATCACGCTGCAGCGGAAGCCCGGGGACGCCGGCCAGGTCAACCTGATCGCCCGGTTCGGCCCCGACGGTCCCGGGGGGCTGGCGCTCGCGGGGCACAGCGACACGGTCCCGTGGGACGCGTCGATGCGCGCGACGACGTCCCCGGAGCGGTCCGGGAGCAAGCTCTACGGGCGGGGGACGTGCGACATGAAGGGGGCCATCGCGGCGATGCTGTGCGCGGTGGAGGCGACCGACCGGACGGCGCTGCTCGACCCGCTCGTGCTGGCGTTCACGTTCGAGGAGGAGATCGGGTGCCACGGCGCCAAGCTGCTGGAGGCGACGGCGCCCCTGGAGGTGGAGCAGTGCATCATCGGCGAGCCCACGGGGCTGCGTCCGGTGACGCTCCACAAGGGGTACGTGACCGCGGTGGCGACGCTGAAGGGGACGCCCTGCCACAGCTCCGATCCGTCCCAGGGGGCGAGCGCGGTCCACGCGGCGGCGCGGGCGGTGGACGCGCTCCTCCGGCTCGGCGAGGAGTGGCGCGGGGCGCCGGATCCCTCCTGCGGGCTGACGCCCCCGTACACGACGATGAACATCGGGGTGCTGAGCGGGGGGACGGCCCGGAACGTGGTCCCGGAGGCGGCGACGTTCTCGATCGAGACGCGGCCGCTCCCGGGGACGGACACGGACGCGCTGGTGGCGCAGCTCCGGGCGACGGTGGCGGCGGCGGCGGCGACGGTCCCGGGGGTGACGGCGGAGGTCGGCCACGTCGAGCAGGACGCGCCCTTCCGGACGTCGGACGACGCGCGGCTGACGCGGTTCCTGGCGGAGACGACGTGCCTCGATCCGTCGACGGTGCCGTTCTACACGGAGGGGCCGATGTTCAACCGGATGGGGGCGACGACGGTGGTCTGCGGCCCCGGCGAGATCGCGCAGGCGCACCGGGTCGACGAGTGGGTCGAGCTGGACGCGCTGGAGGCCGCCGCGGAGCTGTACCGCGCGGCGATCGAGGAGTTCTGCACCTGATGGCGTCGAAGAAGGTCCGAAATCAGTACCTCGTCAAGGAGGAGCCCTACTACGTCCCCACGGGCGACGAGGTGGCGCTCTTCGAGCAGGCGGCGAAGGGCCGCATCCCGGCGCTCCTGAAGGGGCCGACGGGGTGCGGCAAGACGCGCTTCGTCTCGCACATGGCGCACATGCTGGGGCGGCCCCTGATCACGGTCGCGTGCCACGAGGACCTGACGGCGAGCGACCTCGTGGGGCGGTACCTCTTCCGGGACGGCGAGACGGTGTGGGTGGACGGCCCGCTGACGCTGGCGGTCAAGCTCGGCGGCATCTGCTACCTCGACGAGGTGGTGGAGGCGCGCAACGACAGCCTCGTCGTGATCCACCCGCTGGCGGACGACCGCCGGATCCTGCCCGTGGAGAAGCGGAACGAGGTCCTCTCGGCGCCGGACGACTTCATGCTCGTCGTCTCCTACAACCCGGCCTACCAGTCGGTCCTGAAGGACCTGAAGCAGTCGACGCGGCAGCGGTTCATCGCGATCAGCTTCGACTACCCGGAGCGGGACATCGAGACGGAGGTGGTCGCCCACGAGGCGGGCACGGATCCCGAGACGGCGAGCCGGCTGGTCCGCGTCGCGGCGAAGATCCGGAAGCTGAAGAACCACGGCCTGGAGGAGGGCGTCTCCACGCGCCTCCTGATCTACGCCGGCCGCCTCATCGCCAGCGGCGTCGACGCGGGCGCGGCATGCGAGGCGGCCATCGTCCAGCCGCTGACGGACGACGCCGACCTGCAGCGGTCGATGCTGGAAGTGGTGAGGGACTTCTTCTAGCGAACCGACGCGGGGCGATCGATCGGCCCCCGCGACCCGATCCCCGCGAGAGCCGCGGCGTCCTGCTCGCGATCTGGTTGGGCTCGTCCGTCCGGGACTCGCTACGCAAAGGAAGCAAAGGGCCGCGTCCAGCGGCCTCGCCAAGCAGACCAAGGGAGCCCGGCAGCCGATCGCGCAGGGACGGCGGGCCTGCTGGACCCCAAGACCCGATCAGCGATCCGGAATCTGGCGATCGCCCGCCCCAGACCAGCCTCTTTGCGGCGTTGCGGCCTTTGCGCGAGAACAAGAGATCCGAACGCCCCCGGCATCTGACGATCTCCCCGCCCAGATCACCCCGCCGCGATCGTTGCTCGCTGCGATCGCTGCGAGAGAGCCCACCCCATCCCGCCCAGGCAGATCCCCCAACCCGACCTACAATGTCCCCGTGAGCGACGACGGCAAGAAGAACCCGAAGGGCTTGCGCGATCGCCTCGGCGGGCTGAGCGTCGGCGACGCCGCCGAGCTGCTCGTGATGGCCCGGCAGCGCATCCGGGAGTCGCCCGTCGAGCACGCCAAGGCCGCCGCCGACGTCACCCGGGCGCTCGCCCAGGCGCGGGAGGGGCTGCCTCCTTCTTCGTTCGCCGTCATGCGCCGCGCCGTGCTGCTCGTCGCCCGCCGCGACTGGGCCGCCGCCGCCGTCCTCGCCGATGCCCTCGGCGATCTCGTCCGCGAGCACCCCGACTCCGTCGACTGGGTCGGCGAAGCCGTCGCCCGCGCCGTCCAGGCCGACCGGACCCTCGCCCGCCAGCTCGCCCGCGTCCTCCCCGAGTGCGCCACCAAGGTGGTCGAGCGCGGCCCCCGCCTCCGCATCGTCACCGCGCTCGCCGACCTCTGCCGCCGCCACCCCGGCCTCGGCCTCGCCGCCCTCCCCACCGTCCGCGCCCTCCTCGAAGAAGGCACCCCCGAAGGGCTCGCCTCCTTCCTCGAGGAGGCCCTCAGCAAGGCCGCCCGGAACGAGTCCGTCGCCCGCTCCTTCCTCCTCCGCGAGAGCCGCGCCGGCCAGGAGGCGTGGGACTCCCAGCGCGAGGGGCTGCCGCTCGCCCGCGTCGCCCGCACCCTCCAGCTGTACGCCGAGGCCCACCTCGGCAGCGGCGTCCAGGTCCGCCCCACCTCCGACCTCCCCGAGGGCGTCGCCCTCCCCGACGGCGCCGTCGCCGTCACCGACGGCTCCCACATCTTCCTCGTCCCCCGCCTCGACCGGTTCGAGACCGACGAGGAGAACTTCCGCCTCTTCAAGGTCGCCGTCGCCCACGAGGTCGGCCGCATCGAGTTCGGGACCTTCGACCTGCTCCCCCACGCCATCCCCGGCCTCGACCCCATCGAGCTGTCCGCCGACCCCGACGAGGAGCCCCCCGACCTCGGCAACCGCGTCCTCGTCTACGCCTCCCGCTTCCCCGATCCCGACCTCGCCAGGCGCCTCTTCCTCTTCGCCGAGGACCTCCGCGTCGACGCCTGCCTCCGCCGCGAGTACCCCGGCCTGGCGCGCGACATCGACGCCATGTCGGTCCACGACCAGCGCCTCCGCCCCGACCTCGACTCCCTCCAGGGGGCCGACCTCATGATCGAGCTCCTCGGCCGGTCGCTCTGGTTCGGCGACGAGCTCCCCGAGGGCGACGCCTTCCGCCGCTTCCGCGAGGCGAGCTACCTCCTCCAGGCGCTCCGCCACCCCGGCGCCGGCGTCCAGGACAGCGCCGGCGCAGCGGTGCTGCTCTACCGCCTCGTCGGCGGCGAGGGCGAGCCCGGCGGCGTCCCCGAGCCCCCCGAGGCGCCGCCCTCGTTCGGCGTCATGGTCGCCCCCGCGGGGGCCGGCGAGGAGGGGGAGGGGATGCCGGGCCCGGGCGACGACTCCTTCGCGATCGACGGCCCCGGCGGCGCCGGCCGCGGCGGTGAGGCCGGCGGCGAGGCGGGCGGCGGCTCCCCCCCCGCGGGCGGCCGGTTCTTCGGCGGCGACATCATCGACGACGTCGCCAAGGCCGAGGCCGACGAGCTGCTGGAGCGGGCCAAGGCCATCCAGCGGGCGCTGGACGCGCGCGGCGTCCCGGTGTCGCTGCGGGAGATCCTCGCGGCGCTGGAGGTCGACCCCGAGATCCCCGACCGGACCCTGGAGCGGAACCTCCTCGAGGGCTTCCGCGAGTCGCTCCGCCGCGGCTCGGGGCGCGAGGAGGCCGGCGGCACGGGGCAGGGGATCGAGCGTCCGCCCGGCGTCCAGGTCGCCCGCTACCCCGAGTGGGACGAGCAGATCGGTGACTACCGCCCCCGCTGGTGCTCGGTCTGGGAGCGGCGCGCCAACGGCAACGCGTCCGCCTTCGTGGAGTCCGTCCTCGCCGAGCACGGCCCCATGCTGCGGCGGCTCCGGCGCGAGTTCCAGATGCTCCGCCCCACCGGGCTGGGCCGCGAGCGGAAGGCCCGCGACGGCGACGAGCTGGATCTCGACGCGCTCGTCGAGGACCTCGTCGACATGCGCGCGGGGCGGCCCTCGGACGGCCGCGTCTACCTCCGCCGCCACCACAAGACGCGGGACGTCGCCGTCGCCTTCCTCGTCGACCTGTCCGCGTCCACCCGCGAGCTCGTCGGCGACACGGGCAAGTCCGTCATCGAGGTCGAGAAGGAGAGCCTCGTCATGATGAGCGAGGCGCTGGAGGCGCTCGGGGACCGGTACGCCGTCTTCGGGTTCAGCGGGCGCGGCCGGCAGATGGTCACGTTCGACGTCTTCAAGGACTTCGAGGAGCGGCTCGACGACGCCGCCCGCGGCCGCATCGGGGCGATGACGTACCGGATGGAGAACCGCGACGGGGCCGCCATCCGGCACGCGACGGAGCGGCTGCTGCGGGTCGAGGCGAAGACCCGGCTGCTGATCCTGCTGTCCGACGGCAAGCCCCTGGACTGCGGCTGCGACCTCTACCAGGCGTCCTACGCCCAGGCGGACACCCGGATGGCGCTGCGCGAGGCGCTGGAGCAGAAGGTCCACCCGTTCTGCATCACCGTCGACCCCGAGGGGGAGGACTACCTGCGCGACCTCTACGGCGAGGTGCGGTACGCGATCATCGACTCGGTGACGGCGCTCCCCGCGCGGCTCCCCGCGATCTACCGGCGGCTGACGACCTGACGGCCCGACCGCGGCGTCGTCGGCTCAGGGCGCGCAGTCCTCGCTGACCTCGCCCGCGGCGTGCTCCGCCCGGCACCGCGCCGCCCGCTCCGCCAGCTGCTGCTCCCGCCCCAGCGCCTCCCGGACGGCCGCGTCGTCGCCCGCCTGGAGCGCCTCCAGGAGGCCGCCGTAGACCGCGAACGTGTCCCGCAGGAGGCGCGCGTCGACGGCCTCGGCCTCGCCCGCGAGCTCGCACCGGGTCAGCTCCGCGGGCGCCTGCTCGATGCGGATGCGGACGGTCTCCAGCTCCGACTCGAGCCGCTCCTCGGGGGCGGTGACCGCGAGCCGGAGGAGCTGCGCCCGGATGGCGGCCGCCTCCTCGCGCTCCCGGACGAGGCAGGTCCGCTCCCGGCGGGGGAGCTGGTCCCCGTTCCAGAACGCCGACGAGAGCGCCAGCCAGTCGACCCACTCGGCGAGCGCGGCCTCGTAGGTCCGGATCTTCCCGTTGACCTCCTCGGTGGGGCGGTCCTCCGCGAACGCCCGGGCGGCGTCGTAGAGGGCGTCGTACAGGGCGCGGAGCCGGTCGGACTCGGCGCTCAGGACCGCCTGGGGGCAGGTCGCGCCCAGCTTGTCGACGGCCACGGCGCAGGCCCCCGCCTCGGCGGCGAACCGGCGCGGGGCGACGGCGAACATGGCCTCGAACTCGTCGACGGCGCCGCCTCCGCCGGCGGCGGCGAACTGGCGCGCGAAGTCATCGACGTAGGCGACGGCGTCGCGGCAGGTCTCGCGCGCCGCGAGCGTGTCGGGATCGTCCAACTGGCCCTGCGTGAGGCCCGGGATCTCGCCCGGCTGCTGGGTCAGATCGCAGGACTGCGCCGCGGCCGGGGCCGCCCCCCCGAGGATCCCCGCGAACGCGAGGACCGCCAGCGCGCGGCGCGCCCGCCCCAGGGCCTACTCCTCCGCCGGCTCGGGCGTGGGGGCCGGGGTCAGGCTGCCCTTCTTGATCTGCTGCTTCTGCATCGCCCGGAGGCGCGTCTGCAGCGACGTGACGGCGCCCGTCTCGTCCTCGTTCTGCTCGAGCGCGATGAGCTTGTAGAGGTAGAGCGACACGGTCGAGTCCTCGCCGATGTCCTCGCAGCTCGCGCCCTCGCAGGTCATCCCCTCGTCGAACACGAAGTCGAGCCGCTTCATCTTCCGGTCGAGGAAGCGGTGCGTCCCCTTCTTCTCGGCGGACGCGAGCGTCACCACGGTGGGGTGCTTGAGCGTGCACTCCCACAGCGGGGCCTCGCCGAGCTCCTGGACGCCCTCGGAGTAGCAGTCGACGGCGTCGGTGAACTTCACCTTCTCGGACTTCAGCGCGCGGAGGTTGTCCCACGAGGTCGAGTACTCGTGGACGTCGTCGACGATGACGTCGAACGTCGCGGGCTCCTCCGGGGCGGAGTCCGGCTCGTCCTCGTCGACCGCCACGATCCGCACGACGCGGCCGCTGACCTTGGTGCCGTCGAGCAGCTCGAGGGCCGCGTCGATCGGGGAGATGACGGGCGGCGGGTCGGTGCAGCCGTCGCCGTCGGCGTCGTCCCCCTCGGGGGCCTCGTCGGGGCAGCCGTCCTCGGCGTCGGCGAGGCCGTCACCGTCGTTGTCCTCGTCGGGGCAGCCGTCCTCGTCCTCGAACCCGTCGACGTCCTCGGCGGCGTCGGCGCAGGCGTCGGACTCGTCCGGGATCCCGTCGCCGTCGGCGTCCGGCGGCGGCGGCGGCGGCGTCTCGGGCTCGGCGGCCTTCTTGCCCTTCTTGCCCTTCTTCTTCTTCCCCTTCGCCGCGATCCGGTCGTCGTCGTCGGCGTGGTGGTGGTGGGCCAGGGCGGCGGCCGGGAGGGCCAGGCACAGGGCGGTCAGGGCGATCAAGACAACGCGCATTCATCCTCCAGCGAGCGACGGCGAATACTAGACGATCCGGTAGGACCGGACGAACCCGTCCACGCGGCCTCCACCGCCGCCACGATCTCGTCCGTCTCGACCAGCGCGTTCAGCTTCCGGAGGAAGGCCCGCTCCCCCGGCGCCCCGCGGACGTAGCCGACGAGGTGGCCGCGGACGTAGCGGGCGGCCTGGGCGCGGGCGGTCTGCCGCTCCTTGTCCTTGCGGGCCCACTTCAGGTTGGCGGCCTCGGCGGCGTCGACGTGGCGGCGGACGAGGTCGAGGCGGTCCTGGAGCGTCGGCGGAGTCGGCTCGCGGCCGTGCCAGGCGTCGTCGATCGCGGCGAAGAGCCAGGGGTTCCCCAGCGCGCCGCGGCCCACCATCACCGCTTCGACCCCCGTCTGCGCCCGCATCGCCAGCGCCGTGGCCGGCTCGAGGATGCCGCCGTTGCCGATCACGGGGATCGAGACGTTCTCCACCACGTCCGCGAGCAGCCGCCAGTCCACCGGCCCCTCGTGCCGCTGCGCCCGCGTCCGCGCGTGGACCGCGATCGCGACCCCGCCCCCGGCCTCCACCGCCTTCGCGACCTCGACCGCGTTCAGCTCCGTGTCGTCCCACCCCGACCGCGTCTTCGCCGTGACGGGGAGGTGCGTCGCGTCGACGACCGCCCGGACCAGCCGCTCCACCAGGGGCGGGTCCCGCATCAGCGCCGCCCCCGCCCCCCGCGTCACCACCCGCGGCACGGGGCAGCCCATGTTCAGGTCGATCAGCTCGCAGTCGATGTGCTCCGTGACCCAGGCCGCCGCCGCCGCGAGGACCTCCGGCTCGTGGTGATAGAGCTGCACGCCGACGGGGTGCTCCTCGGGCGTCGTCGACGCGTGCCGCCGCGACCGCCGCTCGCCCCGCAGCAGGCAGTCCGCCTTGACCAGCTCGGTGTAGACGAGCCCGCACCGCTGCTCCTTGCAGAACAGCCGGAACACCACGTCCGTCATCCCCGCCATCGGGGCGAGGACGGCGACGGACCGGAGCTCGACCGGGCCGAGGCTCAGCACTCGTCGATGTCCGGGTTCGCGGGGATGGTCCAGACGACCGCGGCCTCCTCGGACCAGTGGTTGGCGTCGTCGCGGACGGTGAACTTGAACTCGTGGGTCGTGCCCCGGGGGAGGTCGGACTGCGCGATCTGCTGGGAGTGGGAGATGGTCCCCGCCTCGCCCAGGGGCTCGTCCCACTCGTACGTCGTCAGCGCGCCGTCGTCGATCTGGAGGCGGTACCCCAGGGGCGCCCCCATGTCGCCGT
>CAYFOA010000172.1:0-17390 GCA_964344575.1 uncultured Rickettsiales bacterium | reverse complement strand
GCCCCGCCCGACTCCGGTCCGTCGCCCGCGGCCTCGCCGCCGCCGTCCTCGTCGCCGTCGTCGCCGCCGGCCTCCTCGCCGCCCCCGGCCTCCGCCTCGCGAGCGGGCTCAGCGCCGCCGGCCTCCTCGTCCTCGCCGCCGGCCTCGGCCCGTGGGCGATCGGCCGCCGCCTGCCGAAGCGCCCCGACGCCGCCGTCCTCGACCCCCGCCAGATCGCCGCCGTCCTGATCCCCCTCGTCCTCTGGTCCGGCCTCTGCCTCGCGCGCGGCTTCACGGTGACGATGTGGACGCAGCCGGCCTCCCTGCCGCCGGGCGTCGAGCGCCTCGCCGACGTCCAGTGCGGGTTCGGCATGGTCGTCCGCGACGACGGCGGCGTCTTCTGGACCGACCGCTGCAAGCGCGAGGTCGGCCACGTCGCCGCCGACGGCACCGTCTCCCGGTGGGACCTCGTCGGCCTCGGCGTCGAGCACGTCGAGGAGCTCGGCGGCCCCGACGCCGCCGGGGCGATGTACGTCGCCGTGACGTCCTCCTCCACCCCCGAGGCGCGCCTCGTCTTCCTCGCCATCGAGGGCGCCGACGGCCCCCGCCGGCTGGCCCCGGGGCAGGACCCGCCCGCCTACATCCCGCTCCCGAACTGCTGGGCGTCGTCCTGGATCCCGGTGCCCGGCAGCGACGACGTCCTCATCGGCTGCGAGAACCGCGCCGGCGTCGACCGCCTCGACCCCCTCACCCGCCGCAAGGTCGCCGAGATCTCCCTCTCCAACCGCCTCGAGACCGGCGCCTTCGCCCGCGACGACCGCCTCGTCGGCGTCTCCCTGTGGGAGGACCCCCGCATCGTCGCGTGGGACTGGCCGTCCGGCGAGGAGACCGCCCGCCGCCTCCTCGGCCCCTTCAACTGGACGGTCACCGCCGTCCCCGACCCGCCCGCGCTCTGGGTCGGCCGCTTCGTCGAGGGCCAGATCCTCCGCCTCCACCCCGAGACCCTCGCCACCGTCGGCCGCGTGCGGGCGAGCTTCGGCGTCCGGGCGATGACCTACGACCCCGTCCACGACCGCGTCTGGGCCGCCGCCGCCTACACCGGCGTGCTCTGGTCCTACGCCGCCGCCGATCCCCGCGACCGCCGCCGGCTCGCCCTCTGCGGCGAGGCCCGCGACCTCGCCACCGACCACGAGGGCCGCCTCCTCGTCGCCACCGACTGCGGCCTGTACCGAATCGACCCCGCCGACCCCGCGTGGTAGTCAGCGCGGCCCATGGGTCGCGCCACCCTCGCCGCCGTCGTCTCCGGCACCGCCTTCTGCGTCCTCGGCCTCGAGCTCCTCCTCGCGCGCGTGTTCCCCTTCATGCTGGGCGACGTCAGCGCGTTCCTGACCATTCCCGTCGCCATGTTCGGCCTCGCCCTGGGCGCGCTCTTCCTCCACTGGACCCCCGACGCCGCCGACCCCGACCGGGCGCTGCGCCGCGCGTCCGGGGCGTTCGCCGCCGCCGTCGTCCTCGGACTGCTCGCGATCTTCGCCCTCTTCAACGGCCCCCTCGGCCTCGTCCACCACGGCGACCAGGACCCCTCGTCCGCCGTCACCCGCATCCTCGCCCTCCCCGGCTGCCTCCTCCCCGCCTACGCCCTCGCCGGCGTCGTGCTGTCCCTCGCCTTTCGCGCCGGCGCCGACCGCCTCGGCCGCCTCTACGCCCTCGACCTCGCCGGCTCCGCCCTCGCCTGCGCCGCCGCCCCCGTCCTCCTCCGCCTCGCCGGGATGGAGATCACGCTCGGCCTCGTCGCCGCCGCCGCCGTGGCGGTCGCCGCCGTCGGCGCCCCCCGCCCCGCCGCGCCGACCTCCGGACCGCTCCGGGCCGCGCTCGCCGTCGCCGCGATCGGGCTCGTCGTCGCTGCCGCCGCGGAGCTCGTCTTCACCGCCCGGCCCTCCGCCCACGTCCTCGGCAACCCGCTGGGCCGACCCGGGCAGACCATCGAGGGGCAGGCGTCCGCGTGGAACGACCTCAGCCGGGTCGGCGTCCTCGACTTCGTCGAGCCCGACGGCCGCCGCAGCGTCCACCTCGTCCACGACGACGGCATCAGCAACGTCCGCCTCCGCGGCTACCGGGCCGAGGAGCTCGACGGCGCTCCCCCCCGCGTCGGCCGCAGCGGCGAGGGGCTCGCCTGGCTGGTCGCGCCCGACGCCCGCACGGCCCTTGTCATGTTCGCCGGCGCGGGCTCCAACATGGTCCTCCTCGACCGCTACTTCCGGGGGCGGCTCGCGATCACCGGCGTCGAGATCAACCCGCTGGTCGACCGCCTCGCCCGGGCCCGGCGCGGCGCCCGCCTCGACGACTTCCTCGCCCGGGACGGGATCGAGCTCGTCCTCGCCGAGGGGCGCGGCTACCTCGACCGCACGGACGCGGTCTGGGACCTGATCTACGTCGCCAACAACGGCGCCTTGTTCAGCACCCGCACCGGCCACAGCCGTAAGTTCCTCGACACCCGCGAGGCGATGGAGGCCTACGTCGACCACCTCGCCCCCGGCGGCGTCGTCTGCTTCAACAGCCAGGACATCGACCACAAGCTCGAGGCGTTCAAGCGGATCCACGCGGCCCGCGGCGGCGACGTCCCCTTCGCCGACGCCGTCCTCCTCACGGGCCGCTGGAAGGAGACGCGGACGCTGCGGCGGATGTACTACCGCCCCGAGGGGTTCGACCCCGCCGTCACCGACGCCCTCCGGACGCAGCTCCCCCGCCCCCCGAAGACGGAGCAGAAGCGGGCGTTCCTCCGCTGGGGCCCCGGCATGACCGACCCCGAGCCGGCCATCGAGGCGCTGGTCCGCGCGCCGATCGACCCGTCGATCGAGGTCCCCACGGACGACCGCCCCTACCCCCGCCGCGTCGACTTCGCCGGCTGGACCCCGTCGCCCGATCGCGAGCGCTTCGAGGACCGACTGTGGACGATGAGCTGGATCAAGGTCCTGACCCTGATCCTGGCGACGCTCGCGGCCCTGGCGACGTTCGCCGCGTTCCAGCTCCGCCCCCGCGGCGGCCACCGCATGCCTCCCGGCCCGACGCTCTGGTTCGTGGGCACCGGCGTCTGCTACATGCTCGTGCAGATCGGGCTCATGGGGAAGCTGGACCTCCTCCTCGGCAACCCCCTGTCGGCCATTGCCGTCGTCCTCGCCTCGTTCCTCCTCGCCAACGCCGCCGGCGCCCGCTGGTTCCAGCTCCGCCGCGAGGCGGGGCCCACGCCGTCCGCCGGACGCCTCGCCCTCGCCGCCGCCGCCCTCGTCCCCGTCACCCTGATCGCCGTCGAGCTCGCGACCGGCGCCACCCTCGGCCTCCCGCTGGCGGTCAAGGCCGTCGTCGGCCTCCTCCTCCCCGCCCCGCTGGCCGCCGTGCTCGGGACCTTCTACCCGGCCGGCGTCGCCGTGGTGACCGACCGCGACCGGGCGCCCCTCGTCCCGATGACGTTCGGCCTGGCGACGCTCTCGTCCGTCGCCGGCGCGACCTTCGCGATGGTGTGGGTCATCAACGTCGGCTTCCGCGTGCTCCTCGCGACGGCCTGCGGCGGCTACCTCCTCGTCGGCGTCGTCGCGCTGGGGACCGGCTTCGGCGCGCTCAGGACCCGCTGACGTAGACCCAGCGCCCGCCGTCCCGGGCGAAGACGCTCCGCTCGGTGAACGACGCGTCCCGCCCGCCCTGGCGCAGCGTCGCCCGGAACGTCACGTGGTCGGGACCCGTCTCCAGGATCTCCAGCCCCCCGAACTCCGTCCCCGCGCAGAACGCCGCCACCCCGACGGGGTCCGACGGCGCCCGCTGCGTCGCCCCGATGTAGGCGACGTCCCCGATCGCGTACGCGCAGTAGCGCGACCGCATCAGCCGCTCCGGCGACGGCGCCGCCGCCCCCCGGTGCAGCGGCCCGCAGCACCGCTTGTACTTCGCCCCGCTCCCGCACGGGCAGCGCGCGTTCGGTCCGGGCCCGCTCAATAGATCCGGACCCGCGGCCGCAGCTCGGGCAGCGGCTCCGTCCCCGGCCGGGCGTAGTCGATCGCCCAGGCGTCGCGGAGCCCCTGCTCGAACGCCGCCCGGTGCTCCGCGGGGACCTCCTCGGCCATCGGCCCCTCGTAGTTGCGGCAGTACAGGTCGGCCCGGCCGATGCCGTACCAGACGGCCGCCGCGTGCTCCGGGTGAGCCGCCAGCAGCGCCTTCCGCGTCGGCGCCGAGCAGCCCGCGTAGGCCGTCCCCCAGGCCGCCCCCTCGAGCAGCGCCGCGTCGCCGCCAAACGTCCACGGCTCGTCGCCGGTGTGGGCCAGCGCGAGCCCCACCCCGAGCCCCCGCCGCCACGCCACCGGGTCCACGCTCCCGCCCCCCGGCGTCTCCGCCGACGCCGCCTCCTCGGGCCCCCGCCGCGCCGCGCTCGTCCCCGCCCACGTCGACCACCGCGCCCGCCGCGCGTGGTCCGCCTCCAGCCCGTCGGCCGGCGGCCCCGTCATCCACGCCTTCATCACCACCGGCTCGTAGCCGGCGAGCGACGCCCACGGCGCAGGGAAGACCGTCGGCGAGAACACCATCGCGAAGCCGACCCCGTTCCCCGCGAGGAGGATCGCCACGACGATCGCGCCCGTCCGGGGGGGCAGCCGCGACGCCGCCCCCGCCGCCACCAGCCCCGCCGCGGGGGCCAGCGGGAGGAGGTACCGGAGGCCGTCGAAGAAGCCGGCGTCGAGCACCATCCCGGCCTGCACCATCGCCCCGAAGAAGGCGACGAAGCTGAGCCAGCAGGCGATCCGCGCGGCGGTCGTGTCGGCCTCGGCGGGGAGCGTCTCCCCGTCCCGCTTCCGCCGCCGCCCGAACGCCAGCCCCGCCGCGACCACCGCCAGCATCCCCACGCCGTACGTCGCGCACGCGACGGGGTCGTAGAACGACGTCGGGGTGACGTGGAAGTTCGCGATCCCGGGCCAGTACAGGAGCGCCCCGACGACCGTGTCGGCGACCTCTGCGCGGACCGTCGACCCCTCGGACAGCCCCGTCAGGCGCGTGATCAGGTCGACGTCCCCCGCCCGCGACGTGTCCCGGAACGTCCACAGCACGGCCAGCCCGGGCACCGTGCCCGCCGCCCACGTCGGCACCCCCCACAGCGGCGCCGCCCGCCACGCGACGAACACGACCCCGAGCAGCAGCGGCGCCAGCGAGAACCCGCAGTGGAGCCCCCACCCGGCGACCAGGCCGGACGCGACCAGCAGCCCCGCCCGCGGCCCCGGCGATCCCTCGCGCCGCGCCAGCGCCATCAGCGCCAGCAGCAGCGCCAGCCCGTGCCACACCGAGGAGCCCAGGTGGGCGGTGATGGACGTCGCCGAGATCGCGGCCCGCTGCACGAGCGGGATCGGCAGGACGAAGAGCGCCGCGACGGCCCACGGCGGCGCCCGCGGAGTGACCCGCCGCGCCACCAGGAACCAGATCGCGGCCCACAGCCCGCCCCCGCAGAGCGCCCAGATCTTCAGCGAGAGCATCGAAGTCCCGAGGAGCGCGAAGAACGGCGCCACGGTCGGCTCGACGGACCAGATCGTCCGCCGCCGCCGCCCCGCCCCGCTCATCAGGGCGTCCCCTTCGTTCGGGTCGGTCCGGAGGTCCCCGTAGTCGGTCACCCCCACCTGACGGTCGAGCATCGCCACGGCGACGTTGCCGTATTCCGTCTCCTCCAAGTCGTAGATGTCGTACGTCCCGAGCAGCAACAGGAGGTGCACCGCCACGAACGACGCGAAGACGATCAGAGCCAGCTTCAGGTCGGAGATTGTTGACGTCCTGAAATAATGGACCAAACTAGTCCAGAAATGTCGGATCGAAACCTGGACCAGTACCTCGGCGAGATGGGCACCCACGCCCTGCTGTCCCGCGACGAGGAGTATGAGACGGCGCGCCTGTGCATGGAAGGCACCCCCGAAGAGCGGGAGGCCGCGCTGGCCAAGATGGTGAACAGCAACCTCCGCCTCGTCGTGTCCATCGCGCGGCAGTACAAGTGGCGCGGCGTCCCGATGTCGGACCTCATCCAGGAGGGGAACATCGGCCTGATGCGGGCGGCGGAGAAGTTCGAGTACCACCGCGGGTTCAAGTTCAGCACCTACGCGACGTGGTGGATCCGGCAGGCGGTCGTCCGCTGCATCGAGTCGCAGTCACGGACGATCCGCGTCCCGATCTACAAGGTCGACCTCATCGGCCGCATCAAGGCGAAGCAGCGGGAGCTGCACGCCGCCACGGGCAAGGCGCCGACCCGGCAGGAGCTGGCGGATGCCGTCGAGATGACGATCGAGGAGCTCGACGAGCACCTCGCGATGACGCGTCCCACGACCAGCCTGGACAAGCCGATCGGTGAGGACGGAGACAGCACGCTCTCGGACATCGTCCCCGCGGTGGACGCCGAGCAGCCGGGGGATCGGCTCGTCGAGGAGGACCTCAACGAGTCGGTCAAGGTCGCGCTCGACAGCCTCTCCCTCAAGGAGCAGGACATCCTCCGCCAGCGCTTCGGCCTCCACGGCGTCGAGCAGCGCTCGCTGGAGGCGATCGGCAAGGACTACGGGGTGACCCGGGAGCGCATCCGCCAGATCGAGATCAAGGCGCTCGCCAAGCTGCGGAGCCTCCAGCGCCGCCACCTGCTCGCGGACTTCGCGCAGGGGTAGAGTCTCGGCTCGATGGCCGAGAAGAAGACCCCCTACACCCCGTACCAGCTGAAGCTGTTCGTCTTCCTGAGCGTGGCGACGCTCTTCGAGGGGTTCGACTTCTTCGCCCTGACGCTGATCCTGAGCGACCTCCAGAAGGAGTGGGACCTCAGCGATCCGGCGATCGGCTACCTCTTCGCCTTCGTCAACGCGGGCACGGTCGTCGCCATGCTGCTCGTCCGCCAGGCCGACCGATGGGGCCGCAAGACGGTCCTGTCCGTGACCATCCTCGGCTACGCGACGTTCACCTTCCTGTCCGGCCTCTCCGTCAACGTCTGGATGTTCGCCTTCTGCCAGTTCACGGCGCGGATCTTCCTGATCGGCGAGTGGGCGACGGCCATGGTCTACGCCGCGGAGGAGTACCCCGCGGACCGGCGCGGCACGGTCATCGGCGTGCTCCAGGCGTTCAGCAGCCTCGGCGCGATCGCGTGCGCCGGCCTGATGCCGCTGATGGTGTCGACGCAGTACGGCTGGCGGACCGTCTACTTCGTCGGCGTCATCCCCCTCCTGCTGCTCGCCTTCGCCCGCCGCAACCTGCGCGAGACGAAGCGCTTCGAGGAGCGGAAGACCGAGGCGCGGCACCCGTTCACGCGCATCCTCGAGACCCCCCACCGCAAGCGCGTCTACCAGCTCGGCCTCATCTGGTTCGTGACCTACGCGTGCAGCAACACGGCGGTCAGCTTCTTCGAGATCCACGCGACGACGGACATGAACTGGACCAAGGGCGACGTCTCTACGGTCCTGACGATCTCCGCGGTCGCGTCCCTCCCGCTGGTGTTCCTCGCGGGCAAGCTCCTCGACGTCGTCGGCCGCCGCAAGGGCGCCGTCGTCATCTTCGTCGCCACCTCGATCGGCGTGTTCCTCGCCTACTCACTGGACGACAAGTGGGCGCTGGTCCCGGTGATGACGATCGCGGTGTTCGGCGTGTCGTCCGTCCTCCCCGTCCTCAACGCGTTCACCTCCGAGCTCTTCCCCACGGAGTACCGCGGCGACGCCTTCGCGTGGACGAACAACCTCATCGGCCGGATCGGCTACGTCCTCGCCCCGATCGGCATCGGCATCGCGGCGGCGCGGTGGAGCTGGGCCACCGCCATCATCCCCACGGCCGTGTTCCCGCTCATCGCGCTGGCCCTCATCCTGTGGTGGCTCCCCGAGACCAACGCCCGGGAGCTGGAAGAGACGGCGGCGCTCGGTGTCTAGGGGGCGATGGTGACGACCTACCTCGGCCTGGCCCGCTCCCTGTGGACGCTGTGGACGCCGGACAAGTTCGACTCGCCGCTGCCGACGCACCACGCGACGGCCTACCGGGAGCAGCGCGCGGGCTGGGGGACGGCCCCGGTGGCGGACGTCTACCTCCCCGACGGCGACGGCCCCCACCCGTCGGTCCTGCTCATCCACGGCGGCGGGTTCGTCAGCGGCCACCGCCGCATGAAGCCGGTCCGGTGGCTGTCGTCGCACGTCGTCCCCCGCGGCTGGGCGCTCTGCTCGCCGTCGTACCGCCAGGTGTTCCGGGGCGGGCGGCTGGACGACATGATCGACGACGTCGAGACCGCCGCCCGGTGGTGGCTGGAAGGTGCCGGCCGCTTCGGCCTCGACCTCGACAACGTCGTCCTCCTCGGCATCTCCGCGGGCGGCACGCTGAGCCTCCGCGCGGCCGAGCGCCTCGACCCGGCGACGTTCGCGCACTTCGTCGGCATCTTCGGGATGTACGACTTCACCGCCCTGAGCGGCATGCTCGGCGGCCTCGCCAGGCCCTTCCTGCTGGCCGGCCAGGACCCCGCCGAGGCCTCTCCCCAGCACCGCGACAAGCTCCCGATCCCGGCGACGCTGCTGCACGGCACGAAGGACTCGACGGTCCCCTACGAGCAGGCCGTCAACCTCCGGCAGGCGCGCGACGCAGCGTCGCTGTCGACCGATCTCCTGACCTACGAGGACGCGGAGCACGCGTTCCTGAACGACGCCTCGACGGACGTCTGCAAGGCCGCCACCGACGATCTGCTGGCGCTCCTGCAGCGCGTCCGATCCACCCCGCCGCGCCGCCCGTAACCCAACCGAGGGGTCGTCCGTACGTCCCCCAGAGGTTCGCCTCCCCCGGCGTCGACGGTCCTTCCTTCCTCCTCCTGCCAAGGGCCGCGCCGATCCCACCCATCGGATATCCCCGGCGCGGTCCGGGCGGGTCCGGCGGCGTCGGGGGATGGCGACTCCTCGTGCTCAGCCGAGGCGGAACATCAGGTCGGTGCGGAGGACGTACTTGCGGCCTCGGGTTACCTCGACGCCTTCGTGGAGCATGTCGTGGCGGAAGAAGAGGGCCATGCCCTGCTCGGGGACGACCTCCGTCAGCGGCTCCGGGGGGAGGAACCTCGTCTCGCCGCCGTCGAAGTCGTCCGACAGGTAGATCAGGATCGACCAGCCGCTGACCTCGCTGCCGTCCGGTCGCGCGTAGTGGCCGTCGTAGTGCGGGGCGAAGCGCTGGCTCGGCTCGTAACGATAGACGCGGAAGCGCTCGTTGACGCCGCACGCTTCGCAGCCGTTGAGGTAGGGGAGCTCGAGCCCGGAGAAGCACTCCCAGAAGTGGTCGGCCCAGTCGTCCCGGTCCACCACCACGCGCTCGTTGTTCCGGACCTCGGGGATGCGCTGCACGCCGTGGCGGGTGTTGATGGGCGCCTCGTGGAAGCCTTCGTCCTCCGCCGCGGCGATGTACTCGACGCACTCGGCGGGGGTCAGCACGTCGTAGACGACGAACGCCTCGCCCTCGATGACCCAGTCCTGCTCCATCACGCCACCAGCCTCAGCTGCCGCGCCGCGCGCGTGATCTCGATCGTCTGGCCCCAGCGGAGCGGGATCGAGTCGCCCTCGATGCCGTCGCCGAAGACGACGCCGCCCTCGGGCATGCGGCACGTGATGCGGAGGGTGCGGTCGGGGCGGACGTGGCCCTCGACCACGTCGGTGTCGCACCCCGGCCCCGGCCAGGCCTCGCGGACGAAGAAAATCAGCCGCGGGTCCGTGGGGGCAGGCATCGCCAGGCCGCTGCGGTGGCACCGGTGGACGCTCGCCGCCCACCCCGTGCAGCCCGTCCCCGTCGCCACGATCAGGCCCGAGCTGCTCTGGAACACCGAGCTCCCCCCGTGGGCGAGGTCGTAGCGGGCCGACTGGTGGGTGCGGTGGCCGACGAACAGCTCGTTCAGGGCGACGAGGCGGACGCCGTCGTCGCTTCGGGCCTCCGCCATCGTCCGCGCCTGGATCGGCGCCTCGTTCGCCGCCGCCGCCGCGAGCACCTCCCGCGCCATCCGGGGCTCGTGGGGGACGAGGACACCGGCATTGACCGAGGGATCCGGGTTGATGCCGACGACCGGCTGACCGTCGAGGTACTTCGCCGTGTTCGCGACCAGCCCGTCCTGCCCCACGGCGACGACGAGGTCGCCGGGCTCGAAGAGGAACCGGTCCAGGTCCGAACGCTCCACGCTCGCCCGCCGCCAGCGCCGGGGCAGCGCCTTCGTGACGTACCCCATCGCCCGCGCCTGGAGCTCGTGGCGGTGCTCCACGAGCCCCAGGTCGCGGCCCCGGGTCTCGAGGAAGAACGCCGCCTTCCCCTTCGTCCCGTGGTCGTGCAGCAGCCCCGTCAGCTCGGTGGCCCGGTGCACGATGACCGCGCGGGGTTCCATCACGACTCCGTCCCGCCGAGGTGCTCGGCCGCCGCCGTGGCGATCTGGCTGAGCGCCGGGCCGAGGACGTCGGGCGACAGGTTGAGGTGCGCGATGGGGGGGACGTTCTCCGCGAACGTGCGCGCCGCCAGCCCCATCATCACGTCCCGCGGCAGGTCCCGGTAGATGTCGATCGACGCCTGCTCGGCCTCGACCTTCGCCATCTCGACCGCCCGGATGCCCGCCGCCTCGGCCTCCTTGTGGGTCCGCAGCCGCGCCGCCTTGGCCTCCGCCTCGATCCGCTTGTGCTCCGCCTCGTCCGTCGCCCGGCGCGTCTCGTTGGCGCCCTGCTGCTCGATCAGGACCTCCTCCCGGCGGGCCAGCTCGATGCGGTTCTGGAGCTCGTTCTCCTCGATGGCGCGCTCCTGCTTCACCGCCAGCGCCCGCCGCTCGAACGTCGCCCGGTCGGCCTCCTGCTGGATGCGCTCGCGGGCCGGGGTCTGGAGCGCCCGCTCGGTCTCGGCCGTGGGCCGGATCGAGGCGATCCGGATCGAGACGATCTCGATCCCCATCGCCGCGATGTTCGCGTCCCCCGTCAGCCCCTCCTGGATGAGGTTGCGGATGGGGCCGATGCCGTGGGCGAGGATCTCCTGCAGCGCCGTCTGCGCGAGGTAGTCCCACGCGAGCTGCTGGGCGAGCTCGGTCAGCATCGTCGACATCTTCTCCAGCGGCTGCTTGAGCCACGTGCCGTCGCCGAGGTCGATCGAGAAGTCCACGCGGCGGGCGAGCGCCTTGGGGTTCGCCACACGCCACGTCGCCACCGCCTGGACGGTGACGTCCTGGAACTCGGCGCTGCGGCCGTGGAAGAGGATCGGCAGCTCGCGGTCGTCCAGCGGGACCTCGGCGATCGAGGCGTTCAGCGGCGCGAACCAGAAGCTCAGGCCGCGGCCCGCGCGGACGACGTTCCCGCGCTTGGTGTGGATGACGAACGAGCTCTCCTCGGTGCGGAGGTGGTTCCAGAACAGGAGGTTGGTGATGTCAGCCATGGGGCTCTCCAATCGGTCGGGCGCGGGTGTACAAGGCCGCCGGACGACCGGGCCCCTCGACCGACCGGTCTCCCGTCGGCTCGATGAGGCCCGACGCCAGCAGCGTCTTGCGGAACGAGTCCTTGTTGAGGGGGCGGCCCAGGATCGCTTCGTAGACGCGACGGGCCTGCAGCAGCGTGAACGCAGGGGGCAGCAGCTCGAAGGCGAGGGGGACGTAGGTCAGCTTCCCGCGGATGCGCTGGACGGCGAGGCCGAGCATGCGGGGGTGGTCGAAGGCGAGGTCGAGGGGCGCGCCGTCGTCGTCCAGCGCCGGCGCCGGGCCCCCCGCCTCCCCTTCCCAGGCGACGTGGACGCGCGCCTCGCGCCCCGTCGCCCCGTCGAAGAGCGCCGCCGGGACCAGCGCGTAGTGCGCCACCGAGATGATCCGCATGCGGGGGTCCCGGGCGGGGTTGCCGAACGTGTAGAGCTGCTCGAGGAAGACGTCCTTCACGTTCGCCTTCGCCTCCAGGAGGCGGGCGGCGGCCGTCCCGAGGGGCTCCTCGATGCCGACGAAGCCGCCGGGCAGCGCCCACTTGCCGAGCGCGGGGTGCTCGGTGCGGCGGTACAAGAGCGTCCACAGGTGGCCGTCGCGGACGGTGAGGAGGACCACGTCGACCGCCACCGAGGGGCGCTCGAACTCACCGGGGTCGTACTGCTCGAGGAACTGTCGTTCGTCCATAGATGCCTAAGGCATATATTCCAATGACATCGAATTCAAGGAGAAACTTCCGTGCTATGCCTTCCGACGCACGGAAAGGCCCGAAAGGACGCCATGCGTCGAACCGCTCTCGTCGCCCTCCTCCTGCTCGCCGCGTGCGAGCCCTCCGACCCCGACGCCGTCACCTACCAGGGGACGATCCGGGCCCACGTCGAGACCCACTGCCTGAGCTGCCACGTCGCCGGCGGGATCGCGCCGTTCGCGCTGGACGACCCCGAGGTGGTGGCGTCGATCGCGCCGCTGATCGTGACGCAGGTGGAGTCCGGGGCCATGCCGCCGTACCACTACGTCGACGAGTGCCGGGACGTGGAGGACTCCCTCGCGCTGGACGCGGACGTCGTCGCGGACTTCGCCGCGTGGCGGGACGACGGCTTCGGGATGGGGGAGGACGCGGACTACGTCGCCCCCGATCGGCCCGACGTCGAGCCCCTGCGGGACGCCGACCTCGTGCTCGTCCCCGACCCCGGCTACCTCCCCGACGGGTCGATCCAGGACGACTACCGCTGCCTCATCCTCGACCACGAGTTCGAAGCCGACACGTTCGTCGTCGCGGAGGACATCGTCCCCGGCCGCCGCGACCTCGTGCACCACGTCATCATCTTCGAGGTCCCCGCCGAGCTCCGCCCCGCGCTGGAGGACCTCGACGCCGCCGAGGAGGGGCCCGGCTACACCTGCTTCGGCGACGCGGGGCTCGACGACGGCGCGGTGATGATCGGCGGCTGGGCGCCGGGCCCGTCCCAGGTCGAGCTGGGCGACGACAGCGCCGTCCGCGTCAAGGCGGGGAGCAAGCTCGTCATGCAGGTCCACTACAACGTCGTCGCGGCGGTGCTGAGCGGCGACGGCGAGCCGGACCGGTCCGAGCTGCACCTCTGGACGCTCCCCGCGGGGGAGGAGCCGGCGAACCTGACCACGCTCTTCCCCGTCGCCCACGGCGGCATCGCGATCGCGGCGGGGGACGCCGAGTCGACCCACACGCGGGACCAGCGGATCCCCGTGGACTCGACGATCGTCGGCGTCGCCCCCCACATGCACCTGCTCGGCAAGCAGCTGACCACGACGGTGGAGCGGGCGGACGGGAGCAGCGACTGCGTCACGCAGATCGACGACTGGGACTTCAACTGGCAGCGGGCCTACTTCTTCGGTGAGGAGGAGCAGGTCGAACTCGATCTCTACGACCAGGTCGAGATCACGTGCACGTACGACAACAGCCCCGAGAACCAGCCGATCGTGGACGGCGAGCAGATCGACCCGCGCGACGTGTACTGGGGCGAGGGGACGTTCGACGAGATGTGCCTCGACTTCCTCATCCTCCGGACGCCGTACGCGGGCGGCGGGGACGGGGGGACGTGCGGCGGGTTCCAGGGGTGCGTGCAGGCGTGCGCCGACGACGACCCCACCTGCGCGATCGAGTGCATGGGGAGCGTCGGCTACCCGTGCGTCTACTGCGGGCTGGAGGCGGCGTTCTACGGCGACTGCATGCAGTCCGAGTGCGGCCTCGCGATGCTGGCGTTCGGGAACTGCTACCAGGAGCGGCCGGCGGGGGTGGGGCTGTTCGACACGATGGTCGACCACTGCGCCGACGAGTGGGCCGCGGCGTCGGCGTGCATGAACCCGCTCCTCAAGGACGGCACCTGCGCCGCCGACTTCGAGGCGTGCCCCGGGATCGCCCCCTGACGGTGCCCGTGCCCGCGTGACCGTCCCGATGTAGCCTCGCGGCCATGCTCCGCCGCCTCGTTCTCATGGTCCCGTTCGTCGTCCTGCTCGGCTGCCCCGTCGCCGACGAGCCGCTGTGCGAGTCCGTCCCCTGGACCCCCGGCGAGGCGGCGTTCGTCGAGGCGACGGCCGACTGGGGGCTCGACGGGGTGCTCGCTGTGCGCGTCTCGATCACCGACGTCGACGGCGACGGGTGGCCCGACCTGCTGCTCCGGAACGGCGGCGGCCCGGACGACTACGCGGCGGGGACGCAGAGCCGGTTCGTCATGCGGAACACCGGGGCGGGGACGTTCGAGGACGTCTCGGACACCTCGGGGCTCTTCCGGGGGCGGCTCGACGGGGTGTCGGGGTCGCGGCCCGCGGAGCTGATGATGTCCGGGGACGTCGACAACGACGGCGATCTCGACGTCTTCACGGCGACGGGCCGTCAGGACATCGCGGTGGAGGCCGAGACCTCGGAGATCCTCCTCAACGACGGCGCCGGGCGGTTCACGCTGGCCGACGACAACAGCGCCTTCCTCGGCGTCCTCAGCGTCCCCGTCGGCGCGACGTTCGCGGACGTCGACCTCGACGGGAACCTGGACCTGTTCGTGTCCAACAACATGCGCGGCGGCGACAACTCGCCGCTGCAGGACCGGCTCTTCTTCGGCCTCGGCGACGGGTCGTTCGTGGAGGCGACGGACGCGGTCGGGCTGACGACGTCCCAGTGGAACAACATCGGCCGCCTCAACGACGCCGAGGGCCACTCCTGGGGCTGGGCGGCGGCGGCGTGCGACCTCAACAACGACGGGATGGTGGAGCTCCTGTCGGCGTCCTACGGGCGGGCCCCGAACCACCTCTGGCAGGCCTCGGAGGGGGGCGAACAGGGGGTCGAGTTCGAGAACCGATCGGTGGACAGCGGCTACGCCTACGACCACCGCGACGAGTGGTGGACCAACTACAACGCCCAGTGCTACTGCGCCGACAACCCGACCGCCGAGGACTGCGACCTCGCCCCGGAGCCGGAGGACTACGGGGTCTGCCAGCAGCTCTTCGCGGGGTTCGGGGGGCAGTACCGGTGGTCCCACAGCGGCGACCGCGAGCCCTGGCGGCTGGGCGGCAACAGCGCCACGACGACGTGCGCGGACCTCGACAACGACGGCTTCCTCGACCTCTTCACGGGGGAGATCGTCCACTGGGACGTCGGCCCCAACAGCGACCCCGCGGAGGCGGCCTACAACCTCGGCGAGGCGGACGTGAGGTTCGACCGGCCGGGGCGGGAGGCGCTGGGGTTGGAGCGTCCCCGCGAGTCGTCGCGGTGGGACGACGGCGACATGAACAACGCGATCTTCGACTTCGACAACGACGGCCGGCAGGACGTCTACATCAGCAGCAGCGACTACCCCGACACGCGCGGCCACCTCTTCCACCAGCTCGACGACGGCACGTTCGAGTACGTCGAACTGGAGGACGGGATCGACCACTGGCGGTCGGCGGGGGCGGCGGCGGCGGACCTCGACCGGGACGGGGACCTGGACCTCGTCGTGGGGCACACGCGGATGCGGTGCGGGGGGAACTACCCCGACGACTGCGACGACGCGCCGTACGTGAGGGTCTTCGAGAACCTAGGGGCGGGCGACAACTCGTTCGTGCAGCTCCGACTGGAGGGGTCGGGGACGACGAACCGGGCGGCGCTGGGGGCGCGGGTGACGGTGGCGCGCTGCGGGGAGACGCTGACCCGGCAGGTCGACGGCGGCCACGGGATCGTCGGCACGCAGGAGGACCCGGTGCTGCACTTCGGGGTGGGGACGGACGAGGAGGTCGAGGTGACGGTGCACTGGCCCGACGCGGCGCGGAGCGCGCAGACGTTCACGGTGACCACGGGCGCGACGTATTCGGTCCGACAGGGAGACGAACCCGTGGAGTGGAGCCCCTAGTCGTGGTAGTTCGATCCGCCATGCGCATCGTGTTGACGTTGTTGGTGGCCTCGTTGCTGCTCCCCTCGGTCGCGTTCGCGGGCAAGCCGCCGAAGCCGACGCTGACCGAGAAGGAGGCGTCCAAGCTGGCCGACGGGAAGCTGATCCTGACGAAGGAGTCGGAGGGCGACGGGGCCGCGCTGGTGGTGGGGGTGCTGGAGATCCAGGCGGAGGAGCAGGCGATCTGGGACATCGTCCTCGACAACCAGCACATGGTCGACAGCAGCGGCGCGACGAAGCAGGTGACGACGTACCACGACCAGCTCGGCGCGGACGGGCTGCGCGACCTGCGGCTGGCGTTCCTGATGAAGGTCGGGTTCAGCGAGATCCGGTTCCACAGCCACCGCACCGTCAACACCGACGACGGCTGGATGAGCTGGCAGCTCGACGACGAGCAGGACAACGACATCAAGGCGACGACGGGGAGCTACTCGCTCTTCCCCGGGTCGCAGCCGGGGTCGACGCTGTTCGTCTACCGGGCCCGCATCGAGACCGGGAAGAAGGTGCCGGCGTGGCTCGAGGAGGAGCTGACGGAGTCGTCGCTGAAGAAGTTCCTGATGTACGTGAAGGACGTCGCGGAAGGCTGAGCTGATCGCGTGACGCGGCCGCTGCTGATCGTCGCCTTCGGGGGTCCCGAGGGGCCGGACGAGGTGCTCCCGTTCCTCCGCCGGGTGACCGCCGGGCGGGGGATCCCGGACGCGCGGCTGGCCGAGGTCGGCGCCCACTACGCCCACTTCGGGGGGGTCTCGCCGCTGCCGGGGGAGGTGCGGGCGCTGGCCGCCGAGGTGGGGGCTTCCTACGGCTTCCTCCACTCGTCCCCCACCATCGCCGAGGCGGTCGCCGCGCTGGACGGGCCGGCGGACGTGCTCGTCGCTTCGGCCTTCGGGTCGGGGCCGAGCTGCGCGCGGTACGTGGACGCGGTCGTGGCCGCGTGTCCGCCCCCGGGCACGGTGCGGCTGCCCCTGATCGACGCGTGGGAGGGGTTCGCGGAGGCGTGGCGGGCCGTGCTCCCGGCCGAGGGGCGGCTGGTCTTCACGGCGCACTCGCTCCCGGTCGCGGCGGCGGCGCGGACGCCCTACGTCGCCCGGATCGAGGCGGCCTGCGCGGCGATCGGGAGGGAGCGGGAGTGGACGCTCGCGTGGCAGTCGCGGAGCGGTCCGCCGCACCAGGCGTGGCTGGAGCCGGACGTCGGGGAGGTGGTGCGGGACGGGGACGTGGTCGTGCCCGTGGGGTTCCCGCTGCACAACGTCGAGATCGGCTGGGACCTGGAGACGGAGGCGGCGGACGTCGCCGCGATCACGGTCGTCCGGCCGCCGCCGCTGGGGGCGATCGCGCGGGCGGCGGCGGCGGCCGACGCGAGGCTGCCGCTGGCGTGCTCGCCGGACTGCTGTCGGAGCGGCACCTAGGCGCCGCCCACAACTCGGGGGAGGTCGACGACCTCGGCGGGTTCAGGGCGCCTGATGGGGCCCTCAACAGGGTGAGGCCGACGACCTCGGCGGGTTCAGGGCGCCTGGAGAGGCCCTCAAGGGGGTGAGGTCGACGACCTCGGCGGGTTCAGGGCGCCTGGAGAGGCCCTCAAGGGGGTGAGGTCG
>CAYFOA010000171.1:0-17420 GCA_964344575.1 uncultured Rickettsiales bacterium | reverse complement strand
GCGCGAGGCCCAGGCCGCCGCGGCCCGCGCCGACGCCGGCCACGGCGACCCCGCCCCGCGCGCCGTCCACGCCACCTCCTCGAAGGCCGGCCCCCCCCGCACGACGAGGTTGCCGCGGGCGTCGGAGTAGACGAGGTCCGCGACGCCGTCGCCGGTCGCGTCCAGCAGCGTCATCCCGCCCGCCACCGCCGCGGGGAGCCGGACCTCGACCGCCCCGGCCTCGGCGACGCCCCCCAGCGCCGCCCGGCCCCGCGCCGACGTCGCCGTGATGAGACGCGCCCCGTCCACCAGGAACGCCGCCGCCCCGGGGACCGGGATCCGCCGCTCCACCAGCGGCAGCAGCGCCTCCTTCAGCTCCAGCGCCTCGCCCGGCACCACCTCGAAGGACGTCGCCGCCCAGAGGTGGCCGTCCGCCCGCACCGACGCCTCGTAGTCCCCCGTCGGGAGCTCCCCCTCGAACGGCGTCACGATGTCCGGAAGATCCGGGTCCCGCGGCGACGACAGGAGCTCCAGCCGCGCCCCCGCCGGCTCCGTCACGATCGAGACCTTCGATCGCTCTCGGACGAGCCCCACCGAGACCTCGCCGCGCGCGGGGACGTCGACGGTCGCAGCGGACGTCCGCCACCCCGGCGTGGCCACGGACACGTCCACCTCCCCCGGTCCGAACGATCGGCTCGGCAGCTGGAGGTACGAGATCTCCTCCCCGTCGATCCGGAGCGTCAGATCGAGCACCCAGTCCGGCACGTCCACCGCGATCCGGCCCGGCAGGCTCGCCCGCACGACGATCACCCCCATCGCCACGACGAGCACCAGCAGCCCCGCGATCGCGTACGGCAGCCGGTCCCGGTTCCGGAGGTACCACTTCAGCAGCCGCGTCTGCGGCGGCTCCTTCACCCCCACCAGGGCGAGCCCGCCCCGGTTCCGCCGCAGGTCCGCCTGGAGCTCGGCGACGCTCCCGTACCGGAACGCCGGGTCGTGGTGCATCGCCTTGCGGATGATGAGGTCGGTCGACGCGCGGTGCCGCAGCCCCGCCCGCCGCGGCAGCGCCAGCTGGGGGACCGCCCCGATCATCTCCCGGTACGCCCCCGCCAGGACCTTCGCCCCGCCCGACGGCTTCGGCGGCTCGGCGTCCTCGGGGAGCAGCTCGAGCATGATCCGCCGCTTCTCCTCCGCCAGCGCCTTCGCCGCCGAGAGGTACTTGTCCAGCAGCCTCGTCGCCAGCTCGAGGTCGAAGGGGTGCCGCCCCGCGAGGAGCTGGTAGAGCAGCACCCCCGCCGCGTAGACGTCGTGCGTGGGGTCCGGGTACGGGTCGTCGACCTGCTCCGGCGGCATGTGGAAGAGCGAGTCGGGCGTCAGCCCCTGCTCCGCGTCCAGCAGCTGCCCCCAGTCCGCGAGCACCGGCTCGGGCCCGCCGTCGATCGACATCCGCAGGAGCACGTTCGACGCCTTCAGATCGCCGTGCGCGAGGCCCCTCCGGTGCAGGAACGCGAGCCCCTCGCAGACCCCGTCGAACACCGCGAACGCGTCCCCCGTCGACAGCGTCGTCTCCGCCATCGCCCGCTCCAGGTTCGTCGGGATGTGCTCCATGACGACGTAGTACTGGCCGGCGTGCGTCCCGCTGGCGATGACGCTGAGGACGCGCGGGTCGTGGTCGCCGGCGAGCTTCCGGATCGCGTCCTCGACCCGCGGCTTGACCCCCTCCCCGAGCCCCGGGTGGAACGCCTTGACCGCGACCGTCTTCCACCCCGCCCGCTGGTCCGACGCCGTGTAGACCAGCCCCAGCGTCCCCACCCCGATGAGCTCGCTGATCTTGAACCGCCCCCCCAGCACCTCCCCGGTGGGGAGGATGATCGCCGCGCCGGTCCGCACCATCCCCTCGAGGCGGCCGACGTCACCGGGGACCAGCGCGTTGCGGGGGAGCGCCAGCCCCTCCCCGAACAGGTCCTCGAAGAGGTCCGCTATCTTGTGCACGGGAGTGGAGGATAGCGCGGGGGATGACCCGACCGGCGACCCAGACGCGGTTCCGAGGCAGCGATCCGCTCGACCACGAGGCCAACGCGTGGGCGCTGCTGCACGTCCCGTTCCTCCCCGCGGCCGTCAAGAAACGCGCTCACGACTACCTCTTTCGCGGCTACTGGCGGCCGATCCACCGCCTCTACAGCGGCTTCCACGAGGTCGGGGGCATCCAGACGCGCCAGCTCGTCCAGGGCCTCTTCGAGGAGATCAAGGAATCCGGTCTGGACGACGACGAGCACGACCGCGTCACCTTCCGGCAGTTCATCAAGGAGCGGTCGTTCCAGCACATCGAGGCGCAGGACCCGGACGCCCTGGGGCTCGACGTCGCCCTCATCGAGACCCCCCGCCACGAGCCCCCCACGGCCGAGGCGATGCTCGCGTTCGGCCCGATCCCGACGCTGGAGTTCGACGCCGACTTCGCCGAGTCCCTCGTCAACCTCGCCTACGCCGACTTCGAGCTCGACTGCAAGCAGACGGGGCTCCAACAGTGGGCCACCGCCATCCACCACTTCTACGTCCGCCCCCCCACCGACGCCGCCGACCTGCGCGAGGCCGTCGCGGCCCGGATGGAGCTCCGCCCCGAGGAGCTCGACCGGCTCCTCTACAAGGCGCGGCAGGCGTTCCGGAAGTTCGTCGTGGCCGAGGTCCGGGCCACGCTCCCGCCCAGCCAGCTCCACGACCCCGACGCGCTCCTCGCCGAGCTCGCGTCGCTCAAGCGGGCCTCGCGCGTGAGGACCGCGGTCGGCGAACCGGGTCAGACGAGAAGGCTCGACGAGGACGACGAAGGACCTTTCTTCTCGGGCTGATCGAATGGGCGCCGACCGCGTCCGTCCGAATCCCTGCAGGAACCACGTGACCCCGTTTGACCCGGCATCCCGGGCGAACCGGTCCTACACTCCGACAGGGACACCCATGCTCGCTCGACTGCAGACCGACGAAGAGCTCCTCCGCCTCTACGCCGCCGGTGAGGAGGACGCGTTCACGCAGCTGTACAAGCGCCACCGCCGCCGCCTCTGGGGGATGGCCCGGAAGATGGCGTGGGACCTCCAGCAGGCCGAGGACATCCTCGTCGAAGCGATGGCCGCCGTCGCCGTCCAGGCCAAGCGGGGCCGCATCCACGGCTCCTTCATCGGGTACGCCCTGACCGCCGTCCACCACCGCGGGCTGCACGTGCTCGAGCGGTCGAACGAGAAGCGGGCGCGGGCGGCCGTGCCGCTGACCCTGACGCTGGTCTCGGGCGGTCCCAACCCCGAGGAGGCGGCAGCCCGCGTGGACGTCCGGACCGCGGTGGGCGCGGCGCTGGACGACCTGCCGCAGGACGAGAGCTCGGCGGTCTACCTCGTGGACTGCCAGGGGATGACCTACAAGGAGGCGGCGATGGCGCTGTCGTGCTCCGAGGCGACCGTCAAGCGGCGGCTCCGGAGCGGCCGGCGGACGCTGGCGACGACGCTCAGCCACCTCCGACCGAGGCGACCGGGAGAAGACACCGAATGAGTTGCATCGCCGCACGCGAGTGGATCTGGGAGTCGGAGGCGCGGGAGGAGCCGCCCGCCGACGTGGCCGCGCACCTCGACGGGTGCGACGGCTGCCGGGACGAGCTCCGCGCGCGGCACGCCACCGCCAAGGACCTCCGCGGGCTGCGGACGAAGTTCGAGGAGGACCCCGAGCCTTCGCTGGACGACCGCGTCGTGGCGGCCGCGCAGGCCGCGGTCGTCGCCAGCAGCAGCGGCCGCTTCCCCGTCGCCACCGACGACCTCCCCCCCGAGGAGATCCCCGACGACGTCGCCGACGCCCTCGCCGACTCCCTCGCCAGCGACTTCGGCGAGCAGTTCGCCGCGCTGACCACCGGCCGCCTCCGCGTCGAGCAGGAGCTCGCCCGCGCCAAGGCGATGGGGCTGCTCGACAACGACGACGCCCTGCGGACGGCCTCCGATCCCTCCATCGCCGCCGCCCCCGCGCCCGCCCCCGCGAGCCAGTGGCAGCCCCCGCGCGCGACTCCCCAGTGGATGGCCGCCGCCGCCCTCGTCCTCGCCGCGACCCTCGCGATCGGCTTCGCCGCCGGCCGCGCCACCGCCCCCCCGTCCACCGCCCCCGTCACCCACGCGACCCTCGCCACGACGACGGACGGCCTCCAGCTCAGCCACCGCCACCGCATCCACAAGGTCGGCCTCAGCCCCGACGCGATCGACGCGCTGTCGCAGGGCAACACGTACCTCCTGACGGGGCCCATCGGCGGCCCCTACCAGGTCGTCGGCGTCGTGGGCTGGGACAATCTCGACGACGTCCCCCTCCCGACCACCGCGCGGAGCGAGATCGTCGTCGCGGTCGGGCCCGCGGGGGGCTTCAGCAAGGGGAACCAGCTGGCCGCCAACGACCTCACGTCGCAGGACGTCGAAATCCTGGGCCGCCGCGCCCTCCCGGCCCCGGGCCGATAGACTCGGGGGTCCATGTCGACCCCCTCCCAGAGTCACTCCGCAGAACAGCTCAACACCGAGCTCGACCGCCGCCTCTTCGAGCTCGAGGCGCTGCTCAAGGCGGGCGAGGCGCTCCAGGGCGAGCTCGACGTCTTCAACCTCTGCAACCTGCTGATGACGATGGTGTGCGAGCGCGTCCGCGTGGACCAGCTCGCCGTCATGCTCCACGACGACGACTCCGACCTGGTCTCGGTGGAGGCGGTCCAGGGGCTCCCCGAGGAGACGAGCGACCTCGGCTTCCCCGACGACCAGGGGATCCTCTGGAGCCTGCTGAAGGCGGGCGAGCCCTTCAGCGTCGTCGACCTCGACGGCCGCCCCCGGTTCGAGGAGATCTTCGACAAGTTCGGCCTCGGCGGCCTCCAGGGGCAGCTCTGGATCCCGCTCGTCATGCCCGGCCGCGTCGTCGGCGTGCTGTCGATGGGGAAGGACCGGGACGGCCGCCCCGTCTCCAGCGGGGAGTACCAGTTCCTCAACCGGCTCGCCTCCCGGGCCGCCCTCGCCATCCACACCGCGGTGCTCTACCGCTCCATCGAGCTGGCGCGGAAGGACCTCGACCGCAGCCTCCACCACCTCTCGCTGCTCTTCGACGTCACGCGCGCGCTGTCCGCCGTCCAGAACCTGACGAAGCTGCTCGGGATGATCATCGACCGCGCGATCGAGGCCGTCGACGCCGAGAAGGGGAGCCTCTACCTGTTCGACGACGAGGCCGAGGTGCTCTCGATCCGCGTCATGCGGATGCCCAACAAGGAGGTCGAGCGGAAGATCAACGACGGCGAGATCGCGTGCAAGACGTTCGCGCGGGGCGAGGGCGTCGCCGGGTCGGTGTTCGAGACCGGCAAGCCGCACCGGGTCAACAACACCGACGAGGACGGCAACTTCACCGCCGGGGAGGGCAACCAGCCGCGCACGCTGCTGTGCGTGCCGCTGATCGCCGACGAGGAGCCCATCGGCGTCCTCAACATCACGAACAAGAAGAACGAGGCCAAGTTCGTGGCCGAGGACGAGGAGATCCTCGCCGCCCTCGCCGACCAGGCCGCCGTCGCCATCTCCCGGGCGAAGCTGTACGAGGCCGCGATCACGGACGGGATGACCGGCCTCTTCATCCGCCGCTTCGCGATGCACCGCCTCCGCGAGGAGATCAAGAAGGCGCGCCGCTACGGGCACGCCCTCGGCGTCGTGATGTGCGACATCGACCACTTCAAGTCGGTCAACGACACGTGGGGCCACCCCGCCGGCGACGCGATCATCATCGCCGTCGCCCACGAGCTGAAGAACGGGCTCCGCCTCGACGTGGACATCGTCGGCCGCTACGGCGGGGAGGAGTTCCTGCTCGTCATGCCCTCGACCGACGCCGAGGGGACGGGGGTCGCGGCAGACCGCTGCCGGGAGGCGATCGAGAACCTCGACACCGACGTCGGCGGGGGGCGCAGCCTCAAGGTCACGATGTCCTTCGGCGCGACCGAGCTGGGCCCCGAGGACACGGCCGAGTCCGTCCTCAAGCGAGCCGACGAGGCGCTGTACGAGTCCAAGGAGACGGGCCGCAACCGGGTCACCGTCTTCCACCCCGGCGACGGCGAGGGGGACACCTCCAAGCAGCCCACCGTCCCCGACGCCGAAGTGCCCGACGAGGTCGAACGGATCAACCCCGACGAGGCCGGATAGCACCCGGCAACGCGGCTGGATCCCCCCGCCTGTCCCGCAGTAGCGTGGCGGAATGCGCCGTCTCCTCCTCTCCCTGGCCGCCCTCCTCGTCGCTTCCCCCGCGTTCGCGGGCACCTACTCGGACAGCTTCGACGACAACGAGATCCCCCCCTGGACGGTGCTGCACGGCAACCACTCCGAGTCCGGGGGGAACCTCAACGGCTCGTCGTTCACCACCCACGTGACGCCGTCGGCGGTCGTGACCACCGGCCAGGGGGCGGCCGATCACATGATCATCACGGCCAACGTGACCGTGAACAGCGGCAGCGCGGGCTTCACGTTCAAGCGGAACGGCAGCGACTTCTGCGGCTTCTTCATCTGGGCGCAGTCGACGATCTACTTCAGCTCCGACAACGTCATCGAGACGGGCGTGTGGAGCGGCTCGCCGTACAGCTACGGCAACGCCTTCGAGCTGGTCGGCGAGCTGAACGGGACCACGATCACCGTGACCGTCGACGGCGAGGAGCTGTACAGCGGCACCAACTCCCACTGCAATTTCACCGGCGGCGGCGAGGCGGGGACGCTGCACCACAGCGGCAGCTCCTCCGCGTTCCACGACTGGTCGATCACCTGGGCCGAGGGCGACTCCGACGGCGACGGGTACTGCCCCGGGACGCTGTGCGACGACCCCGCCGACCTCCCCGGTGACTGCGACGACACGGACGCCGCCGTCAACCCCGGCGCGGCCGAGGCGTGCAACGGGATCGACGACGACTGCGACAGCGACGTGGACGAAGGCTTCGCCGACTTCGACGGCGACGGCGACGCCGACTGCGTGGACACCGACGACGACGACGACGGAGACCCCGACACCACCGACTGCAACGACAACGACGCCGACGTCTACACCGGCGCCGACGAGGACTGCGACGCGATCGACTCCGACTGCGACGGCAGCTTCGTCGACGAGTTCGACGACTTCGACGGCGACCTCACCCCGGACTGCACCGACACCGACGACGACGACGACGGAGACCCGGACGCCACCGACTGCAACGATCTCGACGCCGACGTCTACACCGGCGCCGACGAGGACTGCGACGCCATCGACTCCGACTGCGACGGCGACCTCACCCCCGACTGCACCGACACCGACGACGACGACGACGGTGACCCCGACGCCACCGACTGCAACGACCTCGACGCCGACGTCTACAACGGCGCCGACGAGGACTGCGACGCGATCGACAGCGACTGCGACGGCAGCTTCGTCGACGAGTTCGACGACACCGACGGCGACGACGACCCCGACTGCACCGACCTCGACGACGACGGAGACGGCGACCCCGACGCCACCGACTGCAACGACCTCGCCCCGTCCATCTACACGGGCGCCCCGGAGTCCTGCGACGGGATCGACAGCAACTGCGACGGCGACCTCGTCGACGGCTACCCCAACTTCGACGGCGACACCGAGCCGAACTGCCTCGACGAGGACGACGACAACGACCTCGACCCCGACGACACCGACTGCGACGACGCCGACGCGACCGTCTACACGGACGCGCCCGAGGCCTGCGACGAGATCGACTCCGACTGCGACGGCAGCCTCGTCGACGAGTTCCCCAACCTCGACGGCGACTCCGAGCCGGACTGCATCGACGACGACGACGACAACGACGGCTTCTCCCCGGCCGCGGGCGACTGCGACGACGCCGACGACACCATCTACCCGTTCGCGCCGGAGTCCTGCGACGAGATCGACTCCGACTGCGACGGCAGCTTCGTCGACGAGTTCGACGACACCGACGGCGACCTGATCCCCGACTGCACCGACGACGACGACGACGGCGACGGGCTCACCGACGACGAGGAGGCGACGGCCGGCTCCGACCCGCTCGACGCCGACACCGACGACGACGGCTTCGGCGACGCCGAGGAGGTGGGTGACGACCCGAGCGACCCGACCGACTCCGACGGCGACGGGACCCCCGACTACGCGGACGACGACGACGACGGCGACGGGATCCCGTCCAGCGACGAGGGGCCGTTCGACCCCGACGGCGACGGCGTCCCCAACTACCTCGACGACGACTCCGACGGCGACGGCTTCAGCGACGCCGAGGAAGGGGACGGCGACGCGGACGGCGACGGCACGCCGAACTACCTCGACACCGACAGCGACGGCGAGAACGGCTCCGACGCCGAGGACGGCGACGGCGACGCGGACAACGACGGGATCCCCGACTACCTCGACACCGACGACACCGACGGCCCCGACGCGGACGCGGACGGCGACGGCCTCACCAACGGCGAGGAGGCCGAGCTCGGCACCGACCCGCAGGACGCCGACAGCGACGGCGACGGCATCGGCGACGCCGACGAGGTGGGCGCCGACCTCGCCAACCCGATCGACACCGACGGCGACCTGCTGATCGACGCGCTCGACGGCGACGACGACGGCGACGGGATCTCGACCGCCGAGGAGCTCGCGGTGGACGCCGACGGCGACGGCGAGGCCGACCCCGACGCGGACGGCGACGGGATCGACAACTACCTCGACGAGGACAGCGACGACGACGGCCTCAGCGACCTGTTCGAGGGCGACGGCGACTTCGACGAGGACGGCATCCCCGACTACGTGGACGCCGACGCGGACGGCGACGGGATCTCCGACGCCGACGAGGGCGACGGCGACGCGGACGGCGACGGAGCCCCCAACGCGTACGACCTCGACAGCGACGGCGACGGCCTGGACGACGAGCTCGAGGGCGACGGCGACGTCGACGAGGACGGCGTCCCGAACTACCTCGACACCGACGCGGACGGCGACGGAACGGACGACGAGGTCGAGGGCGACGGCGACGTGGACGCGGACGGCACGCCCAACTGGCTCGACCCCGACGACAGCGACGGCCCCGACGCGGACCCGGACGGCGACGGCCTGAGCAACCTGGAGGAGGCCGACCTCGGCACGGACGCGTACAACGCGGACACCGACGACGACGGGCTCGACGACGGCGTCGAGGTCCACGAGACGGAGACCGACCCGACGGACGAGGACAGCGACGACGACGGGCTGTCCGACGGCGAGGAGGCGGGCGACGGCGGCACGGGCACCGACCCGAACGACGCCGACAGCGACGACGACGGGCTGAGCGACGGCGACGAGGTCGACGTCCACGGCACGGACCCGCTGTCCCCCGACACCGACGAGGACGGCATGGACGACGCGACGGAGGTCGACGTCGGCGCCGACCCGAACAACCCGGACACGGACGGCGACGGCGTCCTCGACGGCCCCGACGGGCTCGGCGACGACGACGAGGACGGGATCATCAACGTCCTCGACCCGACGGACGACCGCGAGGACGAGGTCGGCGACGACGACGACGACGACGACGACGTCCTCACCGGCGGCGGCACGCCCGACTGCGGCTGCGGGGACACGGCGGCGTCGGTGGCGGGACCGTCCGAGGTGGCGGCCTGGGCGCTGCTGCTGCTCCCGCTTGCGCTCCGGCGGCGGCGCCGTCAGCCGGCCAGGTAGGACTCCCGGACGTAGTCGGCGACCATCCGGTCGGTGTTGAACGCCGGCAGGCAGACCGCGATCGCGGCCGCCATCCGCTCGACCCACGCGCCGGGGAGGCCGTCGCCGTCCCGCCGCCAGAAGGTCGGGACGATCTCCTCGATCAGCGTCCGGTAGAGCGCGTCCGCGTCGGCCGCGTCCCCCGCCGCGACGTCCTCGGCGGGCTCGGGGTCGCCGACCGCCCAGCCCGCGCGCGGCTCCTCCGCGAAGCCCTCGATCCACCAGCCGTCGAGCGTGGAGCAGTTCAGCCCGCCGTTCATCGACACCTTCTGCCCCGACGTCCCCGACGCCTCCAGCGGCCGCCGCGGGTTGTTGAGCCAGAGGTCGACCCCCTGGACCAGCGCGCGGCCGACGCCGATGTCGTAGTCCTCGATGAAGACGACGTCGCCCCGGCCGGACGCCTCCACGACGGTCTTGATGATCGACTTGCCGTGCTCGTCCCGGGGGTGCGCCTTGCCCGCGTACAGCAGCGCGAGCGGCCGCTCGGGGTCACCCAGCAGCGACCCGAGCCGCTCGGGGTGGGACAGGATCATGTCGCCCCGCTTGTAGGCGGCGAACCGGCGCGCGAAGCCGATCACCATCGCGTCGGACGCGATCCGCTTGCCCGTGCGCGCGGCGACGAACTCGATCAGGCGCCGCTTCTGCTGGAGGTGCGCCTCCCAGAGGTCGCGCGCGGGGATGTCGAAGACGCGGCCGAGGACGCGGCCGGCGGGGAGCTCGCCTCGCCACGCGGGGCCGAGGTGGCGGTCGAGGAGGTCCTGGATCTCGGGCCCCACCCAGCTCGGCGCGTGGACGCCGTTGGTGACGTGGCCGATGGCCGCGGCGCCGTGCCCCTCGAGGCCGGCCCACATCGCCCGGCTGACCTCGCCGTGCTTCGCGCTCACCCCGTTGGCGGTCCGCGCCCCCTTCAGGGCGAGCACGGTCATGCAGAGCTGCTCGTCGCTCCCCATCTCGACGCGGCCGAGGTCCATGACCTCGCCGGGGTACAGCCCGATCTGGTGGACGAAGCGGCCGAGCGCGTTGTCGAGGAGCTCGTACCAGAAGCGGTCGTGGCCGGCGGGGACGGGGGTGTGGGTGGTGAAGACGGTGCTGTTCTTGACCGTCTCCCAGGCCTCGTCGCGGACGGCCCCGGCGGCGAGCTCCTCGCGCATCCGCTCGAGCACGACGAAGGCGGTGTGGCCCTCGTTGAGGTGAAGGACGTCGGGCCTGCAGCCGAGCCCGCGGAGCGCCCGCAGGCCGCCGACGCCGAGGAGCATCTCCTGGCCGATGCGGTTGTGGGGGTCGCCGCCGTAGAGCCGCTTGGTCAGCCACCGGTCCTCGTCGCGGTTGCCCTCGACGTCGGTGTCGAGGAGCAGCAGCGGGACTCGCCCCACCTGGGCCTGCCAGACCTCGCAGCGGACGTAGCGGTCGTAGAGCGGGACGAAGACCTCGAGCGGCTGGCCGCCCGCGCCGATCGCGCGTCGGAGCCCCACATCGGCAGGGGTCCGGGTGACGTACCGCTCGTGCTGGCGGCCGGCGCTGTCGACGGTCTGGTGGAAGTACCCCTCGTGATAGAAGAGCCCGACCGCGGTGAAGGGGAGCCCCAGGTCGGAGGCGGACTTGAGGTGGTCGCCGGCGAGGACGCCGAGCCCGCCCGAGTAGATGGGCAGCCCCTCGTGGAGCCCGAACTCGGCGGAGAAGTAGGCGATGCCCCCGGGCAGCGCTCCCCCGTGGTGCTCGTTCCACCAGGTGTCCTCGGCGCCGACGTAGGCGTCGAGCCGTTCCAGCGCGTCCCGCAGCGCGGCCCCGAACCCGTCCTGCTCCCGCAGCCGCCGCCACCGCTCGGGGGGGATCCGCTGGAGGTAGTCCCCCACCATCCCGCGGCAGGCGCGCCACGCCGACGGGTCGATGGACTCGACGAGGCGCCGCGCGTCGGCGTCCCAGGTCCACCACAGGTTGGAGAGGAGGCGATCGAGGTCGGGGATCGGGGTCACCCGTGGACCGTACACGTGACTCTCTCATGAGTCACGCTGTACCCCCGGTACCATGTGTCCATGAAGCCGTGGACCGCGATGGTAGCGGCGTCGGCGGCGCTGGCCGCGTCGCATGCACACGCGCAGGTCGGCCCCGACACGGAGGGCCGCCTCTGGGCGGAGGTCGCCTACGATTGGGTGGACGTGACGTCGGTGGGCACCCCCCTGGGGCTGGTCTCGACGGGCATCAACTACGGCTCCGTCGCGCTTCCCTGGGCGTTCCCCTGGTACGGCGCGAGCGTCACCGACGTCACCGCGGACGTGTTCGGGGCCGTGCAGTTCGGCGTCTACGGCAACACCACCGACTACTGGGGCTGCGTCCCTACGCTCCCCCAGGCCAACTCGCCCGACCTCGCCGTGCACCGCGCCCAGCTGACCACCTCCTCGGGCGGCGACGCCAGGTGGTGGCACGACACGGCCGAGGACCGGTTCGTCCTCTCCTGGGAGGACATGTTCATCGCCGGGCCGAACGGGGAGGGCTCTTTCCAGGTCCACCTCCACGCCGACGGCCGGGTCGAGATGCACTACGCCGACCTCGACTTCGGCGGGTCGGGGCAGGACGACGGCGGCGCGGCGTTCGTCGGGGTCCAGGACGGGTATGGAGGCACCCAGCAGGAAGGGGGCGCTCTCGGCGTGTCGTGCTTCGAGGAGGTCCTCCGCGCCGGGCTCGGCCTCGCCTTCTACCAACCCTCCGGGGTCGTGCACGACGTGTGCGGCTCGGGCTGCACGTGGTCCACGCCGGGGGACGCGCTCGCCGTCGCGGACCTGGGGGACGTCGTCACCGTCGCGTCGGGCACCTACCCCGGCTGCTTCGAGGTCCCCGGCGGCGTCAGCGTCCACGGCACGGGCGCCGTGCCGGGGGACGTGGTCATCGACGGCGCCTGCTCGACCTCCTCGAGCAGCCCCGCCGTCGGCCTCGGGGGGGAGCTGACCGGCGTCCGGGTCGAGGGGGCCCACACCGCGATCGAGGTCACGACCCTGTCGGGGGTGCTCGCGGACGTCGAGGTGCGAGCGACCGACACCGGGATCGACGTGCCCGCGAAGCGCGGGCTGATGGCCGAGCGCGTCGACGTGCGGGGCCCGGACACCGGCGTCGAGCTGCACCTCACCAGCCGCGCGACGCTCACGAACTTCGTCTACGTCGGCGACGGCGGCGAAGCGGTCCGCAGCCAGGGTGACCTCGAGCTGGTCGGGGCGACCCTCGTCACGGCCCAGGGCTCGTCCTTCATCGGCACCGGCGTGCGGATCCTCGACGGCGAGGCGACCGTCACGGACCTCGTCGCGGCGGGGTGGTCGATAGGCGCGTCGTCGTCGATCCTCCAGGACACCCCCGTCGGGCCCGCGGCTTGGTGGGCGAACCTGACGGACACGTCCGGCTCGGTGGTGCCGCGAGTCGGGAGCGAGGACGTGTCCGACGATCCGGCGTTCGCCGCCTGGCCCTGCCCCGGCGACGTGGAGGCGTGCGACCTCCACCCGCAGTCGTCCACCGGTCGCTGGGACGCTTCGACGTCGAGCCGGACCCTCACCGACGTGGCCGACAGCCCCCTGATCGACGCGGGCCTCGGCGCGAGCCCCCGCTACGAGCCAGAAGCCGACACCTCCTGCCGGCGGGTGAACCTCGGGGCCTACGGCGGCACGGCCGAGGCGAGCCTCGGTCCGGCCCCGCCGTCGCCCCCCTTCGCCGGCCCCGACCCGAGCGCGTGCAAGGCCTACGACGCCACCGACGACGCGTGGTTCGGCGCGCTCGCCCCGGCGGCGGCCGCGGCGGGGCCGGGGCACCTCATCGAGCTCGCGGACGGCGTCATCGACGGGACCCTCGTCGCCACCCTCCCGGCGGACACGACCGTCTCGGCGCTCCCCGGGGCGGTGCCGATCCTGGCCGGATCCAGCCTGATCGGCAGCGCGGCGGGCATCGTCGCCATGTCCGAGGGCTGCACCGTCGACGGCGTCCAGCTCGACGGCGACGCGGGCTACGGCATCGTGCTCGCGGGAGAGGGAGACGTCACCGACGGTACGGTGACCGGCGTCGGCCTCGAGCCCGGCTCCGACCTCGCCTACACCGTGCGCCTCGCCGGCACCAACACGACGGCGACCGCCGCGGGCACGTGGCTGCTCGAGGACCTCGACATCGTCCACACCTCCGGGGTCTCCGGGGGCGGCGTCTACGCCCTCCTCGACGACACGGCCTCGCTCGAGGTCGTCGGCAGCACGATCGAGGTCAACGCCTGGGCCCTGACCGTCGCGAACTTCGGGAGCCTGACCATCGAGGACTCGACCATCGCGAACACCGTCGCGCTCGCGGAGTCGAGCCGCCTCGCCCTCCGCGTGGACGCCACCGGCTTCGCCTCGGTCCTCGTGACGGGCTCGACCTTCATCGGGGGCACGTCCTTCATCGCGCAATCCTCGGGCCAGAGCTTGGACGTGACCCTGCTCGGCTCGGTGTTCGCCAACTGCGCTCCGCCCTCGGGGTGGACGGAGGAGGCCGTTTACCTGGTGCCTCGCGGTGGCTCCGTGCAGATGGTGAACAACGTCGCCGCGGGCGTGGACGGCTTCGGCCCCGTCGTGCAGCTGGAGGCCGACGTCGGCCAGTCGACGACGGCGCTGGTGCAGAACAACACGATCCTCGGAGGCGAGCTCGACGCCGCGGGGCTCGCGTCCGGATCGTTCGTCAACAACTACGTCTACGGCCCCGTGGGGCCGACCCTCGCGCTGCCCCCCGGCTTCCCGCCGGGGGCCGTGGCGTACAACGCCTACCACGACGACACCGGCTCGCCGCAGTTCGCCACCGAGCCGGTCGACGCGTCCAACTTCGAGTGCGACGCGGGCATCGCCTTGACCTGCGACTTCGCCAACCTGGGCGCGTTCCTCGCACCGCCAGGGAGCTGCCTCACCGACGCCGGGGACCCGACGACCAGCGACGCCGACGGCTCGGTGGCGGACCTCGGCGCCGGCGGAGGCCTCGGCGCGAGCGCGCTGCTCGACCAGTTCGACCTCGACGACGACGGCGTGTCGGGCACCTTCGACTGCGACGACGACGACCCCACCGTCTACCCCGGCGCGCCCGAGGTCTGCGGGGACGGCGAGGACACCGACTGCTCCGGCGGCGATGCGGCCGACGCCGACCTCGACGGCTTCGAGGACGACGCCTGCGGCGGCGACGACTGCGACGACGGCGACGCCGACGTCTCCCCCGAAGCGTTCGACCTCGGCTGCGACGGCGTCGACCAGGACTGCTCCGGCGCGGACGAGGATGACTTCGACGGCGACGGCTTCCTCTGCTCCGCGGACGACTGCGACGACGGCGACGCGTCCGTGAACCCCGACGCGACCGAGGCCTGCAACGGCGTCGACGACGACTGCGACGGGCTCCCCGCCGACGAGGAGGACGACGACGCCGACGGCTGGATGCCGTGCGAAGGCGACTGCGACGACGGCGACGCCGCCACGGCTCCCGACGCCGACGAGCTGTGCGACGGCCTCGACAACGACTGCGACGGCGTCGTGCCCGGCGACGAGGCCGACGGCGACGGCGACGGGGTGCTCGCCTGCGCCGACTGCGACGACGACGACGCGGCCAACTTCCCCGGCAACGTCGAGGCCTGCGACGGCGTGGACAACGACTGCAACGGCCTCCCCGAGGAGCTCGGCAGCGACGGCGACGGCGACGGGTTCCTGCTCTGCGCGACGGTCGACCCGGACTGCGACGACGGCGACGCGAGCGTCTTCCCCGGCGCGCCCGAGGCATGCGACGGCGCCGACAACGACTGCGACGGGGTCGTCCCCGACGACGAGGGGGACGGCGACGGGGACGGCGCCGTCCCCTGCGCGGGCTGGACCGGCGACGACGCTTCGATCGACGGCGGCGACGACTGCGACGACGACGACGCGACCTCGTACCCCGACGCCGAGGAGCTGTGTGACGGCGCCGACAACGACTGCGACGGCGGCGTGCCGGAGGACGAGCTGGACACCGACAGCGACGGCGCCCGCCCCTGCGAGGGCGACTGCGACGACGACGACGGCACCGTCGGGCCGGCGGCGGACGAGCTGTGCGACGGCCTCGACAACGACTGCGACGGCGAGGCCCCGGACGAAGCGGACGCGGACGCAGACCTCGCGCGGGTGTGCGACGGGGACTGCGACGACCTCGACCCGACGTCCTACCCGGGAGCCGAGGAGCTGTGCGACTCCGCCGACAACGACTGCGACACCGTCGTGCCCGGCGACGCGCTCGACGCCGACGGCGACGGCGCCCGCCCCTGCGACGACCCCGGCGACTGCGACGACACCCGCAGCACGGTGGTCCCGGGGTTCGCGCTGGGGGAGCTCTGCGACGGCAACGACAACGACTGCGACGGCGACCTCCCCGCGGACGAGGCGGACGCGGACGGGGACGGCTACCTCGCGTGCGACGGGTACGAAGACGTCCAGGGCGCCGACGGCGTCCTCGGCGGCTCGGACTGCGACGACAGCGAAGCCGCGATCTACCCCGGCGCCGAGGAGGTCTGCGAGGGGCTCGACACGGACTGCGACGGCTTCCTCATCGAGGGCGAGGGCGACTCCGATCGCGACGGCGTCATCGACTGCGAGGACCCGACCCCGTTCGGCGGGGTCGAGCGGGCCGACGCCCCCGGCTGCGGCTGCAGTCAGGCAGCCGGCGTCGGCGGTGGGACCGGCGCGCCGACGCTGGCCTTCCTCTGCCTCCTCGGGATCACCCGCCGAAGGGGTTCCGCTCGAACGTGAACACCTCGTCCGCGGACGGGTCGACGGTGAACACGACGGGGTCGGCGGCGTTGGCCTCGAGCATGATGCGGCGGACGTTGGGGGCGTCGGGCCAGGGCTGGTCGTCGACCCAGACGTGGCCGTCGCCGTGGAGGTACAGCACCGGCTTCTCGAAGGCGGCGGCGGTCGGCCACCAGGCGTCGAAGAAGGCGATCGTCGACGGCTGGAGCATCGCGTGGCCGAGGAGCACGGCGGCGCCGACGTCGTCGCCGTGGGCGTCGATCTGGGCCTGCCACCAGGCGAGGTCGTCGGCGAACCGCTGGTCCCACTCGTCCTGGTCGTGGACCGTCCCCCCGACGAGGTTGATGCCCACGAAGAGCACGCCGTCGTCGACGAACGCGAAGTTCTCGGGCCGGTCCTCGTCGTGGACGGTCATCGGCGGCGCGTAGGTGAACTTCTCCTCGAAGTAGCCGAACTGGTCCCACCAGAGCCCCCACGCCTCGTCGGGGTCGGGGCAGTCGTTCCACTCGTTGTCGCCGGGGACGATGTACATCGGCCGGTCCAGCCGCAGGAGGATGGCCGCGACCTGGGCGTAGACCGGCTCGGCGCAGGCGGAGATGCCGGGCTTGATGTCGCCGAGGTGGATCATCCACGGCGCGAGGTCGAGCGCGTTGTGCTCGTCCATGTGGCCCTCGAGCCACTCCTCCTCGCCGACGGAGTAGGGGACGTCGGCGATGGCGCTGAACGTCGCGATCCCGTCGCCGGACCAGGAGTCGTCGTCGTCGTCGGACGGCGAGTCGTCGTCGTCGTCGTCCCCGACCGGCTCGGACGGGCAGGCGTTCAGGAGGAGGAGGGCCGTCCCCAAGAGCCCCACGATCAGGAGGTCGCGCGCGAGCATGCGCGGGACCCTAGCGGGTTCCTGCCTTCCATGAGAGGGCCCCCTCCGGTCAAGGTCACATCGTTCGTTCT
>CAYFOA010000170.1:0-17502 GCA_964344575.1 uncultured Rickettsiales bacterium | reverse complement strand
GACGACGACACGTCCGGCGACGACGACGACGACGACGCGACCCCCTGGGTCTGCACGATCGCGGACTGGGACGACATCGACAGCGACGGCCTGCTGAACGAGCTCGACGACGACACCGACGGCGACGGCGAGCCCAACACCGTGGACGAGGACGACGACAACGACGGCATCCTCGACGTCGACGAGGTCCTCACCGACCCGCTCTACTCGAACACCGACTGCGACGCCTGCACCGACCTCCAGGAGTCCGTCTGCGGCACCAGCGGCACCGACCCCTTCGAGGCCTGCGGCGGGATGTGCGTCACCATCCCCACCGACCCCGAGGCGACCGTCACCGTCACCTACGAGACCCAGGTCCAGATGGGGGACGTCGTCTTCCTCCTGGACGAGACCGGCTCCATGCAGGGGACGCTGGACGACGTGAAGGACAGCTTCGCGGACGTCGCCGACGAGGCCGCCGCGCTCATCCCCGACCTCACCTTCGGGGTGTTCTCCTTCGACGACTACCACTTCGGCACGATGGGCGGCGGCAGCGACAAGCCGCTCCACCGCCACGTCCAGCAGACGACCGACCTCGCCGCCGTGCAGGCCGCGCTGGACGGGCTCTACGCGGGCGGCGGCTGGGACTGGCCCGAGAGCACCGTCGAGGCGCTGTACCAGGCCGCCACGGGGGCCGGCTACGACCAGGACTGCGACGGCCAGTACGACCCCGAGGACGACGTCCGCCCGTTCGTGGCGTGGGCGGGGGACGCCTTCGGGGGCACGGTCGCCGGCACCTACGACCCCACCGTCCCCGGCACCGGCACCCTCGGCGGCAACGCCTACCGCTCAGGCGCGGTCCCGATCTTCGTCTACACGACCGACGCCAACGTCCGGAACGCGTTCTCCTCCGACGAAGGCCCCGGCGGCTGCCCCTTCGACGCGACGACCTGGCACCTCAGCCCCGCGTTGGCCGACATCAACGCCAAGGCCATCGGCGTCGCCGCCCGCACCTCCGACCCGCTGGCGGCCATGGCCGACATCGCGATCGCGACGGACTCCTGGATCGACCTCGACGGTGACGGCAACCCCGGCGGCAACGAGTGGATGGTCTACAGCTCGGGCTCGTACAACATCGTCGACCAGGTCCTCGACGGGATCAGCGAGTTCACCGTGGGCGTGACGTACGACCTCTCGATGGCGACCGACGACCCCGCCAACGTGATCGTCACGGTCGACCCCGTCGCCCACTACAACGTCCCCGCGCAGGGCACGGTCCAGTTCGACCTGACGCTGCAGCCGACGCCGCTCGAGGCGTCGACGATCTTCAGCGACACCGTCTACGTCGTGCCCACGCAGATCCTCGGCGACGGCGAGGTGGTGCTGTGGGAGGGCGACCTGACCTTCCTCATCGAAGGGCCGCCGCCGGGCCCGTAGCGGCTACCGCTCCCCGCCCGCGAGGCGGGCCTCCAGCGCCTGCACGAACCGCCCCAGGTGGACGCCGTCCACCAGCGCGTGGTGGGCCTGGATGTTGACCGGACCGACGAACCGGCCGCCTTCCTGCACGACCTTGCCCCACGAGATCCGGGGGACGCTGTCGGGGCGGGCGCGGTTCGTCGGCATGGGGTGGGCGATCTCCGTGAACCGGATCCAGGGCAGGCAGGACAGGTAGACGAGGTCGTCGCGGCCGCCGTCGAAGGGGTCGAGGTGGGGCCGCCCCGCCACCGACGCCGTCGCCGCTCGCACCACCTCCGCCCACGCCCCCACCTCCGCCTGCCGCTCCATGCAGACGTACGTGAAGAGCCCGTCTCCGGTGTCCACCGTCACGCCCGCGTCCACCGAATCGTGCTCGACGACGACGTCCGCGCCGTCGTCCCCCACCCGGATCCGCTGCCGCAGCTCGGGGACGGCGTTGACGGCCTCCAGGATCGCGAACGACATGCCCGCGAACAGGCTCCCGCGGGCCTCCTTCAGCCGGGTCACGTCCACCTCGAACGTCACCGCCACGTAGGGGTAGTCGAGCGACCGGAACCACGCGTAGTGGTCCCGCCGCGGCCACGCCGTGGGGTCGATGATCTTCACGTCGACGCCCCTAGAGCCCCGGGCCGCCGAGGAGGACGTGGAAGCCGCCGACGTCCTGGCCGTCTTCCGTGTCCAGCCCCGGCTCGCCCACGACGAGGTCGTCGTAGCCGTCGCCGTCGAGGTCGCCCGCGCCGGCGAGGGCCGGGCTGATGGACCCGTTCTGGGGCTGCAGCCCGGTCAGCGAGGCCTCGACGTCCGCAGCCTCGTAGACCGCGCCGTCGAAGGACTCGAGATCGTGCACCACGACGACGACCTCGCCGGCCGACGCCCAGGTCAGCGCCACGCCGGGCGCCCCGTCGCCGTCCAGGTCCCCCACCGCCGTGGCCCGGAACTCGTCGACGGTCAGCTCGACGGTGGTCGGGCCGGCCCCCAGCACCGCGTGCGCGTCGCCCGCGTCGAGGATCGCCCCCGCCGCCGGGGAGAACACGTACCCGACGATCGAGAACGCGTCGTCCTCGTCCCACAGGCCCTCCGCGGCGAGCAGCTCGTCGTCCCCGTCGCCGTCCAGGTCGCCCCCGTTCGCGATCTCCCAGCCGAACGCGATCCCCCCGGCGCCGCGCACCTCCCCGATGCCGTCCGTCTCGAAGGTGCGGACCCCCGCGCCCATCCCGCTGTAGAGCTCCACCCTGCCCCCGTCGAGCTCGTAGGGCGCGCTCACCGCGAGCTCGCCGAGGCCATCCCCGTCGAGGTCGTCGAACGCCGCCAGGCCCTGCCCGAACCACGCCTGCGTGCCCCGGATCTCGGCCGCCGAGGAGGCCGCGTCGAGGTCCGGCGCGGGGCCGCCGGAGAAGAGGAAGACGCGACCCCCGCCGCCGATCGAAGGCGCGCCCACCGCGATGTCGTCGATCCCGTCGCCGTCGAGGTCCGGCACCAGCGCGACGGCGTCGCCGAACGCCGTGCCCGCCCCGCCGTCGCCCACGATCGCGCCCTCCAGCGACGACGCGTCCGTCACCGGCCCTTCGATCAGGTAGACGCGGTCGTCGCCCGGCGCGCCCAGCAGCAGGTCGGGGATCCCGTCCCCGGTCACGTCCCGCCCGGCGGCCACCGGTCCGAAGGCGATCCCCGGCGCGGCGAACGTCGCGTCCGCGTCGTCCGTGGTCGTCGCACCGTCCAGGGCGTCGCCGAACCAGAAGGCGTCGCCGGCGCTCCAGCCCGCCCCCGCTGCGAGGACCCCGCCCCACGCCGATTCCCCGGCGAGCAGGTTCCGCCCCTGGCCGTGCCCGACCGACCGCCCCGCGACCGTCACCGCCGCCGCTGCGGCCACGTCCACGACCCCCGCGATGCCGCACTCCGCGGCCAGCCCGTCGCACGAGTTCTCGACCCCGTCCCCGCACACCTCCTCGGCCCCGGGGAACACGTCGTCGCGGCTGTCGTCGCAGTCCGTCGCCTCCTGCACCCACCCGTCGCCGGGGTCGCAGGCGTCCTGCTCCACCGCCGCGTCGCCGAACCCGTCGCCGTCCGCGTCCGCCCACCAGAGCGCGTCGAGGACCCCGTCGCAGTCGTTGTCCACGCCGTCGCAGGCCTCGTCCGCGCCGGGGTGGACGGCGTCGTCCGCGTCGTCGCAGTCGTCGCGGTTCCCCGCGTACCCCGCGGGCGCCTCGCACGACCCCGTGACCACGTCCCCGTCGGGGTCCCCGTAGCCGTCGCCGTCGGCGTCCTCCCACCAGTCGGGGGCGAACTGGGCGCCGTCCTCGTCGACCTCCCCGTCGCAGTCGTTGTCCACGCCGTCGCACACCTCGGTCGCGCCGGGCCGGATCAGCGTGCGGGTGTCGTCGCAGTCGAGCCCGTTGTTGACGTACCCGTCCGGCGCGTCGCACGCCGCCGCGGTGTCGTCCGCGTCCCCGAACGTGTCCCCGTCCGCGTCGCGGTACCACGTCGGCGGGTTGGCCGGCGGGGGCAGGTCGACGTCGCCGTCGCAGTCGTTGTCGAGCCCGTCGCAGATCTCCGCCGCGTCCGGGTTCACCAGGTACGTGGCGTCGTTGCAGTCCTCCCCCCCGCAGCGAGGCGCCTCGAACCCGTCCCGATCCGCGTCGCAGTCGCGCGACGGGGGGCAGGCGCAGAGGAGGACGGCGAGGGGGACGGCGAGGAGGACGCGGAGGCGCATGACGGCGGGAGTCTAAACGGGACGTCACGCTCCTGGAGCCCCATCCGTGCGGCGGCCGGGAACGCCCCTGGCATCCACGGGACCTCGGTTACGATGCATGGGCATCGCGCCCTCGGCGCCCGCGGCGCCAGGGACGCCCCCGCCTCACCGTCCGGTGGGGTCAGAAGCAAGACGGCCCGTTCAGCCGTCCGTCCACGTCCCCTTGATGGTGAGCTTTCCGCCCCCGCTGATGGCGTTGCCGTCCATCACCGCGTTGATCGTGATCGTCCCCCCGAGATCGACGAAGACGCACAGGCCGGTCTTGAGGCTGAAGTGCGCCGACCCCGTCAGGTCGGTCTTGACCTCGCCCCCCTCGGCGGGGTTGCGCGCGACCATGACGACGTCGAACACCGCGACCTCGTCCCCGGAGTCGGCCGTCACCACCTCCGTCAGCGTGACGCTCCCGGTGGCGCGCCCCTTGTTGCCGAGGAAGTGGTTCGCGTCGAACTTCTTCTTCTTGCCGATCTCGACGAGCCCCTCGACGCCGAGATCCCGCGGACGGGGCCGCAGCGGGGTGATCTCCTCGAGCATCTCCTCGGGGATCTCGCCGACCGGGTCGGTCGTCACCTCGGTCGCCTTGCCGTTGACGTCCCGCACCACCTTGATGCTCGTCCCCCCGTTGCCCCGCCACGCCACCGCGGGGACCGTGTCGCCGGGCACGATGGCGCGCCGCGCGGCCTCCTCGATCATGAACGTCTCGCCCGTGATGGCCGCCCCGTCCACCGCCTGGACCGTCACCTGCAGCTTGAGGATGTCCTCGTTGTAGAAGGGCATCTCCTCCTTCTCGCCGTCCACCGTCGCGGTCATGTGCGCGTCGACCTTGTTGACGATGTCCACCGAGTCGCTGTCCCCCACTCCGGGCTTCGGCGCGAGGGTCACGCTCTGGGCGAGGGCGGCGGCCGGGGCCGCGGCGATGAGGAAGGCGACGGCGAGGGCGAGCGAGGTCTTCATCGGCACTCCGGCGTGGCGGGAGTCTCGTCTATGGTGCGCGCCATGTCGAGGTACATGCACGTCGTTGGACCGCTCGTCGTCGCCCTCGGGGTCGCCCCCCTGACCGCCTGCGAGCCCGAGCCGGACCCCATCTCGATCCTCGTCGAGGAGGAGTGCGAGGGGACCAACCCGATGAACTGCGCGCTCCCCTGGCCGTCGGACCGGTGGCTCGTCGACGGCAGCCTCCAGTACGACCCCGCCGCCATCCCGCTGAACAAGGACGGCGACCCCTTCGACGTCGAGCCCTACGCCATCCGCGACGGCTTCTCCCCGTCCTCCACGATCATGACGATGTTCGCCACCGACGTGGACCTCGACAACACCCCCGGCATGCCCGTCGAGGGCTCCTGGGAGCTCAGCGTCGCCGACGACTCCCCGACCGTGATCGTCGACCTCGTGACCGGGGATCGGATCGCCCACTTCGCCGAGATCGACCGGCGCGCGCACGAGGACGAGAGCCCCGGCCAGCTCGTCCCCGACCCGACCCTCTTCTACCTCCGCCCCGCGGTGCGGCTGCAGGACGGACGCGACTACGGCGTCGCCATCCGGAACGTCCAGCTGATCGACGGCACCGTCCCCGAGGCGTTCCCCGCGTTCGCCGCCCTCCGCGACGCCGTCATCACCAACGCCCCCACCATCGAGGACCGCCGCGACGGCTACGAGGAGATGTTCGAGGTGTTCGCGAGCGCCGGCGTCGAGCGGGAGACGCTCCAGCAGGCGTGGCGGTTCCGCACCAGCTCCGGCGACAACGTCCGCCGCGACCTCATCGCGATGCGCGACGACGCCCTGGAGCGGGTCCCCGTCGGGGGCGGCTCCTGCACGGCGACCGAGGTCCGGGAGGACTTCGACGACCGCGCCTTCCGCCGCGTCGACGGCACCTTCGAGGTCCCGCTCTACATGGACAGCGAGTACACCGGCTCGCGCGTCGTCCGCGGCGCCGACGGGCTCCCCGAGTTCCAGGGCTGGACGACCGCCGACTTCACCCTCCTCATCCCCCACTCGCTCGCGCAGGAGGGGGCCGATCCGGGGCCGCTCCTCGGCTTCGGCCACGGCCTCATGGGGAGCGCGTCGGGGGAGGGCGGCGGCGGCTTCCTCCGAGGGTTCGGCAACGACTACGGCATGGTCTCCGTCGCGACGAACTGGGCCGGCATGAGCGAGGACGACATCACCACGGTCGCCATCGCGCTGTCCGAGGTGGGGACGTTCCCGAGCACGGGCGAGCGGCTGATGCAGGGGATGATCAACATGATCGTCATGATCCGGAGCTTCCACGGCGCCTGCGCGACGATGGACGAGCTGCTAGTCGACGGCCGGCAGGTCATCGACACCGACGAGGAGCCCTACTTCATGGGCATCAGCCAGGGCGGCATCTTCGGCGGCACGGTGATGGCGCTGACGCCGGACGTCTCCAAGGGGGCGCTGCTCGTCGGCGCGATGAACTACCCGCTGATGATCGGCCGGAGCGTCGACTTCTACGACTACGAGGTCGTCTACAAGGTCTGGTACCCCGAGCGGGTGGACCGCGAGATCCTGATGTCGCTGATGATCTCGATGTGGGACTTCGCCGAGCCGAACCCCTGGATCCCGCTGCTGATGGGGGAGCCGCCGCCGGGCGGGGAGCCGCGGCAGATCCTCTACCAGATCGCCAAGGACGACTCGCAGGTGCCCAACGTCGCCTCGGACATCGCCGTCCGGACGATGGGGATCCCCATGCTCAGCCCCACCACGGTGGATGCCTGGGGGATCGAGACGGCGGCGGGGCCGGTGCCGTCGGCGTACGTCTACTACGACCTGCAGCGGGAGCCCGCGCCGGAGGGGAACGAGGCGCCGCTGGACGGCAACGGCGCCCACGGCGACCAGCGCTACATCCCCGCCGCGCGGGAGCAGCTCAACCGGTTCTTCCAGCCGGACGGGGTGGTCGAGGACTTCTGCGGAGGCCCCTGCCTCTTCGAGTGATCAGCGGCCGAAGTTGATCGACCCCGGGTCGCCCCCGTGCTCGTTGGGGCCGGGGGGCTTGCGGAGCACCGTGTAGCCGCCCACGCCGAGCAGGCCGGCGATGACGACGATGGCGCCGCTGCCGGGCTCCCCCCGGGCGACGCCCACCGCGATGCCGGCGATCAGCGCCAGCACCGCCAGCACGATCGGGATCTTCATGTCCGCCTTGGCCTGCTCGACCTCGTCCTCGAACGGCTTGTCGATGTGGCACTGCTTGTACTTGCGCCCGCTGCCGCAGGGGCAGGGGTCGTTGCGGCCGACGTTTTCGCGGGAAGTCACCGCGCGACGATAGAGCTAACGGGAGGCGAGGTCGACCCAGAGCGCCCCGTCGGCCTCGACGATCGGCGTGCCGACGCCGTCGGCGGAGACCTCGACGATGCCCTCGTTGGCGCCGGCGTAGAGGACGTAGACCGAGTCCTCCGAGGCCGGCTCCAACGCGTAGACGCTGTAGCCGTCGACTCCCATCGAGGAGAGCGTGCCGACCGTCACGGTGGACTCGCCGTCGTTCCGCCAGATGGTCTGGCCGTAGCCGCCCATCCAGACCGCGCCGCTGTCGTCGGCGCCGATGTAGTCGACCATGCCGTTGACGCCGCCGATGACCGTCGAGATCTGGTTGCTGCCGAGGTCCCAACCCTCGACGGTGACGCCGTAGACGTTGAGGCTGAGCACCTGGTCGCCGTCGACGATGGCGATGTCCATGTGGCACTGGCTGCTGTCGTAGGCGGACGTCTGGACGTGGTTGCCCTCGCTGTCGTAGTGCTGGATCTCGTACTCGTCGCTGACGATGACGTCGCCGTCGGGCTCGGTGATGTTGAGGCGCCAGCCCCAGGTCAGCCAGTCCTCGATGAAGGCGCCCATGTTGCCCACCGACTCGACGCGGTGGAGCGTGCTGCCGTCGTTGACGACCCAGAACGCGCCGGCCTCGTGCCACGCGAAGTTGGTCGCGTACTGCGTGCCCGTGGGGATCTCGCCGAGCGGGTCGCCGTCCGCGTCCAGCATCAGGATCGAGTCGCCGTCGTAGTAGTCCTGGACGAGGACGGACATCGTCCAGTTGGGCATGTCGGGATCGACCGGGGCGCCGGGGCCGCCGCCGGCGCCGGGGCCGGTGCCGGGACCGAGGAGGTCCGGGTCGCCGGCGTCGTCCGGGACGTGGTGCTCGGGGGCCTCGAGATCGGAGACCGAGTCCGTCAGGTCGGCGTCGAGGGGGCTGCCGTCGTCGGCCGGGAGCTCGGCGTCGGACGCGCCGTCGTCGACCGTCAGCTCCGGGCCGGCCGGGGCGACGTCCAGCGAATCACCCGCGTCCGGCACGGCGCAGCCGCCGATCGCGAGGGTGGTAGCGGCGACGAGGGAGGCGAGCGAGATCCGGGTCATGCGTGAGAGTCTAGTGCCGCACGCGTACCCCCGCTAAGGGGAATCAACCTGCCCGATCAGCTGGGCAGGGTCCTCGCAGTCGATAATCTCCTTGGCGATCCCGTAACCGAAGCCGGCCCGGGCGAGGGCGGCGAGGTCCTTCTCCCGGCGGGCGGCGCGCTGCTCGGGGTCGGTCCGGAAGGGGCCCAGGCGGCGGCGCCGGGCCAGCGCGACGGCGGCCTCCCGCTCGGGGTCGGGGGAGCGCTCGGCGAGCCGCGCGAGGGCGTCGTCGACGAGCTCCCGGGGCGCGCCCAGGGCGGCCATCTTGGCGGCGATGCCGCGCCGCGACGTCCCCCGCCGGTGGAGCTCCTGGACCCGCGCGTCGGTGAACCGCCGGTCGTCCAGCCAGCCCCCGTCGACGAGCTGCTCGGTCAGCGCCGCGAGCAGCGCCTCGGCCTCGTCCCGGTCGCCCCCGTGGAACGCGAGGCTGCGGTCGATCTTCCGGAGCATGACGCGCCGGAAGCGGGCGGCGGTCGCGGGGTAGCGGCGGAGGTAGTACGTGGCGCTGTTTCGCATCCACCGCTCGGTGACGCGCGGCGGCGGGCGGCGGGGCACGGGCGGAGTCTACGAGGTCGCGGTCGAGCCGCCGGCCCGGAGGCGGTCGACGAGCAGTCCGCCGAGGACGTGGGCGCCGGCGAGGGCGGCCATCTGCATCGCCTCGACGTCGGGCAGGTGGGGGGCGACCACCACCATGCCCGCGACCATCAGGGCGAGGAGCGCGAAGTAGGCTGCGCCCATGCCGACGCGCTTGCCCAGGGGGATGTCGTAGTAGCCCGGGGTGGGGCGCTTCCAGGCCGACCAGATCGTGATCGCGCCGAGGAGGATGACGAGGATGAGGATGGGGCTGGGGATGAGGAGGAACAGCCCGACGGCTCCGACCAGCCCCACGATCCAGACGCCGCGGTTGACTGCGCCGAGGATGCGGCCGCCGTCCAGGGGGCTGAGGGGGAGCATGTTGAAGGCGTTGATCATGAAGCCGAACGAGGCCAGCGCGAAGAGCAGCATCGAGTCGGTGAGGAACGCGACGGCCATGACGAGGGCCGCGCCGAGCGTCCCGATCAGCGGGCCCCCCATGCCGACGTAGGCCTCGACCCAGGCGTCGCGGGGGCGGCCCTTCATCGCGATGACGGCGCCCATGAAGGGGACGAACACCGGCGCGCCGGCGGGGATGCCCTGCCGCTTCAGCGCGAGGGCGTGGCCCATCTCGTGGACGAAGATCAGCGCGACGATGCCGACGGCGTACGGCCAGCCGAAGAAGACGGCGTAGACGCCGATCGTCAGGATCATCGAGATCAGGGAGCCGAACTTGAGGAACTTCAGCGCGGGGAGGATGAACTTCGCCTTGCTCAGGAGCGCGATGGCGAGGGCCCCGATGGCCCCGTAGCGGCCGAGGCCTGCCTTGGTGCGGCGAGGCGGGGCGGCGGCGCGTTGGGGTTGGGCGTAGGCGCGGTCGTCGAGGGGCTGCAACGGGCCCCAGTCCGTGTCGGATCGTGTCACGCGGCCAAACGTGCGTCCGGAATCGGCGGGCGCAAGGCGGTTCCCGCGGCTACCGGGTGACGGGGCGGGCAGCGACGGCGCGGTAGAACCGGAACTCGACGCGCCGGTTGCGGGCGCGGCCCCACTCGCTGGCGTTGCTGTAGGCGGGGGCGTACTCGCCCATCCCGCGGATGGAGACGCGGCCGTCATCGACGCCGGACAGGATGAGGGCGCGCTCGACCGACGAGGCGCGGCGGACGGACAGGTCGTCGTTGTACCAGGCGGCTCCCGTGGAGTCGGTGTGGCCGACGACCTCCAGGATCGTCCCCGCGCCCATCGTCCCGAGGTGCTCCTGGAGCGTGGCGATGGTGGCCAGCGCCTCGGGGCGGAGGGCGGCGCTGTCGAAGTCGAACCAGACGCGGAACGAGAGCGAGCTGTAGGCGACGTCGGCGCCGGCGGCGATGCGGGGGCCGGAGCCGGTGGCGGCGGCGAGGGCGTCGTCGGACGGCTCGTAGCGGCCCGTCCCGGTGGCCGCCCGGTCGGCCTTGCGGTACTTGCGCTTCCCCTCCACACGGGGGGCGGGGGTCGACGCGCGCGGGCGGGACGCCGGCGCCTGCGCCCTCGGCTCGCGCTCGCGGACGGCGCCGCCGCGGGTGCCCACGTCTCCGTAGCCGGAGGCCTCGTTGTTGGCGTCGGACGAGCTGATCTCGCCGCCGTCGCCCTCGGGCCAGTACTCGTCGAGGCCGCCGTAGGGGTCGGCGGCGCGCTGCTCCTCCTCGACCTCGGCGACGGTCGCGTCGAGGTCGTCCAGCGACGCCAGCACCTGCTCGGCGAGGCACTCGTCGGCGCGGGCGACGGCGTTGTCCACGCCCGTCCGGCCGCTCAGCGACCGCCCCAGCTGGGCGGCGTCGGCGCAGTACCCGAGGTCGGTCAGCGCCTCGATGACGCGGGCCGGCCCGTCGGAGCCGCAGGTCGCCTCGAGATCGCGCACCCGGGTGGAGGACAACCCCTGCCCGGTGGCCACCTCGTCGGCCGCAGAACGCACGACGTCGGCGCAGCTGGAGGCGTGGGCGGGGGTCGCCGGGAGGGCGAGCGACGCGCCCGCGGCGAGGGCGAGGACGGCGAGGACGGTGGAGGTGTGCATGGGGACTCCGACAGCGCCCCCGGCCCGAGGTTCCCGGCTACCTACCCCACGTCCTCCAGCATCGCCCGCGCGTTCATCGTCGAGACGGTCATCGTCGTCAGCTGGGGGTTGACCCCGAGCGACGTCGGGAAGGCGCCCGCGTCCATGAACCAGAGGCCCTTCAGGCCGTGGGCCCGGCCTCGGCTGTCGAGGACCGAGGCGGCGCCGTCCGTCCCCATCGCGCAGGTGGCCATGGGGTGGGAGGAGTAGAGCTGCATGTCGGACAGCGGGGTCGCCGCGAGCTCGGCCTCCAGCCCTTCGGCGGTCGCGTGCCGCTGCGCCCCGAACGCCGTCGCGAAGACCTCCCGCGCGCCGCCTGCGAGGAGGACCCGCGCCGACAGCACCATCCCCCGCTTGAGGACCTCGACGTCCTCGGGGTGCCACGTGTACTTCAGCTTCGCCCGCCCCGACTTCGACGCCCGCACCGTCCCGTCGCCGTGGTCGTGGACCATGACGCCGAGCCCGCAGAGGTGGTTGATCTCGGTGAGCAGCCGCTTCGCGTCGAGGCCGATCGCGCCGGACTGGGCGATGAACACCTCGGGCGGCGCGTTGAAGGTGTGGGGGAGGACGTCGGGCTCGTCGGGGTCCCACACGTAGGCGCCCTGCGTCGCCCCCTTCCACATGTGGACCTCGTGGTCGCAGACGCCGACGACGCCGCTGCCGGGGTGGAGGTAGAGGCGCCCGCCGACGGGGCCGAGGCGGTCGGCCAGCCCGCACGCCCAGAGCAGGCGCGGGGTCCCCAGGGCGCCGGCGCTGAGGACGACGCCGATCCGGGCCCGGATCTCCACCGTGCCCCCCGCGACCCGCGTGTCGGGGTGGCGCAGCTGCCCGATCACTCCGGCGGCGCGGTCCCCGTCGAGGAGCACGTCGACCACCCGGCAGTCCGCCTGGACGCGGAGGTTCCCGGTCCGGAGAGCGTCCGCGATGAGGTTCTTGTCGACCGACGCCTTGCCGCCGGTGGGGCAGCCGAAGTTGCAGATGCCGCAGCCCACGCAGCCCGGCGTGTTCCGGTTCAGCAGTCCGCCCTGGAGCCCGAGCTTCTCGACACCCCGGGCGACGATGAGGTTGTTCTCCCCGGCGATGGCGGGGTTGACGGGGACGACCCCGATGCGCTCCTCGATCTCCTCGTAGATCGGGGCGATGTTCGCGGGTTCGTAGCGCTCGTCGCCCAGCAGCTCGACCCACTCCTCGAGGATGTGGTCGGGCATGCGGAAGCAGATCGCGGAGTTGACCAGCGACCCGCCGCCGACGCCCCGCCCCGCGACCACGGGGAACGGCACCGGCCCCTCGGCGAGGATCGTCCCGCCCTCCTGGTAGTGGTAGCGCGCGGTGTGGGCCCAGGACGGGCGGAAGCGCGAACGCGCCGGCCCCTCCTCGACCTGCACGACGTCGAGGCCGCCCTCGGTGAGGACCCGCGCGACGGCGCCCCCGCCGGGCCCCGCGCCGACGATGACGACGTCGCAGTCGAGCCGCTCGCCGTGGGGGGCGTCGAAGCCGGCGATGGTCACCGTTCGAACCCGCAGGGCCACTTCCAGCCGCACGCCTCGATGACGTCGGGGTGGCCGCAGTACCCCATCGCGACGAACAGCGTGATCGAGCTGACGGCGCCGCGGACGAGGTGGTTGTCGTTCGTCAGCCAGCCCCGCAGCTTGTCGGCGCGGGCGGCGTCGTCGAGCCCCGTCAGCGACCGGCCCGAGGTGAGGCGGGCGTGGTCGTCGAGGCCGTGGAGGAGGAGGCGGACGAGGTCGGGGGTGGGGTCGGGCTGCGACGCGAGCACGACGTCCAGCCATGGCGCGATCTTCGCCTCGGACCCCGACAGCGCCGGCGTCCCGCCCTTCGGGAACATCGCGTCGGCGATGGCGTCGACGAGCTCGACCTCGCGCGGGGACAGCTTCGTGTAGGGGTGCTCGGCGTCCTGGTCCCACCACGAGGCGACCCGGACGCCGACCCCGATCGCCCCCGCCGCGGCGATCAGTCCGGAGGCCGCGAGGACCTGCCGGCGGGTGATCTTCGGGCGGGTCGTCTCGGTCACGGCAGCGGCTCCAGCGCGCCCTCGTAGGCGGCCCGGATCGTCGCGAGGTGGGCGTCCATCGTCTCCAGCGACCAGTCGTCCGTGGGGATGTCCTCGAGGACCTCGCACCGGAGCGGCCCGGGGGTGATCCGGAACTCCCGGGCGGGCATGCGGCGCCACGCGTGGTGGATGACGTACGGCCGGATCGGGAGGCGCGTGGCCACCGCCATGTGGACGACGCCCTTCTTGAACGGGCCGAGCGTGCCGTCGCTGCTGCGGGTCCCCTCGGGGGCGATGACGGGGCTGAGGCCGAGGCCGTGGACGACGGTGCTGAGCTGGTTGACGGCGGCCCGCGCCCGCTCGGGGGTGGCGCGGTCGATGAGGATCATCCCCGCGAGCCAGTACGCCTGCCCGAAGAAGGGGAGCCACAGGACCTCCTTCTTGCCCACGCCGCAGCCGCGGGGCGGGAACGCGGCCATGACGAGGAAGGCGTCCAGCGCGGAGGCGTGGTTGAGCGTGAAGATGCAGGGCGGCCCCTCGGTGCTCCGCTCGAGGTGGTCGACGGTCAGGTCGATCGCGCAGATGCGGAGGCAGATCGGGGCGATCCACTTCGCGTACTTCGACGCGAGGCTGAGCCGGACGCCGCGCCACGGCAGGAGGAAGAGGGCGACGACGCAGAAGACGAGCGCGGTGCACCCGAAGGCGACCCACGCGACGCCGACGCGGGCCCAGCTGTGGAGCTTGCCGAAGGAGCGCTCGCCGTCGCTCATGCGGTGGCCACGGCGATCAGGCGCTTCGCCTCGTGGTCGTAGTCGCGCCCGTCGAAGCCGCCGAAGAGCTCGACGTGGGAGAAGCCGGCGCCGATCAGCGCGTCGTGGAGGTCGACGCTGCCCCAGACGCGGTGGCCGAACTCGAACTCGCGGACCTCGCCGTCGCGGACGTAGCGCCAGGTCCCCTCCATCCACCGCCACGCGTCGGCGATGCGGTTGTGGCTGAGCAGGAGGGTCCCGTCGGCGAGCTCCTGCCAGCGGCGGGGACGGAAGATGCGGGCGAGGACCTCGCGCCCCATGACGTCGATGACGAGGTGGCCGCCGTCGCGCAGGCAGGCGCGGAAGTTCCGGAGGACGCGGCGGTCGTCCTCGATGTCGTCGAAGAAGCCGAACGAGGTGAAGAGGTTGATCGCCAGGTCGAAGGCGCCGGGGCGGAGGAACTCGCGCATGTCGGCCTGGACGATCTCGACGCCGTCGAGGCCCTTGCGGCGGAGCTCGTCGAGGTACGACGCGGTCCGGTCGACGGCGACGACGCGGTGCCCGGCGCGAGCGAGCGGCTCGGTGTGGCGGCCGGCGCCGCAGGGGAGGTCGAGGACGTCCAGCGCGGGGCGGGGACGGCGGCCGCAGAGCTCGAACACGGCGGCCACCTCGGCGGGGGCGGCCTCGAAGCTCCGCGCGGGGAACATCGCCTGCCGGGCGGCCGCCCAGAGGGCGTCGTCGTCGAACCAGTCAGCCATCGCGCGGAGTATGTCAGGATCGGGCGTGGCCTACGCCGACGGCACGTTCCCGATCGTCTTCGAGTCCGGCGTGCTCCGGTTCGACGACGACGGCGCCCTCCACGTCCACCTCACGCACTCCGCCGACGCGCCCCACCCGATCGCGACGCACCCGGAGGGGAGCGAGGGGCACGTCCCCGGCGACGTCGGGACGTTGGAGATCCGGGGGGCTCCGACCGCCCGCCTCGCCGTCGAGGGAGCCAGCTTCCGGCGCGCCGCGTCGCTCCCCGAGGGGCTGGTCGTGACGATCCGGGACTGGGACCTCGTCAAGGGGGAGGCGTCGGGCGACCTGTCGGTGCTCGTCAAGGGCGTCGAGGACCCGCCGGACTGGCTGGAGCCGGGCATGGTCCACCGGTTCGCGGGGCCGGACGACGGGCTCGCGCTGTACTTCGACACGTCCCCCATCCCGCAGCCTCGGGAGGTCGCCCCGTCGTGGACGCCGCCGGCCGACCGGGAGCGGACGGCCGACGGGGGGAAGGGCGCCTCGCGGGCCGGCTGCGGGGTGCTCGCGGCGGTTGCGATCGCGGCCTTGATCGTCATCCTGTAGCGCGTGCGGATCGTCAGCCTCCTCCCCGCCGCCACCGAGCTGGTGTGCGCGCTGGGGCTCCGCGACGCCCTGGTGGGGGTGAGCCACGAGTGCGACTTCCCCGCGGGGGTGGACGCGCTGCCGCAGGTGACGTCCTCGATCCTGGAGCACGGCCTGACGCCCGCGGAGATCGACCGGGCGGTGGCCGCGGCGAGCCTCGAGCGGCGCCCCCTGTACGCGGTGGACGGGGCGCTGCTGAACGAGCTGCGGCCGGACCTGATCGTGACGCAGGGCGTCTGCGCGGTGTGCGCGGTGACCCCCGAGACGATCGCCGGGGCGCTGGCCCTGACGCCGGTGGGGAAGGCGTGCGACGCGCCGGTGGTCTCGCTGGGGGCGGCGGACTTCGGCGGGATCTGCGACGACATCGAGGCGGTCGCGCGCGCCGCCGACGTGATGAACCGGGCTGACGGGCTGCTGCACGACCTGTCCCGCCGGTGGGAGGAGCTGGCAGGGTCGGCGCCGGACGACTTCGCGCCGTCGCTGCTGATGCTGGAGTGGCCCGACCCGCCCTGGTTCGGCGGCCACTGGGTCCCCGAGCAGGTCGCCGTCGCGGGCGGGGACGACCCCTTCGGACGTGCGGGCGAGCCGAGCGGGCGGCTGACGTGGGACCGGATCGCCGACGCCGACCCCGACTACGTCATCGGCGTCGCGTGCGGCTACGACGCGGCGGCCAACGCGGAGCACCTGCGGGCGCTGATCGCGGGTGAGCCTCGGTTCGCGGAGCTGCGCGCCGTCCGCGAGGGGCGGGCGTGGGCGGTGGACGCCAACGGGCTCTTCAGCCGTCCGGGCCCGCGGGTCGTCGACGGCGCCGAGCTGCTCCGCTCCATCCTCGTCGGGGCTCCGGTCCGTCCCCGTGACGCCGTCCGGGTCGCGATCGCGTGACGCGCGACCCCCACGAGGAGGCCTGCGACGCGGGCGCGGCGAGCTACGTCGACCCCGAGACGGGCTACGTCGTCTTCACCCGGCTCGCCCTGGAGCAGCGCGGCCGCTGCTGCGGGTGCGGCTGCCGCCACTGCCCCTACGGCCACCGGAACGTCCCTCCGGGCGGGCCCCGGAGCCGTCGCGACCCCTGGATCGAGGGGGCCCGAGGCGGCTCCGAGGCCTGCGACGTCCTCTTCTGGAGCGGCGGCAAGGACAGCTTCCTGGCGCTGCGGGCGATGCAGCGGGCCGGCGTCCGGGACGTGGTGCTGATGACGACGTTCGACGACGCCAACGAGATCGTCGCCCACCAGGAGGTCCGGATCCGGGTGGTCGTCGAGCAGGCGGCGGCGCTGGGGCTCCCCGTCGTGCTGGTCCCGCTGTGGCCGGGGACGGACTACACCGACCGGGTGGTGGCGGGGCTGAAGGCGCTGCGGCGGCGGCGGCCGATCGCGCGGCTGGCGTTCGGGGACCTGCACCTCGACCACGTCCGGACCTGGCGGGACGAGGTGCTCGCGCCGCTCGCGGGCCGGCTCGACGCGACGCTCCACTACCCGCTCTGGAAGGTCCCCTACGAGGCGCTGATGGCGGACCTGGAGGCGTCGGGGGCGACGTGCCGGGTCTCCGCCGTCGCGAGCGAGGCGTGCGCGGGGACGGTGGCGGTGGGGGACGTCTACGACGCGGCGCTGGTCGCGCGTCTCCCCGAAGGCGTCGACGCCTTCGGGGAGAACGGCGAGTTCCACACCCGGGTCGAGCTCGGCTGAGGGGGCTCTAGCCCTCGGCGCACTGCAGCAGGTCTTCGCTCGGGTTGGCGCCCAGGGCGCCGATGATCGAGTCGTGGTTGGCGCCCCGGTTGAGGGCGCCCTTGCACGCCGTGTAGCGGGCGTCGTCCGTCAGGTCGGTGTTCCCCGTCAGGGCGAGCATCGTCTCGAGCCACTCCTGGTCGTCCGGGGCGAGGTCGACGAGATCGCTGACGAGCGGGTGCGCCAGGGGGGACTGGGGCTGGAGCTCGCCGATGGCGGTGAGGAGGTCGTAGAGCGCGCCCAGGCTGCCCGTGTCGGCGTCGCCGTCGTCCTCGGCCGCGCCCTCGCCGGGATCCTCTTCCTCGCCGCCGCCCGCGTCGCCGCCGCCCGCGTCGCCGCCGCCGCCGTCGCCGCCGCCGTCGTCGTCGCAGGCCGCCTCG
>CAYFOA010000169.1:1793-17548 GCA_964344575.1 uncultured Rickettsiales bacterium | reverse complement strand
GGTGTGGACGTCGGGGTCGTCGTCGTCGCAGTCGGTCGCGTCGGGGTCGCCGTCCCCGTCGGCGTCGGCGCAGTCGTCGATCCCGTCGCCGTCGCTGTCGCCGCAGACGAGCGGGTCCCACGGGTCCGGGTCCTCGCCGGAGTCGACCCCGTCGCCGTCCACGTCCTGGTCGGGATCGAGGCCGCAGACGCTGGAGCCGTCCGTCGGGGACGTCAGGGTGAAGCGGTTGCTCTCCTGGGACATCGTGTAGAAGCCGAACGCGCCGACGGGGAAGCTGCCGGAGACGTCGAACTCCAACGTGCCGTCGACCCACACCTGCACCCGGTCGGTCTCGTACTCCAGCTCAACGAGGTAGGTGGTGTTGTCGGCCCAACCGGTGCTCCCGAGGGTCAGCGCGCGCGCCTCCTCGGACACGGCGCCGACGTGGGTCCAGAAGTTCCCCAGCGACGAGCAGCCGCCCGTGAGGGTGGGCACCCCGGTGACGCGGTTCATCGCCAGCCCCTTCGGCGCGAACCCGGTGCACTCCTGGTCGCCCTGCTTCCAGTCGAAGATCATGTACTCGGCCGACGGGTCGCTGTGGTCGCCGGTCTGGTAGGCGACCGCCCACCCGATGAAGTCGTCGTCCTCGGTGGTCTGGACCTCGAGCTCGAACTCGATGACGGCGCCGACCGCGGGCAGGTTCGTCATCGCGAGCCCCGGACCCGAGTTCTCGGTCTGGGTGACGGTGAGGTTGTCGTCGCTCAGGGTCCAGCTCGACGGCCCGGCCAGGAACCCCTGCGAGCTCCAGTCCTCGAAGAAGTCGATGGCGAAGGTCGCCTCGGTGCAGAGGTACCCCGTCTCGACCTCGCACGACGAGTCGCAGCCGTCGCCGTCGACGAGGTCGCCGTCATCGCACGCCTCGGGGGCCTCGACGGTGCCGTCGCCGCAGACCTGGGCCGCGGCGGCGAAGGGGGCCGACGCCGCGAGGACGACGGTCAGGAGCAGCGCGGGCTGCAAGGCATCGGATCGAACGGTCATCACGGCCTCCCCAGGTCCAGTCCGGGCCACGATACCCCCGGCCGGGCCCGTTTCAGCTGCGTGTGTCGGAGCGGCTATCTTCCCGCCGATGACCGCGCCCTCCCGGACCCGCCAGCGCGTCGGCCTCGTCGTCCTCGGCGTCGTACTCCTGATCGCGATCGGGATCGCGATCGACCGCGCCACGGTCAGCGACGAGGAGGCCCTCGACCAGCTCTGGACCGACCTCGTGGACGCGATGGCGCGCGAGGACGTCGCCGCGATCGACGGCCTCTTCCACGGCACCCTCACCTACCGCGGCCCCCGCCCGATGGGGAACGGCGACCGCGGCCGGGCGCTGAGCGCGCTGAGCGACTACTTCGCGCAGACGTCGCAGACGAAGATCACGTCGAAACGCGAGATCCTCGTCGAGGGCAACGTCGGCGTGATCAAGGCGTCCGGCCACGTCCGCTTCGACTGGGGCGACGGCCTCGTCCTCTACAAGATGACGACGGAGGTCACCTGCGTCCGCGCCGGCGACGGCTGGCAGGTCCAGACCATCGCGACGAGCGAGCTGGCGCCCGGGCTGTTCTGACGGCCTCAGCGGGTGACGCTGAAGAACCGACCGTCGACGACGAACTCCGCGCCGTCCGCGGGGAGCTCCCCCTGGGGCACGAGCAGCCACCCGCCGGGCAGGTGGTCGTAGGGGAGGAACCGGCCGATGGCCGACGTCGGCGCTCCTCCGGCCGCGAAGAGCGTCACCTGGACCGGCTCGCCGGCCACGCCGCGGCGGCGGTCCACGGTCGCCGCCCACGTCGCGCCACCCTCCCCGTCGATCGTGATCACGTCCCACGTCCGCGGCGGCAGCGGCATCGACCAGCCGAGGTTCACGTTCTGGCCCCGGCGGTGCAGCGCGGCGTACGTGAAGTCCGAGACCCACTGGTCGTCGCAGTAGCTCATCACGTCGGCGTCCGTCGGCGGGTGGAGGTCCCCCTCGACGATGTCGTAGCCCCAGACGCCGATCGAGCCGTCGGGGTACGGGTAGTCGGGGTCGGGGCCGGCGGGCTGGTTCCCCGGCGGCCCGCAGGGGGCGTGGGCCCGGCCGTGGGCGTGCCCGATCTCGTGGGCCGCCACGAGCGGCGCCTCCTCCGTGAACCCGACCCCCAGCGCGAGGCGGAGCGACGGCGTGCCGGCGTCCTCGGGCGTGTCGTTCAGCAGCGTGACCCCGAGCAGGCACCCCTGCGCGCAGAACTGGCCGATGGTCTCGGTCGGGTTGAACATCCCGTAGTAGTAGACGTCCTCCCCCTCGCCGTCGGCGCTGCGGAAACCCAGCAGGGAGATCCCCGCGCCGATCCAGCCCTCGCCGCTGGGGAGGAGCTCGCTGGTCCAGGGCTGGGCGTCGCGGACCCGGATCTCCACGTCGGAGACCGGGTACAGCTTGAGGAACGTCTCCCGGATCCGCTGGACCTGCTCGGGCGACGTGTCCGGCACCCGCCCCGAGCCGTCGAACTCGTAGGAGAACGGCGCGATGACGATCCGGAGCACGTTCACGTCGCCGTCGGCGTCCTGCGCGACCTGACCCGCCGCGGGGAACCGGGCGTCCGGATTCGAGGTCCCGTCGCCCTCCTGGAGCAGCTCCACCGACCAGTCCAGGACGGCGCCCACGTCGGCCCCGTCGACCTCGATGTTCACCGTCGTCCGGAGGTCGTCGTCCGCGGAGCCGCCGAGCAGGACGTAGGGCGTCGACTCCACGACCGCGTCGCCCAGGGTCAGCCGGCCCCACACCTCGCCCCCGTCGTAGTCGTCGTCGATGGCGTAGAAGACCCTCACGAGGGCGTCGCGGCCCTCGATCAGGGGGACGTCGGAGTCCACGAGCTCGCCGGCGGCGACCAGCGTCCGCTTCACCCCCTGGTAGACGGCGATCTCCTCGATGGTCACCCCCGGGGCTCCGATCACGTCCGCGTCGACGCCCGCCGACGGGCAGCCGGTCAAGAGCAGGGCGAGGGCGGGCAGCAGTCGGGTCGGGATCACGGCGCCTCCTGGGTCCGAGGGGGCCGAATGGTACCGCCTCGAGGACCGGACGGACCGTGCGTTCGTCTATCCTCTGCGGCGATGACTCGCCCCCTGTTGCTGCTCCTGCCCCTGCTCCTGACCGGCTGCCCCACCGACATCGAGGGGAACTCGCCCGGCGAGTGCGACGACGGGGCCGACAACGACGAGGACGGCTACTTCGACTGCAACGACAGCGACTGCTACGGGGCGCCCGTGTGCAACGACGAGGGGGACGACGACGACGCGGCGGGCGACGACGACGACGCGGCCGGCGACGACGACGACTCCACCTCCGGCGACGACGACGACGCGACGGCCGACGACGACGACGCGACCGGCGACGACGACGACGACGCGGCCGACGATCCGCCGTACATCGACGACATCACCTACGTGTACAGCTCCGCCACCACGACGTTCACGTTCTCCATCGAGGCGTGGGACCCCGACGGCAGCTTCGGCATCCCCACGCTGCTGTGGAACGTCGACGGCGAGGCCCAGCCCGCCGTCACCGTCGGCGACACCCCGCTGGGCGAGTTCGCCTTCTTCGACGTCGAGCTGTCCGGCGCCGTCAACGGCGAGTCGTACCAGGTGCTCTTCGCCATCCGCGAGCAGGACGGCGACACCTCCGCGGGGTACGCCGTCACCGCCGTCGCCACCGAGTAGGGGGCCGCGCCTGCCCGTCCGTGCGCGGATCCGAGCCGGTACCATGACGCCGTCATGAGTCCCGCCCGCTGCCTGCTCCTCGCCTGCTCCCTGCTCCTGCTCCCGGCCTGCGAGGGGGACGTCACCTCGGGCGGGGGGCGCGCGTTCTGCGACGGCGCGCTGAGCCCCCGCGAGGTCGAGATCGACGACCTGTTCGACGCCGACGGGGACGGCTTCTTCGACGCCGCCAACCCCGAGTGCGTCGACACCTACCCCCCCGAGCAGCTCGACTGCAACGACACCGACGCGGACACCAACCCGGCCGCCGAGGAGGTCGAGTGCAACGACGTGGACGACGACTGCGACGCCGAGACGCTGGACGCGGTCGACGCCGACGAGGACGGCTACACCGTCTGCGAGGACGACTGCGACGACGACGACCCCGACGTCGCCCCCGGCTTCCCCGAGATCGAGTGCGACGGCTTCGACAACGACTGCGACATCAGCACCGTCGACAGCACCGACCTCGACGGCGACGGCTACAACTCCTGCGAGGACTGCGTCGACACGGTCGACACCATCAACCCCGGCGCCGACGAGGTCGAGTGCGACGGGGCGGACAACGACTGCGACGAGACCACCCTGGACGGCTACGACGACGACGGCGACGGCAGCACCCACTGCCACGACTGCGACGACGAAGACGCCGACCGCTTCCCCGGCAACCCCGACGAGTGCGGCGACGGCGTCGACCAGGACTGCTCCGGCGCCGACGCCGACTGCACCGACGAGGGGTGGGGCGGCAACTGGTCGACCAACGCGGTCACGTACACCTGCGGCGGCGGCAACATCGACGTCGACTTCAGCTCCGTCACCATCTCCGACGAGGACCCGACGCTGACCTTCATCTTCGTCGGCAGCCCCCACCCCGGGGTCATCACGGCGACGCTCGGCTCCGGCGACTCGTTCAGCGGCTCCAGCAACACGTCCGGCGCGTGCTCGGCGAGCTGGAGCCTGTCCGGCAGCTTCCTCGGCGAGAACAGCTTCTCGGCCACGCTCCAGGGGACCATCTCCTGCGCCGGCTGCTCCTCCCAGACCTGGTCCATCACGGGGACACGATGACGACGACGACGCACAAGGGCCTCGGCCTCCTCACGACCGCGCTGCTGCTGACCTCCTGCGGGTCCGACGCGGGGCTGCGCGACAACGCGCTCTGCGACGGCGTCCTCAACTCGATCGAGACCACCGTGGACGACGCGTTCGATGTCGACGGGGACGGCTACTTCGACGCCGCCAACGAGGGGTGCGAGGAGACGTACGGCCTCGACCAGCTCGACTGCGACGACGACAACGCCGACGTCAACCCGGGCGCGGGGGAGGCGACCTGCAACTCGCTGGACGACGACTGCGACGAGGCGACCTCCGACGAGCCGGACGACGACGAGGACGGCGCGACCCCGTGCGAGGGGGACTGCGACGACAGCCAGCCCCTGGTCGGCCCCGACGAGGACGAGGTGCTGTGCGACGGGCTCGACAACGACTGCGACGAGGCGACGTCCGACGGGGAGGACGCCGACGGCGACCTCTACACCGAGTGCGACGACTGCGACGACGACAACATCGCGGTCAACCCCGAGGCCCCGGAGATCATCTGCGACGGGCTCGACAACGACTGCAACGACGCCACCCCCGACGGCGACGACTTCGACAACGACGGCACCAACCACTGCTTCGACTGCGACGACAACGACCCCGTCCGCTTCCCCGGCAACACCGAGGTGTGCGGGGACGGCATCGACCAGGACTGCGACACCGAGGACGAGCCCTGCCCCCAGAGCTGGACGGGGCTCTACGACACGACCCACGTCCAGTACTCGTGCGCGTCGAACAGCGTCGTCATCGACTTCCAGCAGATCTCCGTCCTCGACGAGGCGCCGAGCCTCTCCTTCACGTTCGTGGGCGGCACCCAGCCGGGCACCATCGACGCGACGCTGACGTCCGGGGACAACTTCAGCGGCAGCTACCTCATCAGCTCCGGCGGCTTCGGCTGCGACGAGGAGTACACGTTCACCGGGCAGTTCACCGGCGACGACACGTTCGAGGGGACGTTCTCGACGAACTTCGTCGACGTCCTCGGGATCGGCCTCTGCTACGACTGCTCCGCGCAGAGCTTCAGCGTCAGCGGATCGAAGTAGCCGTCACCACCACGGGGGGGTGCGCGAACAGCTCCATCGTGCCGGGCTCCAGGCCGTCGCCGACGAGCAGCCGGTAGCTGACCTGGGCGCCTGACCAGTCGGGCGCGGCGGGCCGGAACTGGCTCCCCACCAGCCACGTCGCGACGTCCCCGAGGCCGCTGCCGCCGGTGCGGCGGGCGTCGTGGTAGCCGCCCCGGCCCCACAGCGTCCCCAGCGGGGCGAGGGTCGCGACGCCGTCCCGCTCGCGGACGGGGGCGAACGCCATCGACGACCGGTCCGTCGCGCGGTGGGCGACGTCGACCCCGCCGCCGTCCGCGCACGCCATCCGGACCCAGCTCCGGGCCGCGCTGGCGTTCCACGTGTCGACGCCGGGGCGCATCGGCCGGGTCCGGTGCGTGCCGTCCCAGGTGTCCCAGGACAGGGACTCGGCGAGGCCGTCGCAGGACAGGGGGGACAGCGCGATCGACTCGGCCGCGTCGGGATCGGCGACCTCGGGGACGGCGGCGTTGACGACGACGACGGTGCCGTCGAGCCCGGCCCAGCGCTGGCGCGTGACCGCCACCGTCCCCTCCGCCCCGCACAGCGGCAGGGGGGCGACGTCGACGACCGAGACGACCACCCCGGCGGCGTCCACGTGGGTCTCCAGGGGCGTCGGATCGGCGACCGCGCGCTCGCCCCCGCACTCGGTGAAGGGGGCGCCGAGGGGGACGTCGTCGGGGAGGTCGTCGGTCGTCAGCCCGGCCGACGCGGGGTCGGTCCCCAGGTCGTACAGCCACGTCAGCTCGAGGATCTGGCCCGCCGCCATCGGCACGACGCCGCGGAGGACCGCTTCGACGACATCGCCCCCGATGACGACGACCTCCGCCTGCATCGGGATCGGCGTCGCCCCGCGCCGCAGGTGGAGCCCCTCGGGGCCGACCCAGTCGTCGGCGGGGACGGACACGGGGACCTCGAACAGCGCCGGCCCCTCGGCGTCGGTGACGTTGACGACGAGGACCTCGTTGCCCGCCGGGGGGTCCAGCGCGACGGCCGCCTCCAGCGCCTCGAGCGCCGCCCCCTCGGTCGTCTCCGACCAGCTCCGCGCGGCGTTGGCCCGGTCGTTGTGGAGGTAGGGCGCGGCGAGCCCGAAGTGGGTGGTGCTGAGCGCGATGAGGCGGGACTCCAGGGCGCCGGCGAGGAGCGCGCCGACCTCCGCGTCGTCCCCCCCGAGCGCCGCCGCCGCCGCCGCGTAGCGCCGCGAAGCCGCGATCCGCGTCCACACCTCGTGGTTGACGTCCTTCTCCGCCCAGCTCTGGAACCCGTCGCCGCTGCCGTCGGCGAGGTCGCCCGTCACCTCGATCGACGTCGTCGCCTCGTGGGTGTCGAGGTAGTCCTGGATCGTCGTGTACCGGGCGGCGCCCGCGTCGACCAGGGGCTGGAGCCGGTCGAGCTCGGCGCCGAAGTTCTCCCAGGACTCCCCGTCGGCGTCGAAGTGGATGACGAGGAGGCTGTCGCCGGGGACCGTGGCGCGGATCTGGCGGACCCACGCGGCGAGGCCGCCGTGATCGAGGACGTCGGCGTGGTGGTAGACGGGGACCCACGTCATGTCGGCGCCGCTCGCCGGGTCCACGATCGTGACCGGTCCGTACAGGTCCGCCCCGTCGAGGTCGACCTCGGGCCGCATCGAGGAGAACCCGTTGGCCGAGTAGAAGAGCGTGATCCAGTCGATCCCGAGCGCCCGGTACCAGGCGATGTGGTCGGGGTCGAACATGTTCTCCTGGGGCTGCACGCCGCGGGTGACGTCGGCGAAGACCGCCTCGTAGCTGGCCAGGGCGCGGCCGATCGACTCGTCGAACTCCGCCTTCGTCTGGGCCGCGACGGCGCCGTTGTTCCAGGACATGACGCGGACGTCGTCGATGCCCGAGGCGACGCGGGACTGGATGGCGGCGAGGATGTCGGGCGACTCGGCGGCCATCCAGCCGTCGAGGGTGAAGTAGTTCTCGATGTCCCAGTCGGCGCGGACGGGGTGGGTCTCCAGCCAGCCGAGGATGGTCCGGATGACGTCGATGTCCAGCCCGTAGCCGTCGTCGCTGTTCGAGTCGCCGCGGTACGAGTGGTAGTAGTTCGCGTGGAAGGAGAGGGCGACCGACACGGTCCCGCCGGCGTCGCCTCCGCTCTCCTCGACCGGCCGGCCGACCGCGGTCAGGACCGTCCCGTCGGCGGCGACGGCGACGCTGCCGGTGATCCCTCGCATCGGGCCGTCCCCGAAGCGCGCCCACCGGGCGGCCGCCTCGTCCCGGATCCAGACCCCGCGCGAGGCGGTGGCCGCGTGGAGGCCGCCGACGCCGGCGAACAGGTCGACCGCGTCGAAGTCGCCGCCGAGCTGGGTCCACGCGCCGCTCCGCTTGCACCAGACCCCGCGGTCCAGCGTCGCCACGCAGGGGTCGCCCTCGGCGTCGAGCGCGACGGCCATCGGCGCGGTCGCGTCGAGGCCGGCGCTGTCGTCCTCCCACGTCGCGCCCGCGTCGGGGCTGTGGAAGACGGTGCCGCTGAGCAGCCCCTCGAAGGCGGCGGGGAGCATGGAGTCGGCGAGCTGGGCGACGGCCCAGACGTCGTCCCCGTCGATCGTGACGTCGGTGAAGAGGACGTTGAGGGAGCCGCTGCCGGCGACGGGGACGTTCGCCCACTCCAGCCCGTCGGAGCTGACGAACAGGCCGCCGATCCCGGCCAGCCAGAGCCGCCCCTGGGAGTCGGTCGCGGTGGCCATCGGGAAGACGTCGGCGCGCGGGTTCAGCAGCCCCTGGAGCGGCAGGACCGGAGGGGTGGTGACGGACTCGAACGTCTCCCCCTCGTCGGTCGTCCGGTGGAGCCCGCCGCCGTGGACGAAGACGAGGTCCTGGTCGACGTCCCCCCCGCCGACGAAGACGACGCGCCCCTCGGGGAGCCCCGCCGCCGTCGCCTGCGTCCACGTGTCGCCGTTGCTGTCGGCGCGGAACAGCCCGCTCGCGGTGGCGGCCAGCAGCCGACCGCTCCCCAGCTGCCCGACCGCCGACGCGGGGCCGTCGAGCTGCGCCACGACCTCGTAGCCGGCCTCCAGCCCAGGCTCGGGCTCGGGCTCGGGGCAGGCCGCCAGCGCGACCGCGAGCAACAGCAGGGGCAGCGCGCGGGTCAAGGCCGCCTAGGACAGTCACGCACGCGAGGACTGTCAAGTGATTGCAAACGATCGACACGACCGCGCAGAACTCTCGTCTGGGGGGTCGGAGCCCCTCCCGGGCTCGGAAGGAGTTCGCATGTTCACGTTCCACCCCCCCTCGACGGCAACGTCATGGACTACCGTAGCCAGCACCGGCACCCCTGGAGGAGAGACCGATGACAGCACTGAAGCGGTTGTGGGAGCTCCACAACGACCTCAGCATGGGCGCCCAGCACCCGCTCAACTTCGCCCTGACGACGGGGGCCATCGGGCTGCTGCTCATCGACCCCGCGGAGATCACCCCGCGTCTGCTGATCGGCACCCTCGCCGTGCTGGGGTACACCTACGCGATCCTGCGCGGGATCTGGGTAGCCCACTTCAAGGCCTCCTGACCCAGGGGCTGGGCGCGGCCCTGCTGCTGGTGGTGACGCTCGGTTCGGCATCGGCCGCCCCCAGCGGTGATCCCGTCGCCATGGTGGCCGAGGATCTGGCGCAGATGACCTTCTGGACGTCGATGGTGAGCCAGGACGAGGGCTGGGACGCCACCGTGCTGGTCGACGAGACGTGGGAGACGATCCGCGGCGTCGGGGGCACGGTGATCTTCGCCCTGGACATGCCGCCGTGGATCTTCGAGGCGATGCCGACGGAGTCCCTGCCCGCTCCCGACCTGTTCGAGGTGGCGCCGCTGGGCCCCATCGAGCCGAACCAGTGGCTCACGATGATGCCCGAGGGGTACCAGGAACCCATCGACACGGGGGTGATCTGGCTGTGGTGGCTCTACGACGAGTACAGCTCCGAGTTCACGGTGGGTCTCCGCTTCACCGAGGACGAGGTCCGCTGGCTCAAGTTGGCCCACGAGATCCCGTTGGACCCTGATCTCGTCCTCGGCACGTCGACCACCGAGGGGTTTCTCAGCTGGGCCGTCAGCTTCCCCGACGCTCCCCGTCATCCGGGGTACGACTACGAAGATCCCGAGTGCGCCGAGCACTCGGAGTACGACGCCGAGGCCGCCCAGGAGTTCCGCGAGGACATCCACGACATGCACGTCGAGGGGGACCTGGTGTCCTGCGAGGTGATGGACACCCTCGACTCGGTGGGAGAGGTCTCGGTCACGATGGCGGTCGGTGCGGCCATCGGCGGGGTCATCGGCGTGTGGAACAGCACGACCCTGACCCCCCACCAGAAGCTCGCCACCGTCACCGCGAGCACCCTGGTGGGCTTCCTGAGCGGCCCGGCCTCGGCTGCGTGGGAGCGGGCGATCCATCCCCTCGGCAACGAGTGCGGCGCCTGCGGCACCGACGACGACCCCGTCGCCGGCCGAGACGTCGTCATCGTCGAGACGAACCCCCAGCTGCCCACCGGATCCGCCCACGCCTATTGCGCGACCGAGAGCGCCCAGTACATCCTCGAGGAGGTGCACGGCCAGGACGCCGAGGCCCCCGGCGGACACCCCGTCTACAACGCCGGTCAGGACTGCGATCCGGAGGACGACGAAGACGAGGGCCAGACAGACAACAACGGCAGCGGCGACGACGTCGGCCCGCCCTACGAGCCCTGCGCCGACATCCCCGGCCAGGACTGCGACGAGCTCGACCCGTCCGAGGACGACCCGCGCTCCGACCGCTGGGCCGACGGCGACGACAACGAAGGCAACGGCAACGGCAACGTCGGGGGCGGAGGCGGCGGGGGCGGGCTCGGCGACTGCAACCAGCTGGCCACCGTCGAGTACGAGGAGAGCCCCCTCGACTGCGAGGCGGCAGGCTGCGTGACTACCATCGTCTACCCCTGGGACAGCAACGATGACGGCATCATCGACAACGAGGACGACGACTGCACCGGCATCCTGTACGACTGCTCCGTCGCCCAGAACGGGGACGCTTGCGGCTGCGGCTACGCGAAGTGCGAGGGTGGTCTCCGCACCATCTACCAGTAGGTGGGGCGCGCCCCCGGCGGGCTCACCCCTCCGGCTCTCCGTCCATCGCCCAGGGGTCCTCGAGGTACCGGCGGACCTCCTTGGCGAGGGTGCCGCCCTGGGCGCCGTCGAGGTAGCGGTGGTCGATCGTCGCGCAGAGCGAGACCTGCGGGCGGGCGACGATCTCGCCGTCGAGCACCATCGGCTTCTCGTTGACGGCGCCGAGGAGGACGTACACCGGCGCCCGGGCGAACGGCGTCGGGGGCGCCCACCCCTCGTCCAGGCCGAACATGCCGACCGACGTCAGCACGCAGCTCCCGAACGGGAACCGCTCCACCCCCAGCGCCTTGATCTGCACGCCGAGGCTGCTGCTGAGCCAGCCGATGAAGCTGACGAGCGGCCGGATGAGCCACGTCGGGAGGATCTTGATCGGCCCCATCGACTTGTTGAAGTCGTCGTCCTTCCCCTCGCGCAGCCGCGTCGCCCGGTCCTTGAGGTCCTGGGCGATGTCGACGGCCGTCATCTTGTCGATCTCGCGCATCTTCACCTTGGCGAGGTTCCTCCCCCCCTCCAGCGCCACGAGGAAGGCGACGTCGACCGTCTTGTGCTGGACGTACTTGCCGAGCCGGATGAAGCCGTTGAGCCCCGGCGACGCGGCCAGCGCGCGCCCCACCGCGGCGCCGACGACGTGCGTCATGGTCACCTTCAGCCCCGTCTGCTCGCGCTTCTCGTCGATGTACTTGAGGCAGTTGGACGCATCCACGGTCAGCTTCCCGTAGATGTTCCCCTCGCGCGGGGCGGACCACGTCGCGATGGCGAGCTTGCGGCGGACACTCATCTTGGCCATGCGGGCGAGCATACTGCGGGCCTTGCGACGCGTGCTGCCGGCGCTGATGCTCCTGCTCCTGGTGGCCTGTCCCAGGAGGGTGCCCGTGCCGACGCTGCCCGAATCCGAGGATCCTCACGGCGCCGGGATCGGCGTCGACGACGACGACCTGCGGGCGCTGCTCGCGGAGCACTGGGAGTGGTGGATGGAGCAGTGGCCGGCGTGGGCCACCCGGATGGGGGACCGGCGCTACGACGACCGCGTCGCCGACCGGAGCCTCGCCGCCGCCGACGCCCGCGCCCAGGCCCGCCGCGGGTTCGTGGAGCGGGCCCGCACGCTGGCCCCGACGACGGACCGTGATCGCACGACGCAGGCTCTGTTCGTCCAGGCTCTGGAGTACGCGGCGGGCGAGGAGGCGTGCCGGTTCGACGAGTGGAGCGTGAGCGCCCGCTACAACGCGCTGTCGACGATGGAGTCGATGGTGGAGACGCACCCCGACGACGAGGCTGGGGCCGTGTCGCTGCGGGCGCGGCTGGAGCAGTGGCCGACCGCCGTCGACACCGAGATCGCGAACCTCGCGGCGGGCCGGGACGACGGGCTGGTCGCCAACGCCGAGTCCATCTCACGCGTCCTTACGATGGTCGAGCGGTGGCTGGAGACGCCGGACGTCGAGCACCCCACGCCGGTCGCGGAGCGGGGCGCCGAGCTGCGGGCGGCGTTCACCCGCTACCGGGACTTCCTGACCGAGCTGCACGCGGTCGCGCGCGACGACGAGCGGGTCGGCCTCGCGCACCTCCCCATCGGCGAGGCCTGCTACGCCGCCGTCGTCGCCAACTACACCAACCAGGACCGCACCCCCGAGGCGATCCACCGGCGCGGGCTCGACGAGCTGGCCGCGATCCACGCCGAGTTCGAGGCGCTCGGCGGCCGGCTCTGGGGGACGTCGGACCGGGCGGCCGTCTTCGAGCGGCTCCGGACCGACCCGACGCTGTACTTCGAGGACGAGCAGCAGGTCGAGGACAAGGCGCGGTCGGCCCTGGCGCGGGCCGAGGCGGCGATGGGGTCGGCGTTCGGCGTGCTCCCCGAGGCGGACTGCACCGTCGAGCGGATCCCTCCGCTGGAGGCGCCGTTCACGACCATCGCCTACTACCGCCGCCCCGCGCCCGACGGCACCCGCCCGGGGACGTACTTCGTCAACACGTACGAGCCGACGACGCGGCCGCGCCACGAGGCCGAGGTGCTGGCGTTCCACGAGTCGATCCCCGGCCACCACCTCCAGATCGCGATCGCCCAGGAGCTCGGCGACCTCCCCGCGTTCCGGCGCAACACGGGGTCGACCGCCTACGTCGAGGGGTGGGCGCTGTACACCGAGCGGCTGGCCGACGAGATGGGGCTGTACAGCGGCGACGTCGACCGGATGGGGATGCTGAGCTTCGACGCCTGGCGGGCCGCCCGGCTGGTCGTCGACACCGGGCTGCACCACCACGGCTGGTCGCGGCAGGAGGCGATCGACTTCCTGGTGCAGAACACGCCGCTGCCGCTGAACAACATCGACAACGAGGTCGATCGCTACATCACCAACCCGGGGCAGGCGCTCGCGTACAAGACCGGGCAGCTGGAGATCCTCGACCTCCGGGCCGAGGCCGAGGCGGCGCTGGGGGACGCCTTCGATCTGCGCGCCTTCCACGACGCCCTGCTGGGCGGCGGGGCGGTCACGCTCGGCGTGCTCAGGGAGCGGATCGAGGGTTGGATCGCCGCCGGCGGACCGTCGTCGTCAGGAGGCTGATCACCACCAGGGCCATGGACGCGGGCCACGCGACGGCAGCGCTCCCCGCGACGCTCGACGCCGACCCCGCGCAGGCGGGCCCGCTGCCGTCGTCGTCGTCGTCATCGGCGGGATCCGGCTCGGGCTCGACGGGCTCGTCGGGGTTCGCGACGGGGCCGGCGTCGCGCTCCTCGTCGTCGACCTCGGTGTTGCCGTTGGCGTCGCCCCACAAGGCGGTGTCGCCGGCCATCCGCTCGACGAGCTCGGCGTGCAGCTCCTCGTTCTCCTCCGGCCCGATCCAGACGAAGTCCTCCCCTTCGAAGTCGACCTCGTCCACGTCGAACCAGCCGGGCGACCCCAGCTCCAGGACGTACTCCCCGTCCGCGACGATCTCGAACCCGTCCGTCGTCAGCCCGCTGAGCTCGATCGCGGGGATCTCCAGCTCCAGCGTCAGGAACCGCTCGTCCGGCTCCTCCCCCTCGATCGCGTCCATGACGACGTAGACGTTGTGCAGCGTCGCCTCGCACCAGGGCCCCGAGGGGACCTCGAACTCCTCGCCGTCGAGGTAGCCGTCGGACAGGTCGACCTCGTCGGCATGCTCGCCGTCGCACGAACGCAGCTCCATCACCTCGGCCGCGAACCCCTGGTCGTCGGGCTCCGTCCCCGCGATGGCGCCCAGCCGGAGCGTCGTCACGCCGGGGTTGCCGATGTAGATGCCCTGGTCGTCGTCGTCGTCGTCGAGGGCCGGCGCGCACGCGCACAGGGCGGCAAGGAGGAACAGGGGCCAACTTCTCATGGGGTCTCCGACATCGGAAAGAGCGCCACCTGGAGGTGGTAGACCTGCTCGGCGTCCTCGCCGGCGGAGTCGCACAGGTCGAGCAGCCGCTCCTGGAACGCGCCGATCTCGCGCTTGAGCCTCGGCACGAGCGCCTGGGGAATGCACACGGTCATCGCACCGAGGTGACGCTCGTCGCGGGTCGCGGATTCGATCGAGCCGATCGCCAGCTCGAGCATTCCGCGGTGGTAGTTGCGGGCGGCGAGCCCGGCGACCTCGTGGGGCGTGACCACGGACGCGTCCTCGGGCCGGAGCCGGCCCTCGCCGTCCTCCACGAGGAGCCCGAGATCGAGCAACAGCGAGGTCGCCGCCTTCGCCTGGGGGACCGTGATGCGGGGGCGCAGCGTCTTCGCGATCCAGGCCGGGTCCCGGTCGAAGTCGTGCCGCTGGGCGAGCTCCCGCACGGCCGAGTGGTACCACTTCGACAGCAGCTCGACCCCCTGCCCCTCCAGCTTCCGCGCCTCCCGGAACCGCCGCGACGCGCTGATCCGCGCCCACGCCCGGTTCTGCTCGTCCCCCGTCTTGGCCTGCCCCAGCGCGACGAGGTCCGCGAAGAACGACGCCTCGTCCGCGGTCAGCCGCATCGCCCGGATGAACCCCTCGGTCGTCTGCGCGGTGAGGTTCCGCTCCCCGCGGATGACCTGCAGGAGCAGCGACGGCGACTTGATCTGCGCCATGCGCGCGAACATCCGGTGGCTGAAGCGCGCGTTGCCCGCCTTCTTCGCCCGGAACCAGTCGTCGAGGTACCGGCGGAAGTCCAAGTACCCGTAGATGTCGATGCTCACGCTCTTATGAGTACAACCAGGCTCTCCCTATGTCCACTCTATATCTCGTTTGTACTCAACATGGAAACGGTTGTTGTGGAAGTTAATAGTCCATCTTGAGTACAGTCACTAGGCTCAGAGAGCCCACGGGGCAGAAACGGAGTGATTCGATGCGACACCTGACCATCCTGGCCATGATCCTGTCGTTCCTGCTTTCCGGCTGCGAGCTGGTCGGGAACCTGAACGTCACCGGCGACGACGAGGCGACCGACCCGGCGGACGACGAGGACGTCGAGGGCGACGACGAGGACGCCGACGGCGACGAGGAGTCCGAAGACGACGGGGAGGACGACGACGACTGGGAGGACGACGAGGACGACGAGGACGACTGGGAGGACGACGACGACTGGGAGGACGACGACGGCTGGGAGGACGACTGGGAGGACGAGGAGTGCGCCGAGCTCTACGAGGAGCTCTGGGAGATGTACGAGGACGCCTTCGAGGAGCTCGACGAGGCCTACGAGGACGCCTTCGAGGAGCTCGACGAGGCCTACGAGGACGCCTTCGAGGAGCTCGACGAGGCCTACGAGGACGCC
>CAYFOA010000169.1:0-1693 GCA_964344575.1 uncultured Rickettsiales bacterium | reverse complement strand
GAGGACCTCATCGACCTCGAGGACGCCTACTTCGAGGACCTCATCGACCTCGAGGACGCCTACTTCGAGGACCTCATCGACCTCGAGGACGCCTTCGAGGAGGACCTGATGTGGCTCGAGGAGGAGTGCTCGGGCGACGACTGGGAAGACGAGGACTGACCGCCGCTACAGCAGCGCGTTGAGCTGCTCGTCCAGCGCGTCCATGTCCCCCGTGAGCGAGATCCCGGTGACGCGGGGGTCGGAGAGCCACTGCTTCGCCCGACGGAGGTTCTCCACCCCCTCCGATCCGCCGGGGTCGAGCTCGAGGACGCGCTGGTAGCAGGCCTTGACCATGCGGAAGTCGCTCTTGAACGAGGCCATCTCGCCCTGCTTGTCGAGCAGGTCCGAGGCCATCCGGAGCTGGTCCACCCCGACGACGGCCTTGCGGGCCTCGCGGCGCCCCTCGCGGGTCTTGAGCTTGCCCCACACCTCCGCCGCCTTCGTGCGGATCTGCCCGATGAGCTCCTCGATGCGCGGGTCGAGCACCTTGGCGAACCGCTCCCGCCCGAACTCCTGGAGCACCTTCTCGTAGCCCGCCTGGATCTCCGCCTCGCTGCTGCTCCAGTGCGAGTGGAGCGCCTCGAACGCCTGCCGGCGGTTCAGGTCGCGGAGCCCGATGTAGAGGTTGCGCTCGGCCCGGTTCCGCTTGCCGTGCGCGCCCTCGTCCCGGACGAACTCGGCCATCCCCAGCGCCTTCAGCGCCAGCAGGAGCCGCACCAGCGAGCGCTCGTCCATCTCCTTGAGCGCGACCAGCTCGCCCAGCGTCCACCCCGCGGGGAGGACCTCGTCGACGAGGCGCCGCTCGGCGGGCTTCAGGGGGAGCTGCTTGAGCAGCCCGAGCCGCGCGTCGACGGGGCGGACGTGCAGGGGGTAGTAGCCCTCGATCTGCTGGACGAGCTTGTCGTCCTCGATCGCCCCGAGCGAGCGGCGCTGCTGGTCGAGGAGGACCGACAGCACGTCCACCGGCTGGAAGTCGAAGACGTCCTGGATCGCCGCGTACTCGTGGAAGCGGAACTTGCCGAAGTTCATCCCCATCAGGTTCCGCGTGATGCGCTCGGCGCGGCGCTGCAGCCCCAGCTTCAGCTGCCCCTTGTCGAGGCGGCCGCTGTCGACGAGGAACTGGCCCGCGGGGATGCCGCAGAGCTTCTGGATCTTCAGCGCCTCGGCCCAGATCTCCGGCGTGATCACGCCCTCGGCCACGAGGGCGTCGCTGAGGAACTCGCCGGGGTGGGGCTTGTCGCCGAGGAAGTGGACGGGCTTGCCGCCGACCACGTAGCACCAGCGGACCTCGCGGAACGCCTCCATCGCCAGGATCCCGGTGCTGCCGTTCTCGAAGAAGTGGAGCAGCACGTCGCGCCACGTGACCTTGCCGAAGTCGCCGTGCATCGTCGCCGGCGGGAGCAGCGCCTCGGCCGTCAGCGTGGCGGGGCCGCCGGAGGACGCGATCCGCTGCACGTCGGCGCTCTCGTTCGCCGACGGCGCCCCCTTCGGAGACCCCGCGCGGGGGCGCGGCGCGGCCGGGGTGGACGACGGCTTGGCCGCCTTGGGCTTGAACGCGATCGCCTTGGGGCGGAACCCCCCGGCGCCGGCCGGCTTCGGCGGCGGCGGCGCGGCGGCGGACGGAGGCGCGGGAGCGGGCTCGGCGGCCGCCTCG
>CAYFOA010000168.1:0-17727 GCA_964344575.1 uncultured Rickettsiales bacterium | reverse complement strand
CGGTGTTCTCGCCGCTGCTGGCGGTCCCGGCGTTGGTGCTGGCGATCCGAGGGGCGATCCGGGTGCGCGCGGCGGCGGCCCTGGCGGCGCTGTCCATCGCGGCGCAGCTGGCGTTCCTGGTGCTCTGGATCCCGGTGATCGACGAGCGGTTCCTGCTCACGTCGGCGCCGGCGCTGCTGGTGCTCGCGGGGCTGGGGCTGCAGGGCGCGCGGGTCGGGCTGCCGGTCGTGCTCGCGGCGGCGGGGCTGTGGGTGGCGGTTGAGTTCCACACCGGCTGGCCGATCCTGCCGTCGGCGAACTGGGAGGCGACGCCCGGGGACACGGACTGGCACGCGCCGCCGCTGCACGGCTGGGGGATCGCGGCGGGGGACTCGATCGAGCAGCGGGGGTGGAGCCGGGCGGCGACGACGCCGGGCAACCGCGAGGACGCGCGGGACGCGGTGTGGGGGTTCGTCGCCGAGGCCCGCCCGGAGTTCGTCCTCATCCCCCTCGCGTCGGCGGCGGCGGCCCCGGCGGGGGAGCTGTACTGGCTGGACTACCGCTCGATGCTGGCGGCCCGCCGGGACCCGGACCTGATGTTCGACCTGGACGTGGACTGCGGGATGCTCGACGAGGCCGACGTCATCGTCTCGGGGCCCGGCGTGGAGGGCGCCTGCGAGCCGGAGGGGTGGACGGAGGTGGGGTTCGTCCAGCTCGACGAGGGCGTCGACGTCCGCGTCCTGAAACGGCCCTGAGCGAACGTCGGGCTAGAGGCCTCCCGCCCAGGCCGCGCCGTCGCGGCAGGCGGCGTCGTCCGACGTCGTCCCGCAGAGCTCGCCGACGCGTTCGGGGCACGCCGTCGCGAGCCCCGCGCCGAAGCCGAACGCCGCGTGCTCGCCGCCGGGGACTCCGCCCGCCCGGCACGTCTCCTCGTCCTCGCGCATCAGCGCGCCGAAGCCCTGGAGCGCCTCCCGCCGCGCGTCCGTCGCGCCGGCCAGCTCGGGGCGGAGCACCAGCGCCTCCAGCGCCGCCACCTGGTCCTCCCACAGCGCGTCGATGCAGACCCCGGACTCCAGCACCGGCTCCTCGGCGGGGCAGACCATGTAGCGGACGGGATGCAGCGCCTGGGCGGGGGCCTCCGCCGTCGTCAGCATCGTCCCCGTCGTGATGACCGAGGCGAGGACCCACGCACCGACGAACGCCCGCCCCACGACGCCGCCCCGCCACAGGCGCCAGCCGAACACCGCCGTCCCCAGCGCGATGACGACGTAGACCATCGCCGCGCGGCGCCCGTCGTAGAAGTAGAGCTGCTCGACGTCGACCCGATCGGGACCCACTCCGAGCGCCGTCAGGACCGCCGGGATCGCGAGCGCCGACGCCGCCAGGGCGAGGACCACGGGGCTGCCCGCGGCGAGGCCCCACCGCGGCTCGGGGGCCAGGGCCGTCCCCCCCGCGCCCGCCCCCGGTCGGGGGACCGCGGCGCGCCACCCCGCCGGCGAGGGCCAGGACCACCGCGCGAGGGCGACCGTCACCGCCAGCCCGACCGCCAGGGCCAGCGGCTGCAGCGCCGTCAGCCACGCCGGCGCCCAGTCCTCGGGGACCGTCTCCCGCCACTCCATCAGGGGCAGCCCGAACCAGCTCCCCCACGCGATCGACGGCCACGCCAGGGGGTCGGCGAGGACGCCCCGGGCGACGCCGGCGACCGCGTCCGAGGAGACCGGAGTCGTGACCTCCGCCGCCGGCGCGAACCCCGCCAGCGCCGGGCCGAACGCGACGATCGCGCCCGCCACCATCGCCATCAGGCAGCGCGGGGACATCGCCCACCGGACGAACGCGACCGCGAAGAGCGCCAGCGCGGGCGCCGCCGCGCTCACGGAGAACCAGCACGCGAACGCGATCCCGAACCCGAACCCGCCCGCCCAGAGCAGCTGCTCCCGTCCGTCCGACCGCGTCGCCCGGAGCAGCGCCCACGCCGCGTACAGCGTCAGCACCGCCCCCTCGACGTAGTTCCCGTACGCCATCAGCCCCCACGCCACCCAGCCCGGCGGCATCGTCAGCGCCGCCGCCAGCCCCGCCGCCGCGCCGCCCCGCCCGAGCAGGTCCCGCCCCAGCAGCGCCAGCCCCACCGCGCCCGCCGTCGCCCACAGCGTCCCCATCACCCGGCACATCGCCAGGTCCGCCTCCATCAGCCAGCCCAGGGGGACGTACAGCGCCGCGATCACGAACGGGCCGGCGCCGGTGTTCCCCCCCACGCCGGTGTACCAGTAGCGGCCCAGCTCGCCGATCTCGTGCCCCGCCGCGATCTGCCGGACGAGGCGCAGGTTCAGCAGCTCCTCCGGCTCGACGAGGTCGAACGCCAGCGCCCGCGCCGCCCACACCCGGATGGCCACGAAGAGCAGCAGCAGCAGCCCGCAGGCGATCGCCTCGTCGCGCTTCATCGCGGCCCCGTCACCACAGCGGCGCCGCCGCGACCAGGGCCTGCCCCAGCTGCACGTTGAGGACGACGTGCCCCACCACCAGCGCCGCTCCCCCCGCCGTCGCCCACTTCGCCCGCTCGGGGTACGCCTCGGCCGCCGCGGCGAGCGCCCAGACGGCCACGCCGATCACCATCGGGTCGACCAGCTCGAAGTAGTGGTGCGGCTCCGGCGCCTGCCGATGGAGCGCGAACCCCTGCTGCATCAGGAGCACGTGGACGACCGCGTAGATCGCCACCGCGACGGCCACCGGCAGCCCCCGCGGTTCGCGCTCGCGGACCCCCGGCAGGGCGAAGAGCGCGAGGGCGCCGAGGAGCGCCGGGTTGAGGTACTCGAACGTCGGGTTGCTCCAGTCCGGGACGTCGAAGATCTGGCGCTGCCGGACCCCGGGCTCGACGAGCACGTCCGCCACCGAGTTGGCGAAGACCCCCTCCTGCATCGTCCCCCAGCAGGCCAGCAGGGTCAGCAGCCCGATGAGCCCCATCCCGCGCCGCCGATCGGGGCACGCGAAGCCCAACAGGACCACCAGGGGGAGCACGACGAACCACATGCTGAGGTGGAACTCGACGGCCGCGAACGTCAGCAGGAGCGCCGCCGTCCACGCGACGAAGCCGCCCCGCCGGGCGTACACGAGGATCGCGAGCAGCGCCGCCGTCGAAGTCAGCCGCGCCAGGGGGTACTGCTCGAAGGGGCGGAACGACGTCGGCGTGAGCGCGATGAGCAGCGCCGCCAGCGCCAGCCACCGCCCCTTCGCGGGCCCGTCCGCCGCCAGAAGCACCGCGAGGATCGCCACCACCGGGACCAGCGCGACGTGGACGAGCATCAGCAGCTCCCCCTCGTACGTCCCCGTCCGCTCGGACCAGGCCTCGAAGTACCGCATGTACTGGGTGAAGAAGGGCGAGTGGATGAACGGCACCCACCGCCACGGGTCGCCCGCGGGGTGCTCCCAGGACTTCCACCAGACGTCGCGGGAGCGGTACAGCCACAGCAGCAGGCCGTTGGCCCCTGCCGCGACGACGCCCGCCGCGACCGCTGCGAGCAGCCGCTGCTTCAACTAGAGCAGCTTCGCGCTGATCTTCCGGGGGGCGAACTTCACCGAGTCGTCGGCCAACGTCATCGTGAAGCTCCCCTCGGTCCGGACGATGGCGAAGAGCGTCGCCACGGTCTTGTTGTCGGGCGACTTGCAGCCGAGCTCGACCTGGTTCCCCTGGTCCTGCCACCGGCACTGGATCCGCTCGAAGGCGACCCGCGTCCCGTTCTCGAAGAGCTTGTGGCGGACCTCGAGCTTGTCGCCCTCGAGGTAGAGCTCGCCGCGGACGACGCGCTCCGCGCCGGCGCGGGTGAACGTCAGCGTCTCCCCGCTGATCATCGGGACCTCGATCAGCTCGATGCTGTGGGTCGGGCGCCACGCCGGCCAGTCCTCGGGGCCGGAGTCCTGTGTGTTGGGGAAGCGCGGGTCCACGAGGCTCCCGCCGAAGTCGGCGCCCTCGTCGAGGCCCTCCTCCGCGGGCGCGCTCAGGGCGTCGGCAGCGGCCTCCCCCTCGCCGGCCGGGGCGTCGCCCTCGGCGGCGGCGTCCCCTTCACCCTCGGCGGCGGCCTCCTCGGCCGCGCCCGGCGCGGAGTCCGCCTCCGGGGCGTCGGCCGCAGCCGGGTCCTCCGCGGGCGCCGGCGCCGGTTCCTCGGCGGCCGGCGGCTCGGGCGCCGCGTCCGCCCCGGCGGGGTCCGCGCCGCTCTCGGACCCCCCGCAGGCGAGGAGGAAAGCGAACGTCAAGGCAACAGCCAAGTGCTTGAAACTACTCGTCATATCGTTAGATGGCTCCCAGGACGTCGAAGCGGCTCGATCGTATCACGGAGGCCCCGTCCGAAGCTCGACCCGGGGCGCCGTCGAGTCGCACCGCCCGCCCACGACCAGCGCCGCGAACGCGTCCTCCCCGCCCTCCAGCTCGTGGAGCTCCCCGTCCGTCACCGAGGCGTTGACGGGCCCGACGCCGGGCTGGAGGGGGACGCGCAGGTGGAGCATCCAGCCGCCCTGCGACGAGGCGACGTCGGGGTACTCGCTGACCTGGCCGCAGTACCACTTGTTCGGCTCCTGGAAGCGGAGGGCGCGGACGTCGTGCAGCGGCGACGTGAGGATCAGCGGGGCGGCCCCGTCCCAGCCGTCCGCGGCGGGCCGCCGGAAGCGGTACAGGGTCAGGTGGTCGAGCTCCCAGACGCCGTCCGGCTCGAGGTGGTCCTGCGCCCACGCGAGCCCCTGGTCGCCCAGCTCGAGGAGGAACTTCGGCCGCCCGAACATCCGCTCGTCGACCCGCGCGATCCAGAGCCGATCCACGTGGCCGTTCCAGGCGGACGTCGCGAACGGCAGCTGCTCGTGGGTGGGGTTGAGCCAGATCCGCTTCGGCAGCTCGGGCCCGGGATCGCGGACGTCGAACCCGGCGGCGTCCATCAGATACCAGAGCAGCGGACCCCGCTGTCCCCACATCGGCAGGGTCGCCACCCCGTCCCGGTCGTCCAGCTCGGCCGCGATGATCGCCGCCGCCTCGGCGTAGTCGGGGCGCGTCGAGCGGTCCGCGGGAGCCAGCGTGAAGTGCAGCGCGAACCCCAGCCACGCGACCCCCAGCGCCGGGCCCGCGATCCGGAAGGCACCCTCGCGGCTCGCCGTCGCCCCCACCGCCGCGACCGCCACCGAGAGCGGCACGGCCCACGAGACCCACCGGAACCCCCAGAAGATCCGGCCGTGCATGATGGCGATGTGGTTGAGGTAGAAGAAGAAGACACCGGCCACGCCGGCCACGAGGTTGGCCGCCACCAGCGCCGCGAGCAGGCCGTCGCGCCGGGCCGTCAGCGCCAGCCCCCGCCCCGCCAGCACCAGCAGCAGCGCCGCCGCCGGCCACATCCGGGGTGACACCCCGCACAGCACGGCCACGACCTCGCGCATGAAGACGTGCATCCCCGGGTCCACGGGGTAGGACTCGGACATCAGGCGCGTGTCGAGGCCGACGATGTCGAACGTCGCGAAGTGGGGCCACGTCCAGAGCGCCGGGAGGAGGCCCGCCACGGGGATCACGACGAGGAGCCGGGCGAGCGCCGCGTTGAAGTTCGGATCGGCGCGACGTCGCGCGAACGCCGCGAGGACGACGACCCCCTGGAGGACGCCGAAGATCGCCGTCGTGTAGTGGCACAGGAAGCCCGCCGCGAGGAGCCCCGCCCAGAGGAGCCAGGCGCGCGCCGACCCCGACTCGAAGGCGCGCAGGGCGGCCGCCACCGACGCCGCGCAGACGAAGCCCACGAACGCGTAGGGGGACGCATCCCCGCCGTAGAAGACGCCCGGCGAGCAGACCGCCCACGCCGCCGCGGCGGCCACCCCGGCGACCGGGTCGACCCGCCGCAGCAGCCGCCACAGCACCCACGCCGTCGCCACCGACGCGGCCAGCGCGGGGAGCCGGAGCACCACCTCGTTCCAGCCCGACGCCCGCCCCAGCGCCGCCATCGCCCAGTGGTACAGCGGCGGGTGGGTGACGATGAGCGACGGCGGCTCGAGGATCGCCTGCATCAGCGTCTCGGGGGGGACGTCGTTGATCCCCGGCAGCCCCGGCCCGTAGGCGTGCTCCAGCAGCTCCAGGGGCTCGCCCAGGCGGACGGTCCGGGCGGCCGCCGCGACGGCGAGGACGACCCCGATCGCCGTGCGCTCGCGGGACGTGGTCGGGGGCAGGCTCGGAGGACCGCGAGGGGGCCCCGTCGCCGCGCCCAGCCGCCGCTGCCGGAGGCGCACCAGCAGCGCCAGGGGGAGGGGCCCGAGGAGGATCACGGCGGTCATCACGATCGGCTTGACGAACCAGCCCTCCGGTCGCTCGCCGCCGCGCTGCATCCGAGCCTCCTCGACCGGCAGCGCGCGGATGCTCAGGGGGGGGCCGTCCCGGAGCTCGTCGACGGGGTGGCCGAGCACGTCGTGGGGGAGCCAGAACACGAGCGGGCCGTCCCCGTCGTCGCTCAGCGACTGGCGGACGAACACCCACAGCCGGTCGATCGGGCGGTCGCCGGCGTACTCCAGGCTCCACGAGCCGTCGACGGACGCGGTCGCCTCGGCGAGGGGGAGGTGCGGCGCGGTCAGGTCCGGCGTGTCCGTCAGCCAGACGGTCGTCGACGCCTCGGGTGACGTCTCGAGCACGGTCCCGCTCAGCGCGAGCGAGAGCAGCAGCGGCAGCGCCTGCACCGAACCCAAGGTACCCAACGACGCGCCCCCGTGTTAGACGCCCTGCGCCCATGTTCCGGTTGCTGTACGAGACCCCGAAGGAGTGGCAGGAGGCCGTGCAGGCCGACCTCATCGCCTTCATGCAGGACCACTGCCACAACGAGCGGAAGGCCGCGGTGGCGGCGGTGACGCTCGCGCACCAGCAGTTCCGGCGCCCGGAGCTGGTGGAGGCGGCGATCGAGCTCGCGATGGAGGAGCTGGAGCACTTCAAGCAGGTCCACGACCTCCTCAAGGCGCGCGGCCACACCATCGGTCAGGACCGTCCCGATCCGTACACAGGGCCGCTGTACAAGCTGCTCCGGAAGGCCGACCAGAACGAGTTCGTGCTCGACCGACTGCTCCTCTTCAGCCTGGTCGAGCTCCGGGGCTGCGAACGGTTCAAGCTGGCGGCCGAGGTCATGCCCGATCCCGAGCTGCAGGACTTCTACCGGAAGCTCTTCGAGTGCGAGGCGCTCCACCACGGGAAGTACCTCGAGCTGGCGCGGAAGTACTTCGGGCGGGACGTCGCCGACGCTCGGCTGCAGGAGCTCCTCGAGGCCGAGGCGGAGATCGTGCGGAACCTGCCGATCCGCGCGGCGCTGCACTGAGCCCGCCGTGACCGAGGGGCCGCTCGCGGGGTACCGCCTCCTCGCCGTCGTCGCGCACCCCGACGACGAGGCGTGGGCGCTGGGCGGCACCATCGCGGGATGCTCGGTGTACGGCTGCCGGACCGACGTGCTCTTCGCCACCCGCGGGGAGGCGGGCGTGGACGTACGCGGGGCGACGGCGCCGGGGACGGCCCTGGCGGCGCTCCGGACCGCCGAGGCGGAGGCGTCCTGCGACGCGCTGGGGGCGCGGGCCCACTTCGGCGATCTCCCCGACGGCGGGCTCGCCGGACGGCGCGCGGACGGGGTCGCGCTCGTGCGGCGCTTCGTCCAGACGCTGGCGCCCCACGTCGTGCTGACGCTCGGCGACGACGGCGGCTACGGGCACGAGGACCACTTCGCGGTCACGGACTGGTGCCGGGAGGCGGTCGGCGCGGGACCGGCGCGGCTGCTGGAGGCGGCGCTCCCTCCGGACCTGCTGCGACCCCTGTGGCGGCGGCTGCGGAACGCGGGGTTCGCGGGGGTGCGGGCGGGGATGCAGACGTTCGGCGTGCCGCGCGACCGGACCGGGCTGCAGCTGGACGTCAGCCGGTGGGCCCCGATGAAGCGGGCGGCGGTGGCGGCCCACGGGTCGCAGTTCCGCGGCGAGGACGTCGACGCGTTCCTGCTCCCCGGGCTGGTGAGCGCGCTGGCGGACGAGGAGTGCTTCGTGTGCACGGCGGGGGCGCCGCTGCCGCCCGACGCGCAGTTCCCCTTCGAGGGGCTGGAGCGGTAGCGCGCGTGGACGAACGCGCCGTCCTGCACCTCTCGTCGGACCTCCCCCCGGCCGTGTCGGGGGGGCGGTCCGTGGCGGTCGCGGCGATCGTGGCGGCCGACCCGCGGGCCGAGGCGCTGCGACCGGCGGACGAGCCGGCGGCCGAGGCGGTCTCCGAGATCGTCCTCCACGACCCTGCGCTGGTGGACCGGGCGCGCGCCCTCGCGGACCGGTTCGGGGCGACGGTGGCCGTCTACGTCCACGTGGTGCAGGCGGACGTGACGGCGGCGCGGGGGGGCGACCCCGGCGAGATCACGCGGACGGACGCGCTGCAACGGGCCGCGATCGGGGCGGCGGACCGGGTGATCGTGCCGAGCCGGGCGGCGGCCGACGCGCTGGGGATCGCGGCCTCCGCCGAGGTCCGTCCTCCCCCCGTCGAGCTGGAGCCACGGCCGCGTCGGGGCGGCGGACCGGTGCTGTACGTCGGCCGGTTCGCGTGGATCAAGGGGACGGTCGACCTGCTGGAAGCGTGGCCGGACGTCGGCGGAGGCGCCCGGCTGCACCTCGTCGGGGGCGTCCCCCGGGACCCGAAGAAGGACCGCTGGTGGCGCCGCAAGTGGGCGGACGACCCGACCATCACGGACGAGCCCTGGATCACCGACCGCGCCGTCCTCGCCGAGCGGTACGCGGACGCCTCGGTGCTCGTCGTCCCAAGCCGGGTGGAGACGTACGGCCTGGTGGTCGCGGAGGGGCTCCGGGCGGGCGTCCCGATGGTGCTCGCCGACCTGAACGCGCTGCGCGAGTTGGCCGGCGACTCCCCGTCGGTCACCTGGTTCCCGGCGGGCGACGTGGGGGCGCTGGCGCGCGCGCTGCGGACCCGCCACACTTCCGGAGCGTGAGCCTCCGCGACGAGATCCGACGCTTCGATCCGGACGTCCCCATCGCCTCGGCGTCGTCCCCCCCGTCGTCCTGGTACACCGCCTCCGACGTCGCCGACCTCGAGGACCGCGCCGTCTTCGCCCGCTCCTGGCTGTTCGCCTGCCGGGACGACCAGGTCGCGACTCCGGGGTCGTGGGTGTCCGGCCGCCACGGCCGCCTCCCCTGGCTGGTCGTCCGCGGCGACGACGGCGCCCTCCGCGCGTTCCACAACTCCTGCCGCCACCGCGGCTCCGAGGTCCTCCGGGGCGAGGGCTGCGGCGCGCGCAAGCTCGTCTGCCGCTACCACGGCTGGGCCTACGGGCTCGACGGCGTCCTCAACGCGCGCACCGCGCTCCCGCCGCTCGGCGTGACGACGTGGGGCCCGCTGGTCCTCGTCCACAGCGACCCCGACGCGGCTCCGCCGGACGTCCCCCCCGTCGACTTCGACGGCCTCGTGTGGGTCGCCCGCCGGGAGTACGAGGTCGGCTGCAACTGGAAGGCGTTCTGCGACAACTACCTCGACGGCGGCTACCACATCGCCCACGTCCACAAGTCGCTGGACGCGCAGCTCGACATGGCCACCTACCGGACCGAGCTGGGCTCGACGTGGTCCGTCCAGACGGCGTCCGCGGGGGCCGTCCCCGACCGCATCGGCGGCGGCGCGACGTACGTGTTCCACTACCCCTCGCTGATGCTCAACCGCTACGGCCCCTGCCTCGACACCAACGTCGTCGTCCCCCTGGCCCCGGACCGCTGCCGCGTCCTCTTTGACTTCTGGTTCACGTCGGGGGTCCATCGTGACGATGAGTTCGTCCGTGCGAGCCTGGAGCAGAGCCACGTCACGCAGCTCGAGGACATCGAGATCTCCGAGTCCGTGCAGGTGGGGACGGCGTCGCCGGCGTTCGACCGCGGCCGCTACGCCCCCCGGCACGAGATCGCCATCCACCACTTCCACCGGCTCCTGGCCGCTGACCTGAGGAGGGGTCTGACCCCATGACCACCCGCCGAGACGTCCTGTCCGCCCTCGCCGCGCTGATCGCCGCCGGCGTCGTCCTGTCCCCCGAAGACGCCCTGGCCGGGCCCAAGGGCCGGAAGGCGCGCCGCCGCCGCCGGCGCCGGGTCAAGCGCCGCGTCCGCCGCCGGATCCGCCGCCGCCACCGCCGCCGCGTCCGCCGGCGCGTGATCGCCGGCCGCAACCTGTGGGTCGTCCCCGTCGCCGTCGCGGTGGGCTGGGAGCTCATGCTCGACGACCGCGTGGTCGTGGTCCGGGAGCGCCGCACGAAGCGGGTCGACGACGTCGACGTGGTGGTCCTCGTGGTCGCCGACGACTCCGGCAAGACCGAGGAGATCGAGGTCTCGCTCGAGGACGACGAGACCAACTCCCAGGTCCTCGCCGGCTCGGTGCTCCCCGACGACGACACCAGCACCCCCGCCGTCGAGACCGAGGAGGAGGTCGAAGAGTGGGTGGAAGTCGAAGAGTGATGTGCTAGACAGCCGATGGGCGCGGAGGGAGCTGCCGGGGTGACCCGTGAGCTTGCGCTTCCTCCTTCTTCTGCTTTCCCTGACCTTCGTCGCGGGCTGCTACGCGGACCTGACGCTGATCCACTACGACGTCGCGGACGACGACGACGGCGCGGACGGTGAGGGCGACGACGACGACGACGACGCGGCCGCCGACGACGACGACGACGGTGATGACGACGACGGTGATGACGACGACGGCGCGGGACGCCTCCTCCGACGATGACGACGTCTGGTCCGACGACGACGACGCCACCCCCCCGCACGACGACGACGACGTCTCCGACGACGACGACGCAGGCGACGACGACGACGCCACCCCGCCGGGCGGGTCGTACTGCTACAGCGAGCCCGGCGTCGATCCCACCGCGTCCCTGAGCGACCTGGAGTCGTCCTACTCGTCCTGGGGCTGGGAGTCCGACGTGCTCGAGGTCACCGACCGCCGCTACCCCTCGGGCCACCTCCTCCTCGACAGCACCCAGTCCGACTCCTGGTGGGGCGCGTTCACCGACAGCTCCTCGTGGACGGCGCTGATGGACTCGCTGGGCACGATGCACCACGAACAGACCCACTTCTGGGACTACAGCAACGCCCTCTTCCCGGTCCACTTCGGCTACTTCGTCCGGGAGGAGTGGCAGCCCCAGATCGACTTCGTGGAAGGCTTCCCCCGCAGCGAGATCCTCCCGATGCTCACCGACAGCTCGACGGACCTCTACAGCTCGACGTACCTCGTCGGCACGCAGGGGACCTACGGCTTCATGGAGCTCCTCGACGAGCACAACTGCTACATCAACGGGATGGCCGGCACCGCGCTCGTCGGCGAGTACATCCCCTGGGGGACGTCCAGCCGCGACGGCGCCGTCGCCTTCACCTACTACCTCGAGCTCTACCTCCAGCGGGCGCGGACGGTGTACCCGTCCACCTGGAGCGCGATCTGCGGCGACCCCGACATGCAGGACCTGATCCTCGTGCAGTGGCTCCGCATGCACTGGTTCCTCCAGTTCAGCGACGCGTTCCCCAACCTCGGCATCTACGATCAGGACATCGAGGTCCACATGTACGATCCGAGCCTCCAGTGGGAGATCGAGAACTGCATCGGACACACCCTCCAGCAGGATCACTGCCTGCCCCCCGGCGACCCCTGGCTGCCTCCCTGGTAGGGGCGACGCACGCGTGAGCGGCATCGACTCACGCGTCCTCTTCGCCGAGTCCGTGGCGGCGATCGCCCGGTCCCTCGACGCGGTCGACCTGGTCCTCGTGGACGTCGGCGCGTTCACGCTGGACGGGGTGCTCCACAGCGGCGAGGCGTTCCGCATCCACCTCCACAACCTGTACGCGTCCGTGGACGGGCTGGACGGCCCGGCCCGGGCGGCGGAGGTCGAGCGCGCCACGCGGGCGATGTTCGCGCCCCGCACGAGGCCGGCGGCGTGGGCCGACGTCGAGGACCGGCTCGTCCCCACGCTCCGCCCCGCGGACGCCTTCGAGGACGTCGACGTCATCGTCCGGCCGGCCTTCGGGGGGCTCGTCGAGGCGCTCGCCATGGACCTCCGCGACAGCACCGCCTACATCACTCCGACCCAGCTCGAGTACTGGGGCCGGCCCCCCGATCAGGCGTTCGACCGGGCCCGCGCGAACCTCCGCACCGTCGCCTCCGACGGTCTCGACGCGCTGCACTCACGCATGGAGCTCACGGTCGTCGAGATCGCTCCCGGGGACGTCCACGCCCCCTCCCGCCTGCTCCTCCCGGGCTGGCTCGCGGGCCTCCGCGGCGCGCTCGGCGGAGCCCCCGTCGCGGCCGTCCCGACCCGGACCACGCTGCTCGTCGCCCGCGCCGACCGGCCCGACCTGGACGCCTTCGCCGCCGCCGTGCGGGGGCTCTACGAGACGGAGCCCGGGCCCGTGTCGGCGGACCTCTACACGACGGACGCCGGCGGCGGAATCGTTCCCTTCGCCCCTTGACGCGCGCGCTCGGCGTGGTCTCATTCCGGCCGACGTGCGCCGCCTCCTCCTCGCCTCGCTGACGATCGCCCTCGCCGCCTGCCCTGAGCCGGAGCCGCTCCCCGACCCGGGGGAGTACGTCGTCCACCGCCTCAACCGCGCCGAGTACGACAACACCGTGCGCGACCTGCTGGGAACGACCCAGACCCCCGCCCGCGACTTCCCCGCCGACGACCACGGCTACGGCTTCGACAACATCGGCGCCGCCCTGTCGATGTCGCCCCTGCACGTCGAGCTCTACGAGCGGGCCGCCGGTCAGCTCGTCGCCGAGGCGCTGGCCGACCCCGAGCCGTGGCCGCTCACGCTCACGGTCGAGGCCGAGGAGGCCGGCGCGGACGTCGGCGCCGACTGGGGCCTGGGGTGGTGGAACCTCACCGAGAACGGCGAGCTGGCCGCCCTCTTCGACCTCCCCGGCGAGGGGACGTGGCAGGTCTCCACCCGCGTCTTCGGGCACGCCGCCGCGGGCGAGCCGGCCCGCCTCTCCTCCGCGTCGACGGGGTGGAGGTCGGCCAGTACGACGCCCCCGAGCTGGCCAGCGACGCGATCACGATCACCGTCGACCAGACGCTCACGGCCGGCGCTCACACCGTGAGCGTGGCGTTCCTCAACGACTTCTCGCAGCCGGAGATCGGCCTCGACCGAAACCTCCTCGTGGACTGGATCCAGGTCTACGGACCGCTCGGCCGGGACACCCCCCCGAACGCGATCAAGGCGTCCATCCTGACCTGCGACCCCGGCGAGATCGGGCGCCGGACGTGCACCCGGGATCTGCTCACGGACTTCGCCTCACGGGCGTGGCGTCGACCGCTCACGGCCCGTGAGTCGGACGCCCTGCTGGCCCTCGCGGAGGGGGCCTGGGACGTCGGCGAGTCGTGGGAGTACGGCGTCGGCCTGGCGCTCCAGGCGGTGCTCGTCTCGCCCCACTTCCTCTTCCGGTGGGAGCTCGACGAGGACCCCGCGAGCCTCGAGCCCCACCCCCTCGGCGACTACGAGCTGGCCTCGCGGCTGAGCTACTTCCTGTGGTCCTCGATGCCCGACGAGGAGCTCTTCGCGGTCGCCGCCGAGGGGCAGCTGGGGACGCCGGTGGTGCTGGAGCAGCAGGTCCGGCGGATGCTCGCGGATCCGAAGTCGGACGCGCTGATCGACAACTTCGCGGGCCAGTGGCTCTTCATCCGGGCGGTCGACGACGCGGCCCCCGACGGGGCGACGTGGCCCGACTTCGACGAGGCGGTGCGGGACTCGCTGCAGGCCGAGATGCGCCTCTTCTTCGCCGGCTTCATGGACGGTCGGGACATGCGTGAGCTGCTCACGGCGGAGACGACGTGGCTCGACTCACGCCTCGTCGACCACTACGAGCTCACGGACGTCACGGTCCCCGATGACGGCGGCTTCACCGAGGTCGCGTTCCCGGACGGACCCCGGGGCGGGCTCCTCGGCATGGGCGGCCTCATGACGGCGACGAGCTACCCCTTGCGGACGTCCCCCACGCTCCGCGGCAAGTGGGTCCTCGGCCACCTCCTGTGCGCCGAACCGCCCGCCCCGCCCCCCGGCGTGGAGGGCCTCTCCCAGGACGAGGAGACCGACGCGGAGACGCTCCGGGAGCGGCTCGAGCAGCACCGCGAGGACCCCACCTGCGCGAGCTGCCACGAGATCATGGACGAGATCGGGTTCGCCCTGGAGGTCTTCGACCCGGTCGGCGTCCACCGGACCGAGTACGGGCCCGACACGCCGGTCGACGCGGTGGGCCGGTTCCCCGACGGGACCACCTTCGACGGCCCCCGGGAGCTGGCCGGCGTCGTCGCCGCCGACGAGCGGTTCGGGCAGTGCATCGCGCGCCAGCTGTACACGTACGCGCTGGGGCGGGGCCCGGAGTTCGCCGACCTCGACCCGAGGCGCGAGGTCGAGGCGACGTTCGCGGCCTCGGGGTACTCCTTCGAGGAGCTCGTCCTCGCCATCGCGACGAGCGGACCGTTCACCACGCGCCGGGGGCAGGAGCCGTGAGCCGCCGCTACGACTCACGCTCACGCCTCACCCGGCGGACGTTCCTCGGCGGCGCCGCGGCGACGATCGCCCTGCCGTTCCTGGACGCCATGCGGACCCCCGCCCTGGCCGGCGAGGGCGATCCGCTCCGGATGCTCTTCTACTTCCTCCCCAACGGCCTCCACCTCCCCTCGTGGGTCCCCGACGCGACCGGCGCGGAGTTCGACCTCAAGCCCATCGCAGCCCCCCTCGCGGAGCTGAAGGACGAGCTCCTCTTCGTCAGCGGGCTCGCCAACCGGAACGCCGAGGACGACGTCGCCGGCGACCACGCCCGAGGCACCGCGTCGTTCCTCACGGCCCGCTACATCGTCAAGTCCGAGGGGGAGGACATCGAGAACGGCGTGAGCGTCGACCAGGAGGCGGCGCCGCTGCTCGGGACCGGCTCGCTCTTCCCCTCGCTGCAGCTCGGCATCGACGGCGGCGACAGCGTCGGCGCCTGCGACTCCGGCTACTCCTGCGCCTACATCCGGGCCGTGAGCTGGGCCGGTCCCGCGACGCCGCTGGCGAAGGTCGTGAGCCCGGCGCTGCTCTTCGACCGGATGTTCGCCGGCTACGACCCCACGCTCACGGCGGCCGACCGGGAGCGGCGGCGCGCCCTCCGGACGTCCGTCCTCGACCACGCCGTCGCCCAGGCGAACGACCTGGAGCGGAAGCTCGGGGTCCGCGACCGGGCCAAGCTGGACGAGTACCTCACGGGGGTCCGGGAGCTGGAGCAGCGCATCGCCGCGGACGACGGCGAGTTGGCCTGCGAGCCCCCCGACCGGCCTCCCGAGGACCTCCTCTTCGTCCAGCACGTCCAGGCGATGACCGACCTGATGGTCCTCGCCTTCGAGTGCGACCTCACGCGCACCATCAGCTTCATGTTCGGCAACGGGAGCAGCTACCGGAGCTTCCCCTTCCTCGGCGTGAGCGGCGCCCACCACGAGCTCAGCCACCACCAGGACGACCCCGAGAAGATCGCCGCCATCGAGACCATCGCGACGTGGGAGATGGAGCGCGTCGCCGACCTCCTCACGAAGCTCCGGGACAAGGCGCTGCTGGACTCGACGATGGTCTACGTCGGGAGCGAGATCAGCGACGGCAACGGCCACTGGCACTACGACCTGCCGGTGCTGCTGGCGGGCCGGCTGGGCGGGGCCATCTCGCCGGGCCGGCACGTCCGCTACGAGGCGGAGCGGCCCATCGCCGAGCTGTACCTGGAGATGCTCCAGGCGATCGGCTCCGGCGCGACGACCTTCGGGGACGACGGCGTGGCCCCGCTGGGGGTCTTCCAGCCGTGACAAGGCGTCTACGTACGACACTCACGGTGCTCACGGCGGCTCTCCTCGCGGGCTGTCCCCCGGCCGACGACGACGACGCGTCCGAGGCCCCGGTGTGGACGGACGATGACGACTGGGAGGACGGCGACGACGACGACAGCGGCGTGTCCGGTGACGACGACGACGGGGCCCCGATCCCCGACGCCGTGATCTTCGAGCCGGAGGACGGACGTGCCGGCGTCGCCCCCAGCCGGGCCGTCGTCGTCGACTTCGAGCACGAGGGGGCGGCGGGCGAGATCACGGTCGTCGACGAGGACGGGGCCGAAGTCCCGGGCCGCACCCTCGCCGTGAGCCTGCAGCGGATCCTCTTCCTCAGCGACGAGCTGTTCGCGCCGTCCACGACCTTCACCGCCACGGTCACCTGGGCGACGGGCACGCACACCTGGTCGTTCACCACGTCGGACAGCGGCTCGACCCCCGTGAGCGTCCTCCCCAGCGGGCTCACGCTCCACTGGAGCCTCACCTCCTCGGTGGTCTCGCCGCCCGGCGCGGAGGTGTTCGTCTCCATCGCCGACCTGCAGCTGCTGACCCAGTTCCTCACCACCGACGACGACACCGTGTCGATGATCGGCGCGCTCAGCGCGGGGGCCGAGCAGGACCTCTGCGCCCCGACCTTCGACCCCACCGCGGTCGAGCCGGGCGCCTACGACGACCCGCTCTTCGCCGTCGGCCCGACCTCGTTCAGCCAGCTCATCGACCTCACCATCCTCGGCTACGGCCCCACCCTGATCCCCTTCCGCGACGCCCAGTTCGCCGGCGTCCTCACCCCCGACGGCGAGAGCTGGTACGGGGGCGTGGAGTCCGGTCGCTTCGTCGGCGTGGTGGACGCGCGGGACGTCAACATCCCCAACGCCTGCGAGACCCTCGCGTCCGTCGGCCTCCCCTGCGCGCGGTGTCCGTTCGACGAGGCCGAGGCGTGCGTCGTGTTCGTGCTCGACGACCTCGAGGCGACGGTTCAGCCGGGCGTCGACCTCGTCGCCCGCACGCCCGAGGACGTCATCGCCGACCCCGCCTGCGAGTAGGCGGCCGCTTCGTCTTCTTCGCCTCGGCCGCCTTCCGCTTCTTGCTCGCCGCCCACGAACAGATCGGGCACGCGTCGAGGTCGTGGCTGCGCGCGGGGCAGTGCTCCCGGCCGAAGTAGATGATCTGCAGGTGGAGCTTGTTCCAGAGCGCCTTCGGGAACGCCGCCTTGAGGTCGCGCTCGGTCTTGACGACGTTGGTCCCGTCGCTCAGCCCCCAGCGCGCGGCGAGGCGGTGGATGTGGGTGTCGACGGGGAACGCGGGCACGCCGAACGCCTGCGCCATGACCACCGACGCCGTCTTGTGCCCCACCCCGGGGAGCTCCTCGAGCTCCTCGAACGTCCGCGGCACCGCCCCGCCGTGCTTGCCGTCGATGATCCCCGACAGCCCCTTGAGCGCCTTGCTCTTCTGCGGGGCCAGCCCGATCTGCCGGATCAGGTGGGCGATCTCCTCGATCTCCAGCGCCGCCATCGAGGCCGCGTCGGGCGCCCGGCCGAAGAGCGCGGGGGTGATCTCGTTGACCTTCTTGTCCGTCGTCTGGGCCGACAGGACGACCGCGACGAGGAGCTGGAACGCGTCGCCGTGGTCCAGGGGGATGGGGGTCTCGGGGTAGAAGCCCTCGAGCTGGTCGACGATCCGTTGTGCCTTCTCGGCTCTGCGCATGGCCGGGTACCCTAGTCGAGATGGGGCGCGTTGCCACCGCTGCGGTGCTTCTTCTGCTCGTGGCTGGGTGCCCCGTAGACCGCGCCCCCGACAACGGGCTGGAGTGCGGCGAGGGGACCTTCCGGCGTGGGGACGAGTGCCTCCCGATCCCCGACGACGACGACGCGACGACGGACGACGACGACAACGCCGGTGACGACGACGACGC
>CAYFOA010000167.1:0-17771 GCA_964344575.1 uncultured Rickettsiales bacterium | reverse complement strand
ACGCGATGCTCGCCAAGCTGCACAAGCAGCTCAAGGAGAGCCGCGACCAGGTCGATCAGCTCGTCGCGTCCATCCTCGAGGCCCGGGTCCGCGAGATCGAGATCAAGGAAGAGGGCATGGCCGAGGAGCGCGCCGGCGACGCTCGGCACCAGCTCGCCCGCGAGGCGATCAACCAGCTCGGCACCGCCGCGAGCACCTTCCTGGTCTCGCGGGGCATGAGTGCCGAGTCGGTCGAGGTGTTCAGCCGCCTCGGGACCAGCAGCGAGCTGATGGCGGCCCTACAGGACCCGGGCGTCCAGGAGCTGATGAAGGACCCCGACAACCTCAAGGGCCTGGCCGACATGCTCAAGCAGGCCGGCCAGCAGGCCCAGGCGGCGCAGGCCGCCGCGAACACCACCACCCCCAACCCCGCAGCAGCGGCCGGCTGAGCCCGGCCGCGAGGAGAAGACGATGACAACGTTCCCGAAGCCCAAGGCCCGCCCCGACAACACCCCCGCCTGGCTCAAGGCCGCGCGCGGCTACTACGGCGACGCCTTCGAGACGAACAAGAAGGAGAAGCTCGCGGAGTCGATGGCCGACTGGTGCGAGATGGACGCCGACGAGCGCGGGTTCGTGCTGGCGCACCTGCAGTACCTGAACCTGCTCGCCCAGCGCGGCACGCAGCGGCTGCTGCTGGAGCTGCGGGCGATGCTCGAGGAGGTCGGCGACGAGCTGATCGAGGTGGTCGAGGCCGCCTCGGAGATCGACGAGGATGGGGACGACGACGAAGACGAGGACGAGCCCGAGCTGGCCGTCGCGCCCGACCCCGTCGACCTACAGCCCGCGCCGAGCGCGCCCGCCGAGGTCGTCCCCCTCCCGGTGACCGCCGACGAGCTCAGCGCGGACGCCCAGGACGAGCCCGAGACCGAGGCCGACGACGTCGAGCCCCCGGAGGTGTCGTGACCGGCGGGAGGCCGGCGGTCGAGGTCCAGCCGGCCGACTTGCGCTTCGACCTGGTGCTGCCCGTGCTGCGCTTCGGTGTCGGCATCTTCGCCATCGACCCCGTCGAGAAGCTCATCGGCGCGCCGCTATCGGAGATCCTGTCGTCGCTGATGCGCGCGCCGACGTACCAGAGGCCCTCGGCGTCGGGCACCAGCGTCGAGGTCTACCCGCTGGCCCTGCCGGACGGCGAGGGTGCCACCGTGCCGCTCGGGCAGTTCGGAGAGCTGGGCTTCGCGAACCGCTCCGGGATGCTTGAGCTGACGGTGCCGCTGCGCGCCGCCGGCTGGGTCGAGCAGCGCCTCGCCGGCGCGATGGTCGAGCCTCGGCGCCAGGGGCTGAGCAGCGACGGCGCGTCGATCGTGGCGACCTACCTCCTGCGGCTGCGGCCGGGGATGACGGCGGGCGTGCCGCTGGGGGCCTTGGGGGAGCTCGCAGTAGAGGCGGTGTAGCTGGCCCCGTTGGGTGCCCTGCCGGGGCCGCCGGTGTACGCTGGCAAGTGGCGGGGGATCCACAAGACCTGGGCGATCGGGGGCCAACACCGTGACATCGAGGGCAGCAGTCGAGGCGGCGTTCGCGAGGGCTCCCGCGTGGGGAGACTCGACGGCGAAGGCGTGGTTCGTGGTGGTGGGGGGAGCTCGAAAGGGCTTGAAGGAGGTCTGGGCGTTGGCGACCGATCAGCCGCCGGCGTCCTTCCACACCTACGCAGCAAGGCGCCAGCTCCGGGATCTCGGCTTCGAGACGGGGCGCGAGTAGGCGTGACCGACGCCGCCGACCCTGCGGAGGCCGAATCAGGCCCGCTTGAGTTCACCTGCCCTCGGTGCACCGCATCGCACCAACTCGTCTGCCTGAACTGCAACCGCCCCGGGCCTTTCGGCCTGAACGATGCCGGCGCAGAGTGCGCCTGTGGCGTGGTGATCGGCTACGCGTTCTGCGCGTGCGGCGCGATGGTCATGCCGAAGTTCTTCGGGCCGCCCGGCTCGTCGCCCGCCACGGGGCTCCCGGCTGACCTGCAGCTCGGCCGGGTGCAGTACGCGTGTGGGCTATGCGGCGAAGCGTCGCACCTCATCTGCACCTTTTGTGGCGACGACACCCACCTGGGGTTGAGCGAGTTCGCGCTGCACTGCCAGTGCGGCGCCATGTTCGAGGTCGCCAACTGCGGCTGCGGCGCGGTCCTGCAGAGAGCGCAGTTCTCGTACATGCCTGGGAGCGGACCGCCCGCCGCCGCCGACGCCAAGAGCGCCGTTGAGCCTGGACCGGCCTCGGCCGGCCCGTCCACCCCGGAGCCGCCCGGGATGGCGTCCTCGCCTCCCGCGGCGCCAACCCCGAGCCGCCCGCCGCCGCCCCTGGCTCAACCTACGGCCGACGCGGACTTCGGCACCCAGGAACCGTCGAAACTGTCCGGTGCTGCGGTCGTGATCGCCCTCCTGCTCGGCGTCGGATGGTGTGCGGGGATCATGGGAGGTGGTTCGGCCAGCGACGCGGAGCAGGCGGTCAAGCGACGCCTCAAGGCCCCGAGCTCTGCGACGTTTGTGGAGACGAAGAGCTACGGCAATGGCCGGTTCTTCGTGGTCGTGGACGCCCAGAACAGCTTTGGCGCGATGCTCCGGCAGAGCTACTGCGTCGTGCTGCCTGGAGGCGATCCGAACGCGCCGAACCGCGAGCAGGTCTTCGAGTGCGAGCGGATGATGGCCGACGTCATGTTCAAGGACTGAGCGCCAACGTCCGCAAGCCTAGGCCGGCAGAGCGCGCAAAAGTGAGCACTTGTGGTCTTCTTTGAACACTTGACGTCATGAGTGCGCTACTGTTCCCAGGATGGCGGCCACCCCGAAGCCCAAGGTCTCGGTCCTGCTCAGCCCGGCTGAGTACGCTCGTTTCACGGCCTTCTGCAAGCAGAAGGGCTACAAGAAGAGCACGCTCGCTGCCCGCTTGATCCGTGAGCACCTGGACCGGGAACGGTTCCAGATGCAGGTCGGGCTACCCCTCGGCAACGAAGGGGACCAAGGGTGACCGCGCCGGCCCTCGGGGGTGGGGGGACAGAATCTGTCCCGGGTGCCGGGCAAGATTCTGCCGCCGCCTTGGCCCGCGGCAATGAAGGAGCGACGAACACCGCCATGTCGAACGAACCGAGCAGCCCGTCGGGGCGGAGGGTCGTGTCGCTTTTCTCAGGGGCGGGAGGGCTGGACCTGGGGCTGGAGCGCGCAGGCTGGCGAATCGTCGCTCAGGTGGAGATGGACGCAGACTGCGCCGGCACGCTCGCCAACGAGGCGAAACGCGTAGGGGTCGAGAGCCGCGCCGGGTCAGAGCTCGCCGAGCTCGGGGACGAGCCCATTGGCGAGGGCGAGCGGGCGATCCTCTGCAGTCCGATTGAGGGCGTTGACCCCGGCCAGCTTCGTGATGCCCTCGGGCTGGAGCCAGGTGCACTGGATCTGCTCGCCGGTGGACCGCCGTGTCAACCGTTCACGACAACGGGCCTTCGCAAGGCGATCACTGATCGGCGGGCCGAGACCGCGTTCCCGACGTGGCTGAAGTACGTCGACTCGTTCCAGCCACGAGCCTTCCTGATGGAGAACGTCGATGGCCTGCTCTCGGCGGCGCTCAAGCACCGGCCCCTGGCTCGCCGGGGCAAGGGACACCCACCGCTCGACGACGACGAGAAGAAGGGCAGCTTTCTGCGCTGGCTGCTGACCGAACTCTGCGATCGCGGCTACTCGGTGACGTGGGGTGTGGTCGAGGCTGCGGACTATGGCGTGCCACAGATGCGACAGAGGGCGCTGCTCGTGGGCGTGCGAGCCCTGCTACTTCCCCCCACCTGTGCATGGGCGACCTGGTCTTCCGGCCTATCGAACGCTCGCAGCGGCCCTCGACGGGCTCGATGAGATCGGCTCAGTTCAGCCGCTGAGCGCCCGGAAGACCGCCGTCTTCGCGCAGGTGCCGGCCGGAGGAAACTGGCGGGATCTTCCCGAGGACGTTCGGCGCGAAACGATGGGCGCCGCGTTCGATGCCGAAGGAGGGAAGAGCGGCTGGTGGCGGCGGCTCGCCTGGGATGCTCCGTCCCCCACGATTCTCGGGATGCCTGACCACTCCAGCACGGCCTTGGTCCACCCCGACCACGTGCGATGCCTCTCGGTCAACGAGTGCGCGGCGGTTCAGACGTTTCCGGCGAGCGTTGACTTCGCAGGCACGTCCCGGTCTCAGTACCAGCAGATCGGCAACGCGGTCCCTCCGCTGCTGGCGGAGCACATGGCGGAGCAACTCGGTCGCTGGCTGGAGGGCGAGCGCACCCCTCGGCCACCCGCGCCCGCCTGGCGGAAGGCTTCCGCGAACCGACGAATCGGCGTCCACGGCTGGGCGACACCATCCCCCAGGGGCGCCCGCTTCGAGATCATCGTGAAGATTCGCCCGGACCACGTTTGGGCAGAGGTGAAGAAGCCGCGACAAGCGGAACTACCGCTGGCTGCAGCGGTCTGAGGTGACCCGAGCCGGCGCGCGAATACGGGCTACATGTCGTAGCCCTGGGCCTTGACCGCCGCGAGCGCCGCCTGGTGCCGGCGCTTGTCCTCCGCCTTCCAACGGTCCTTCGCCAGCATGGTGCGCTGTCCGATGAACTCCCAGTCGATCGCGTCGGCATCGTCGGCCGTGCCGATGTAGGTGGCGACCAGGGTTTCCATGGCGGTGAGGTGGGCTTCGGCGTCGGTCCGCACGAGCTCACCAGCCACCGCGGCGACCGCCATCACCGTGGGGACGGCCTTCTCCTCATCCAGGTTCGACATCTCCGCCCAGAACTCGCCTGACGAGGGGCGCCAGATGCCGTCCTCCAGAGTGCTGGAGGTCTTGCCGGCCAGCACGATCCACTTCGCTCGAACGGAGCCCGTCGAGCGACCCTGCAGGAGCAGCTTCTCTGCCCGCCGCGCGTTCCGCTTCAGCGCCTGCACGATGTCGGAGTTCCTCGTGACGTTGCTGCTCTTGAGCACGTAGAGGTGGTAGTCGCCGGTAGCGGGGTCGTGGCGTTGGAGATCCATCCCCTCGGCTGTCGACTTCTGGGCATCGGGGCTGAGCGCCGCCGCCATCTCCTCGAGCGCCCAGCCTCCAGCGGTCACGAAGTTGCGAGCGCCCCAGTCGTACACGAGGCGTTCTGCGGCTTCCGAGGCGGTCAACCCTTCGAACTCGATCCGGCGGACGAAGGGGTTGATGCGTGACACGATCACGCTTCGGTACTTGCGGACGGCCTCGCGGACGACGCGGATGTACCAGTAGTTGAAGGCCTCGGCGAAGCCCCGGACGGCCGCCTCGAGGTGGACGTCGGGCGGGCCCTCGTCCGGTTCGAGGTTGGCGAGTTCTCTGACGCGCTGGGCGTTCGACATAGAGCAGCCTTACCTGAGTCGGGGTTGATCGGACAAGCCCGCCATCGCCCAACGTCAGTGCCCCGAGAGCGCCGAGAACAAGTGTTCAGTTCTTCCCAAGATCCCGTAGAATCAGCGGCCCGTTTGCAAGCTGCAGCTGATCTCCGAAGGATCCTCGACCGATGGACGCGCCCCTTGATGTTGCCGAGCCACCTGACCTGACCCTGGCGCCCGAGCCGCTTTTCTGGCGCCGCGACCTACGGCTGGGCACGTTCCGCAAGCTGGTCGCCCTCGCCGACGACGAAGAGCGGTTGCTCGAGGCGGTCCGGCAGCGGATCCGGAGCCGGGCCGCGCTCAGCATCATCGAGGACGCGGTCGGGCTCGATGGGCTGGGCAGCATCGCCGAGCGCCAAGAAGAGATCGCGTACTTCCCGATCCCCGTCGCCCACTTCCTGCTGGTCGATGCCTTCTGCGCCTACAAGAACGGCACCGCGGTGTCCGACGTGGCCGAAGCGTTCCTCGACGAGGCCACCCTCGAGTCCTGTCGCCGCGCAGACGGCACCTACACCCGCCAGCTGCTGCTCTTCCACCTGTACCTCACCGCGCCGGGCGCCCTTCGCTACGTCCTCGGGCTCAACACCTGGCACCGCCGGGGCTCCGCTCCGATGGTGCTCGCCGAGGAGCCGGCCGAGGAGCCCGACGCCGAGCTCGCCGACTTCCTCGACGAGGAGACGCTCGCGCCGATCCTCGACGACTTCCGGCGGAGTCGGCCGGACCACCCCCGCCTGCACCACGAGATGGTCATCCCGCGCCAGGACGACGGCCAGCTCCTCTTCCTGCGGCGCAACCTGCGCCCCGACTACAACTTCACCGACGACGGCGAGGAGATTCAGCACGGCAACAAGACCGAGTGGATCATCCTGCACTTCCACGACGACGGCCGTGCGGTCCGCATCACGTCGCAGACCTCGACGATCCCCCGCCAGGTCGCCGACCGGATCGCGTCCGGCTTCTTCGGCGCCGAGTGCCACTACGTCGATGACGACCGGGCGGTCGACGAGAACCTGGTCCGCGACTTCATCGACGCGCTGCTCGATCCGCTGCACCCCAGCGGCATGCAGATCCTCGAGGTGGTCGTCGAGAACTCGCCGCTGCCTGGCGGCCACAAGCTGATGATCACGAACAGCGGCCAGACGGACGTCATCGACGGCATCGACGGGTTCGAGGAGATGGTCGGCGAGCTGTTCGACAATCTCGACAACCTGTTCCGGATCAAGGTCGGCTACGCGGACCACCGCCTCTCGGTCTTCTTCCCGAAGCGCAACGGGATCCGCGTCGTCGAGTACGGCGACAGCCGAATGGACGACAACAGGTGCCGGGAGTTCGAGCACTTCATGGTGGACAAGTTCGGGCTGGAGGTCCGCTCCACCGAGGCGAAGGGGCGGAAGCGGTGACCGCCGCCCGGCGGCGCCGGCGGGCTCGAACGACACTGGCCGCCCGGCTGCTCCAGGATGGTCGGGCCGTCGACGACCCTACCGCCGACGAGCGCGCCGAGCTCGCGCGACTGGAGCAGCTCGGTCTAATCGGAGTCCGCTGGAGTCGCTACTTCCTCTGCACCGACCACCGCGACGACGAGGATCTCGTCTTCGCGCAGAGCCGGACCTGCGTCGAGAAGATCCCGCTCGGCGACGCGCCCGGCGACGACCCGTTCCTGCCCGAGGACGACGGCCGCTACGTCTGCGACGTCTGCGAGCGGATTCACTACCCGCTGCGCCGCGCCAAGTCGCTGTACGACCGCGCTCGGGTCAGCTTGGAACCCGCCCAGGCGGCGGTCTTCCTGGAACAGCGGCTCCGCGCGCTCGATCCGGCGGTGATGCAAGTCGACGAGGTGAAGCCCATCTTCCGGACCCGCGTCGGTGGAAGGGAGGTGCTCGTGTGCCTGCTCGACGCCGCGGCGGGGTCCAGCTACGCCACCCGCGACCACGCGCGACTGCAGCCGACCCTCTACGTCGTCGTCGCGCGCCGGATCCTGTCCCAGCGCCTGCCGGCCGAGGACTGGCTGGCCCCCCTCTACCTGCACGAGCTGGTGACGCCCGGAAGCGCTGCCTTGGCCGACCGGCTGCAGGAGCTCGCGACCAGGCAGTACCCGATGACCTTCCGGGACGCGCCGGCCGACGTGGTGCTGCCGCTGCGTACCCAGGATCCGCGCCTGGTCTACCGGCAGCTCGGCACCAACGAGCTCGTCCTCGGCGGCGACGACGTCCGCCTGAACGGTGTCCCGGTCTTGACCGAGCACACCGCTCTGGTGCCCGTGCTGCGCTTCCTCGTCCAGCAGTGGGAGGCGGACCGGGCGGCAGGACGCTACCCCGGGGCGCACTCGACCTTCACCGCGAAGGCGGTGCTCGACGGGATGCGCGAGGGCAACATGACGTCGCTCACGGCGGAGACCGCGATCCGGCAGTACGTCAGGCGGATCCGCGCGCAGGTCGCGGCCGACTACTACGCCGCCACCAGGATCCGCCTGGAGAAGGACGCGCTCATCGAGAGCGTTCCGGGGGCCGGGTATCGGCTCAACGCGCGCAAGACCGTGGTGCTGGCCCCGGAGGAGTAGCGCCTGAGCGGGCGGTGTCACGCCGGGGTTCAACTTGTCACGGCCCCCCGGGTGCTTGCCTTGGCCGGACGGTCCCCGGGCGCTGGATCGATGACGGACCCCGGTTCGTCGGTGGCGGCCGCGTCGCGGACGCCGCGGACTCGGCCTTCTCGGACGAGCCGTGTCACGGCCCCGGCTCGCGTGTCATTCCCGAAGCCCGTGCCCCGCGAGATCGTCCCGGCGGACCTCACCGCACCAGGGACGAGCTTGGATACGGACGACAAGGCAGCGCGCGGGATCTCGAAGCGGCCGGCCCACGGGATGGTGGGGTCGAGCCCGGCCCTGCTCGACGTCCTCGCCCGCGCTCGCCGTGTCGCACCCACCCGCGCGTCGGTCCTTGTCGGCGGCGAGACGGGCACCGGCAAGGAGCTTCTGGCCCGGTACGTTCACGCCCAGAGCGGTCGCCGAGGCCGGTTCGTGGCGGTCAACTGCTCGGCGTTGCCCACGGAGCTCCTGGAGTCGGAGCTCTTCGGTCACGTCAAGGGCGCGTTCACCGGCGCCGGCGACTCGAAGGCGGGCCTGTTCGAGGCCGCGAACGCCGGGACGCTCTTCCTCGACGAGATCGGCGACATGGAGCTGACCGCGCAGGCGAAGGTGCTCAGGGTGATCCAGGAGGGCGCCGTCCGACGGGTCGGCGGGCGCCGAGAGCAGCGTGTCGATGTCCGGATCGTCGCCGCCAGCCACCGGGACCTCCGTGAGTTGGTCGCGGCCGGGACCTTCCGGGAGGATCTGCTCCACCGCGTCGGTTGCTACCCGCTCCATCTGCCGGCCCTGCGGGAGCGAGGGCGGGACGTCGTGGCGATTGCCCGCGACTTCCTCCGCCGCGAGCCGGACCTGCGGCGCGATGGGAAGCCCCGCGGGCTGCGGAAGGATGCCGATGATCTCCTGCTCTCCCAGCCGTGGACCGGCAACGTGCGCGAGCTCCGCAACGTGCTGTTCGCCGCGGCGCTGGAGGCGCGGGGCCGGATGGTCGGCGTGGACCACCTGCGGCCGTTCCTGTCCGCGCCCAGGCCGGAGCCCGAAGGAGAGGCCAGCGAGCTCCGCTGGCGGGTCTGTGCCGTGCTCGAGCGCGAGGGGCCGGTGGGGGCCGCCGATCTGCGGCGCGCCCTCGGAGTCTCGCGTTCGGTGCTCCACCGGGAACTGGCCGGCCTTTGTCAGGAGGCCGTCGTCGCAGCCCAGGGGCGGGGGAGGGCCACGCGATACGCAACCGGGGCCGGCTCGGCACCGCCGCTGACCGACCGCCAGCGTCTCGCCCTCGTTGTCGCCGGCGAAGACGGTCGCGTGACGCGCGCCGTCCTGGCGGATCGCGCTGCGGTTTCGATCCGCACGGCGGGAAGGGATCTGGCCACTCTCGTTCGGCTGGGCCTGCTCGTTCGCGACGGTCGAGGCGCCACGGGCGGCTACGTGGTCCCGAGCGAGCCTTGACGCACTCCTGCCCTCCTCGTGCTCACTCGCCCGACTCGATCTCCGCATCAGGGTCTGGGGCGCTCTCAAGGGCCGCTCGGATAGCGGCGAGCGAGGCTGTTACTTCGACCGCCGCGCCCGCCAGGGTGGCGATCGGCTGGTAGAAGAGACCGAGGGGAAGGGCAATCGGGATGGCTAGCAGGTGTCCTGCGTACATGAGCACGATGTGGCTGGACCAGTCATCCAGGAGCCAGAGTGCCAGCCCATAGGGCAGGCCGATGATCACGGGCAGGAGACCAACCCCGAACAGGACCAAGAGCGGTAGGCAGCCGACGAGGAAGCAGCCCGCTGGCACGCCATCCCCTTGCTCCCAGAACTCCCTCATCTCCCGCAAAGGCATCGCCGGTGATGTTGCCAGGATCGCCACCTGTGCCGACCCCGCTGCCAGGCCGGCGACTAGGAACAACGGGTGCTTCCAGTCGAGGACGCTCTTGAGGATCGGTAGCCAGGCTTCGAGGTCGATCAGGTCCATCCAGCCCCCAAGGTGGCCTCCGGTGGATTCGCGGCACAGTTGCCCAGCGGCGAGGACCCGGTGGCATCCGAGCTTCCGCCGACGCATTCTGTCACGGTGGGCGCGAACTCCTCCGAAAAGCCGGCCCTTCGATTCGCCTCGGTGTGTCTGCTACCGATGGTCGCCATCATCCTCGCGCCTGCCCCGGCCAACGCCCGGGCCGGCGAAGTACCGAGCGTCTGGGACGCCTTGCAGAGCGCGGGAGTGGATCTCGAGTCAGCTCACACGGCTCGGCTGGGGAGGAACGCTTTTGCGGCGGACTTCTCCGCGCGGTCCGGGTCCCGACGCTTCAGGGCTGACTACGCGCAGCAGCTCGCCGGAGACCTCGGGCTCGAGGTCCGTTCGTCTCACCGCCTGAAGGTCAGTGGCCGGGGCCTGGATGCCCAGCTGCAGCTCGGCGTGGAGACGGACTGGTTCAAGGTTGACTTCGGGGGGCGCTACCAGGCATCCCGAGGGCGAGCGACGCGGAGCTTCTTTCTGGACGCTACCTATCGCGACCTGTATCTCGAGTACAGGCGGACACTCACGGTCCTCTATTCGACGAACCACATCAAGGTCGCAGGAGTTCAGTCTGTTCGCATCGGCAAGCGAGTTTCGGTGATGGGTCTGCTGGAGGTCCCCATCGATGGCCTGAAGGCGCAGGCGAACGAGACGTTGTACGTGCGCGCGAGCCCGGACTGGGGGCGCCCCGTGGCGATCGTTGATGGGGGGGCGACGATCGCGGTGTTCGATCGTCGCGGACTGGTCCCCCGCTACCAGAGGGGTTGGCTGAAGGTCCGGCTTCCCGCTCCGTCGGGTCACGCGCCCATAGAGGGGTGGGTGAGCGGGGAACTGCTCGACGCCCTGGTCGCACTCGTGGAACCGTGACGCCACAGACATCTGTAGCTTCCTCGGAGAGACTGAAATGGGCTTCCGACTCGCACTCGCCGTTCTGGGCCTGGCTGCTGGCTTGACCCAGGCCTGCGCTACAACGAAGGGGACGGTCTTCGAATCGGCCTCGGTGACTGCCGACGAACGTGTTGAGGCGCTTGCGTCCAGGCTGGTCGATGTTGAGGACCAGCTTGAGTCGGCCCGAGCTGAACTCTCGGCCTGTCGGGAGGGCTTTGTCCCACCGTCTCGGAAAGCGGAACCGGAATCCCAGGAGACCGGTGGCGGTAGTTCGCCCGTCACCATCTGCCTCGTGGACATGGGCTCTATCGCCCTCGATCTCGCCACGGCGCCCTGGCTCTTGCGCACGCCGCGCGAAGAGAGAACCTTCGCCTTCGTCACGCGCCTGGATTCTGCCTGCAACCAGCTGATCAGCTCGGGGGACTGTGACGGGGTGTATGCGACGAGCCCCGAGGGAGAAGAGGCCTTGCTCTGTCCCACCGGGATCGAGGAAATCAACCGCTTCTGGTTCGCTGTCGTGGATCGTGGCCTTCGGACCGACTCGGAACTTGGCTCCGGAACCGTCGCCGCGAGGGTGCTGGAAGAGATGCTCAAGGAGAAGGAGTAGGGGCGTCGCGTCCTACGTCCTTGATGGAGCCCACTCAGCAAGGAGACGGACCTGCTCTTTCCGCTTGAGCCTCGCCACCCCCCGCAGCCTCCGCTCGCTGAGCCCCACGCCCTCGCCAGCGTCGATCCGCTCGATGATCTCCGGCGCCAGCCGCAGCAGCGTCAGCAGCTGGCACACCCGCGCACCCGTGATCCCCTCCTGGCGGCCGAGGTCGCGCATCGACGACGCCTTCCCAGACCGCAGCATCTCCTCGTACCGCCGCGCCCGCTCCAGCTGCAACCGGACGTCGGGCCGCTTCTTCGCCGACCGCCGCCGCGATGGCCCGGTCCGATGGCCCGGTCGCTTCGAACGTGTCCCGATCGCCGAAGTCCCCACCGCCGCTCCGCTTTCGCCGTGGCCCGGTCGGTTCGACCCCGCGTCTCCGGACGCAGACGACCCCCGCCGAAGCCGACGGGGGTCGTCCGGGATTGACCGGCTGTAGCGGACTCCGAAGCCCGGGTGCGGCGGGAGGGGGATGGTAACCACCCAGCGTCGCAGAACCTCGGAAGTTCCTACACGGTCCAATATGGCTCCCCGGACAGGACTCGAACCTGTGACAAGTCGGTTAACAGCCGACTGCTCTACCAACTGAGCTACCGGGGAATGAAGCTCTGCGTGCCCTCTCGGGCGGCCGGAGTATGTGAATCCGGATCCCTGGTGTCAACCGGGTTCTAGGAGGTCCCGAGAAACCGAACGATTCTCGCGATCTCGAAGTTTCTTCCAACTTCTTTGACACGAACGCGCCGCGCCATCGTCCAGGGGGTCGGACCCCTCACGAAAGGACCTTGCCATGCGCGACCTCCTCTCCCACGACGACGCGCCCGTCGTCACCTTCTCCCTCCACGGCGAGCCCGCCTTCCGCGTCCGCCTCCACCGCTCCCTCCTCGTCGGACGCGGCAGCGGCTGCGACGTCGTCCTCCCCGACGCGCACGCCTCCCTCTCCCGCGAGCACGCCCTCTTCAAGCGCCGCGGCGATCGCGTCTTCGTCGAGGACCGCTCGTCGTTCGGCACCTTCGTCGACGACGCCCGCGTCAACGGCGCCCCCGTCCGGCTCCCCGACCGCGCCGTCGTCCGGATGGGGGCCTGGGAAGCCCACCTCGACGCCGGCGCCGACAGCCCCGGCGCCCACGAGGTCACCCGCGAGCCCATCGGGCCCCCCGCCGACCCGGGCGCCCTCGGCGATGACGGCTTCATCGGCCGCTCCGAACCCTTCTGCCGCCTCCTCGCCGACATCGATCGCTACGCCCGCTGCTCCTTCCCCGTCCTCGTCACCGGCGAGACCGGGACCGGCAAGGAGCGCGTCGCCCGCGCCCTCCACCGCCGCTCCGCCCGCGCCGGCGGACCCTTCGAGGCCGTCAACTGCGGCGCCATCCCCGCCGGGACCGCCCCCTCCGAGCTCTTCGGCCACGTCCGGGGCGCCTTCACCGGCGCCGTCGGCGACCGCCTCGGCATCTTCGAGCGGGGCCACGGCGGCACCGTCTTCCTCGACGAGATCGGCGAGCTCGACCCCGCCCACCAGGCCCTCCTCCTCCGCGTCCTCGAGGAGAACGCCGTCCAGCGCGTCGGCGACCTCCGCGCCCGCGCCGTCGACTTCCGCCTCGTCAGCGCCACCCACCGCGATCTCGACGCCGCCGTCCTCGCCGGCGCCTTCCGCGAGGACCTCCTGTACCGCGTCCGCGTCGGCCACATCGAGGTCCCGACCCTCCGCTCCCGGGGCGACGACGTCGTCCTCCTCGCCCGCTTCTTCCTCCACGACCAGGCCGTCGGCGACGTCCCCCGCCTCAGCCCCGGCGCCCTCGACTGCGTCCGCGAACACCCCTGGCCCGGCAACGTCCGCGAGCTCAAGTCCGCCATGCAGCACGCCCTCGTCCACCACCACGGCCGCCTCGTCCGCGCCCGCGACCTCCCCCCCGCCGGCCGCGGCGTCATCCCCGACATCCCCCTCCCCCGCCCTCGCCCCGGACCCCCCGACCACGCCGACCGGGAGCGCGTCCGCATCCTCGACGCCCTCGAAGACGCCCGCGGCAACCGCACCCGCGCTGCGAAGATGCTCGGCATCTCCCGGTCCACGCTCTACGAGCGGCTCGGCAGGCTCTGGCCCAAGGGGTGACCGCGACCGAGACCTGCCGCCTCTGCCATCCTGCGAAGCCCGTGCCCGACCGCGCCCTCGTCGTCTGCGCCACCAACCTGCTCCTCGGCGGTTTCGAGGCGTCCTCCGACCCCGCCGCCGCCCTCGGCGCTGCCACCGGCGCCCTCCGCCGCGCCCTCGCCTTCCGCGACCCCGCCGTCGCCGTCGCCCTCGTCGACGCCGACCCCGCCTTCGGGGACCTCCCCGCGTCCGTCCGCGACCAGCACGACCGGCTCCCGGGACTGCTCGAGACCCACGGCTTCACCGTCGTCCCCGCCGACGACCCCGTCCCCCTCGCCGCCTCCTACGTCCACGCCGCCCGCGAGGCCGGGTTCGACGCCATGGTCGTCGCCACCGACAAGCGCCTCGCCCAGCTCGTCGCCGGCGACGTCTGGTGGAACGACCCCTACAAGCGCGTCCGCTACACCCCCGAGCTCGTCCGGAAGCGCTTCGAGGTCGGCCCCGACGCCGTCGCCGGCTGGCTCGCGCTGGTCGGCGACCGCGCCACGCTCGGCGGCGTCAAGGGGCTCGGCAAGAAGGGGGCCACCGACCTGTGCGCCGCGTTCGGCTCGATCGAGGCCGCCGTCGAGCGCGCCGACGAGGCCGAGGGGCGCGCCGGCAAGGCCCTCCGCGCGTCCCTCGACGACGCCCGCCTCCAGCTCGACCGCGCCACCCTGAAGCGCGACCTCCCCCTCCCCGTCCCCTGGTCCGAGCTGGCCTGGACCGCCCCCGCCGTCGAGGACCTCAACGCGCTGTACCGCGACCTCGGCTTCCACCACCTCCTCGCCGACGAAGGGCCGGCCGTCGCCACGACCCTGGCCGACTCCCCCGACGCCGTCGCCGCGCTGCTCGCGTCCCTCGACGCCGCTCTCCCCGTCGCCGTCCTCGCCGTCACCGAGGACCCCGCCCCCGCCCGCGGCGCGCTGGTCGGCCTCGCGCTCGCCCAGGGCGACGTCCGCGCCTACGTCCCCGTCGCACAGCTGGACACCCTCCGCCCCTGGCTCGAGGACGCGGCCGTCCTCAAGACCGGGCACGCGACCAAGTCCGTCGTCGTCGCCCTCGACCGCCTCGGGGTGACGTTCGCGGGCATCGCCGGCGACTCCGAGTCCGAGTCCCACCTCGTCGACCCCACCGGCCTCGCCCCCCACGACCTCGACGACCTCGCCCGCCGCGTCCTCCAGCGCCCCGTCGAGCCGGTCGACACGGTCCGCGGGGTGGGCAAGCGGCGCAGGGCGTGGGGGGCGCTGAAGCCGGCCCGGGTCGCGCAGCACATCGGCCCCTGGGCCGCCGCAGCGTTCGACCTCCACGAGCGCTTCGCCCCCCGCGTCGACCCCGCCCAGCTCGACGAGTACCTCGCCCTGGGCGCCGTGCTCGCGCGGATGGAACGGAACGGCATCGCGTGCGACGCCGACGACCTCGCCGCGTCGGCCGCCGACTTCTCCCGCATCGAGGAGGAGACGGCCGCCGGGATCCACGCGCTGGCGGGGCGCGAGTTCAACGTCGGGTCGACCAAGCAGCTCGGCAGCGTGCTGTACGAGGACCTCGGCCTCCCCGTGACCAAGCGGACGAAGACCGGGTGGAGCACGGCCACCGCCGCCCTCGAACGGATCGAGCACGCCCACCCCATCGTCCCGCTCGTCATGAAGTGGCGGCTGGTGCGGTGGCTCCGGGGGACGTGGGCCGAGGCGCTGACCGCCGCCATCGACGACGACGGCCGCATCCGCGCCACCTTCCACCACGCCCGGTCGTTCTCCGGTCGCATCATCTGCAGCCACCCCGACCTGGGCCGCGTCCCCGGCCGCACGCCGGAGATGATCCGGATCCGGCACGCGTTCTACGCACCCCCCGGCAAGGTGCTCTTGTCGGTCGACTACGACCAGCTCGGGCTCTACGTCCTCGCCCACCTGTCCGGCGATCCCGAGCTCGTGCGCGCGCTGGAGGCGGGCGACGACCTCCACACCATCACCGCGGCGGCCGTCCTCCAGGTGCCGCGCGACGAGGTCGACGCCGAGCGGCGGCAGATCGGCAAGGTCACCAACTTCGCCACGTTCGCCGGGCAGGGGGCCAGCGCGCTCGCGCTGCAGCTCGGCGTCGACGCGGCCGAGGCGAAGGACGTCATCGCCCGCTTCTACGCCCACTACGCCGGGGTCGACGCGTTCCAGCAGGGGGAGGAGCGGCAGGCGCGGGAGCTGGGGTACGTCGAGACGATCGGGGGGCGGCGGCAGCTCGTGTCGGGGTTCGACTCGCGGGACTCCGCGCTCCGGTCGTACGCCGAGCGGGTCGGCCGCCGCGCCACCCACGAGGGGTCCGTCGCCGACGTCACCCGCCGCGCCCTCCTCCACTCCGAGCGCGCGATCCGCGACGCCGGCCTCGGCGGTTTCCCCCTCCACCAGCTCCTCGACGAGGTGCTCTTCGAGGTCCCCGAGGAGGAGGTCGAGGCCACGACGAAGCTCGTCGCCGACGCCATGCGCTCCGTCTACGCCCTCCGCGTCCCCTTGCGCGTCGCCGCCAAGGCGGGCGCCCGGTGGGGCCACCTCGAGGAGATCCCGATCCCCGGCTGAGCCGCGAGGTCCGTGCTACAGACGCGCCATGCGCGCCCGCTCCCTGCCGCCGCTGCCGCTGCCGCCGCGGCTGCTCCTCGTCCTGGTTCCGGCCCTGGCGGCCTGCCCCGGTCCCGAGGCCGAGCCCGACCCGTGCCTCGAGGCCGGCGACGACGCCCTCGCCTCCTGCCTCGAGCCGACGATGGACGCCGCGTACTACGTCGAGTGGTCCGAGCGCTACTTCACGACGATGGGGCCCGACTACGACCCCGACCTCCCGATGCCGTACAGCGAGCTCGTCGCGCGCTGGGAGTGGCCCCCCTGGCTCAAGCTCACGGCGTACGGGGCGTCGCACATCGAGGCGACCGACCAGGCGCTCCGGGCGACCTACCCGTCCGTCGTCCCCGAGCGCGAGTGCCGCTTCTTCGAGACCCAGCCGTTCGGCCGCTGCCGCGTCGTCTTCCACTACGACGACCCCGACCACGAGGGGCGCGGCTGCCCGATCTACGAGGAGTTCGTGTTCAACGACGCGGGCGAGATCACCTGGATCGAGGCGTGGTCCGACGACGCCGCCTTCGGGTGGGGCGAGGACGACGAGGTCGGGCGGCTGGGGACGCGGATCCCCGGCCTCGGCGGGCCCGACGGCCGGATCGATCTCGACTCGGACGCGATGCTCGCCGCCGCCGAGGCCGACCCCGACGTCGAGGACTTCCGGAAGCGCGCGCTGGACTTCGGGACGTGGTGGCTCGAGGAGCTGGACGCCGCGGGCGACGACCTGTGGGAACGCGGCTGCGGCTGGTGACGTGACGACGGACGGCCCCCGCCCCCACTTCGTCGTCACCACCAACGGCAGCTACGGCGACGTCCACCCCTTCTTCGGGATCGCCCGCGCCCTGCACGCCCGCGGCCACGACGTCACGCTGGTCAGCAACCCGAAGTACGCCGCCCTGGCCGGCGCCGTCCCCTTCGCCCCGGCGTCGTCCGCGGAGGCCGTCGACCGCCTCATCGAGCAGCTCAACGTGGGGATGTCGCCCGCCGTCATCGGCCACGTCATGCGCGGGCTCCTCGTGGAGCCGATGCGGGACTTCCACGGCGCCCTGACCGACGTGCTGGAGCCGGGCCGGTCCGTGATCGTCGCCTTCCCCGTCGTCCTCGCCGCCCGCCTCCTCCACGACGCGGCGTCCGTCCCCTACGTCGGCTGCCAGCTCGCCCCCGGGGGCTTCCGCTCGGCGCTCGACGCGCCCCGCATGGGCCCGATCTCGCCGCCGGGGCGGAGCCCCGCGTGGGTCTTCCGCGGCATGTACCGGATGCTCGACGCCCTCGTCGACCGGTACGTCCGCGCCGACGTCAGCGCCTTCGCGGAGGAGCTCGGCCTCCCCCCCGTTCGCCGGGTGTTCTCCTGGCTGGACTCCCCGACGAAGACGCTGGGGCTCTTCCCGGAGTGGTTCGCCCCCCGGCAGGACGACTGGCCCGCGCACGCCGAGGCGACGGGCTTCCCCCTCTTCGACGCGGCCGACGCGCACCCGCTGAGCGACGACCTCGCCGCGTTCCTCGACGCCGGCGGGGCAGGCGACGCGGGCGACGCGGGCGACGCGGGCGACGCGGGCGACGCGGGCGACGCGG
>CAYFOA010000166.1:0-17812 GCA_964344575.1 uncultured Rickettsiales bacterium | reverse complement strand
CGGGCGATGGCGTACATCTGGGCGAAGAAGCCGCCGTTGGACCAGCCGGTGACGTAGATCCGGGCGGGGTCGACCGCGCCGTCGGCGACGAGGTCGTCGATGAGGCGATCCAGGTTGGCGACGTCGGGGTTGGCCGAGGGGGCCCCGAGATCCCGGTGGAAGTTGTCGTGGTGCGCGCCGTCGCGTGGGTCCGAGGTCGGCCAGTGGAGGTTGCGCCCCTGCACCGACAGGAGCGCGAACCCCGGGCGCGCCGGGTCGTCCGACAGGTTGAACTGCGGCGCCTTGGAGCGGAGGGAGGTCGCGTCGTAGAGGTTGTCGGCCGACCCGAACGCCCCGTGGAGGAACACCACCAGGGGGCGGGGGGAAGCTGGCCCCGCCCCGTCGGGGACGAACAGGCAGGAGGAGCGGACCACCCCGTCGAGGTCGGTCCACTGCAGGGCGGGGCCGTCATCGAAGGGCGGCCGATCCGCGTTCGAGGTCGCGCACAGGGGAACCTCGGACGCGGCGTCGATCACGTCTCGGTCGTCGCTGCTCGGGAGCGCGACGCAGGGGGCCTCCGGGGCGCACACGGCCAGGGGTGCCGTCGCCCCGATCGACGGGTCGCAGTCCTCCAGCGGAGGAACGTCGTCGTCGTCCGGACCGGGTCCCGGGGGTGACGGAGGCTCGCCGCAGCCGAGCAACGACAGGGTCCCCGACAGCGCGATCCCGAGGGTGAGCATCCTCACGAGCCGGCGCGGCCGTGGGGGCGAGCGCCGCAGCGTCAAGTCGAGGTTGGTCAACGAGGTGGACTTTCGGTAGCTCCCCATCGGTTGCCTCGTTCTCGTCCTCGATCTCGTCTCGTACTCGTCTTCGACGGTTCGAGCTCGAGGTCGGCCCTCCGGGCGGGATGAGAGTGGCGGAGAGGGAGGGATTCGAACCCTCGGTAGCTTTCACTACACGCGCTTAGCAGGCGCGCACCATCGGCCGCTCGGTCACCTCTCCGCGGCTCGGTACCCAGGGGCGTCGGGAGGGTCTGGCGGAGGCGGTAGGATTCGAACCCACGGGGCTTGCGCCCTACGGTTTTCAAGACCGCTGCCTTAGACCACTCGGCCACGCCTCCTGCGCAAGCGAGGCGGAAGATAGTGCACCCATTCATTCGGTTCAAGTAGCCTCCGCCGATGCCGCGAATCGCCCTCGTCGTCGCCTCGGCGCTGCTGCTGTGCGCGTGCCCCTCGTCCGAGCCGGAGCTGGTGACCGGGCTCCCGAACGAGCCCGGGGGGAACCCCCTCGTCCCCGACGTCGCCCTCTACCCCTGGCCGTCCGACCTGTACCTCGTCGACGACGCCTCCACCGAGACCGGCCGCCGCCTCGAGCTCCCCGACGAGGCCCTCCCCGACGGCCTCTCCGCCTCGTCCTTCGCCGCCGACGACGGCTTCACCCGCGTCCCCGCCATGCTCGCCTTCTTCCGCGAGGGCATCGACCCGGCGACCCTTCCGGACGCCTCGGACGAGGGCGCAACGACCTCCCCCGACTCGCCCGTGCTGCTCGTAGAGGAGGGGACGTGGCGCCTGATCCCGCTCCTCGCCGAGCTCGACCTCAACGCCCGCGGCGCCTTCGAGCAGGCCCTCATCCTCCGTCCCCACCACGTCCTCCGGCCCGACACCGGGTACGCCGTCCTCCTCCGCGACTCCCTGAAGGGCGCCGCCGGCGAGGACATCGCCGTCGGCCGCGCCTTCGCCGCCCTGCGCGAGGGCCTCCCCACCGACGATGCTGCCGTCGAGGCGATGCGCGACGACTTCCAGCTCGTCCTCGACGCCGCCGCCCAGACCGGCGTCGACCCGGCCGAGCTGATCCTCGGGTGGACGTTCCACACCCGCTCCGAGGACCAGGTCACGCTCCCCCTGCGGACGATGCAGGAGGCGATGATGACGGCCGACCTGCCCCCCTTCGAGCTGATCTCCGAAGGCCAGGACGGAGACGACTACACGATCGTCGGCACCTTCGAGGTCCCCTACTTCCTCGACTCCGACCACCGGCTCCACGTCGACGACGACGGCCTCCCCGTCCAGCAGGGGAGCGCCGACATCGAGTTCGTCCTCGCCGTCCCCGACACCATCACCGAGCCAGCCCCCGTCATCTGCTACGGCCACGGCTTCTTCAGCACCAAGGAGCGGGTGCTGTCGGGCTCCTACTCGCGGCTCCTCCACGAGCGGCGGTACGCGTCGATCGCGCTCGACTTCCGCGGCTTCACCGAGGCCGACATCGGGGACACGGTGCCCATCCTGTCGGGCGAGCTGGACCGCGTCCCCGAGATCGCCTTCCGCCAGCTCCAGAACGTCGCCAACTTCACCCTGATGGCGCGCCTCGTGGAGGAGCAGCTCGCCGGCTACGCGACCGTCGGGGACCGGCTCGACGGCGACAACGTCCACTACATGGGCATCTCCAACGGCGGCACCCAGGGGCTGACCATCATGACCACGTCGCCGTACTTCGAGCGGGGCGTGCTCGTCGTCCCCGGCGGCGGCTGGTCGCACATGCTCCAGCGGGCCGTGCAGTGGACGCTGATGGCGGGCTTCCTCGAAGACGCGTACCCGCCGCTGGAGCTCCAGGTCACGATGTCGATGATCCAGCAGTTCCTCGACTACGCCGACTCGCTGAACTACGTCGAGCACCTCGTCACCGACCGGTGGGACGGGCGGGACGGCGAGGTCGCGGTGACGCTCCACGAGGCCGTCGACGACGCCCAGGTCGCCAACCTGGTGACCCACTGGGTCGCCCGCAGCGCCGGCATCCCCCTCGTCACCCCCAGCCCGCTCGACGTCTACGGGCTGGAGCCCGTCGCCGCCGCCCCCCCCGACGGCTACGACGGCGACAGCGCGCTCCTCGTCTACGATCTCGGCGTCGAGCCCCCGCCGGAGGGGAACGTCCCCCCCGAGACCGACTCCGGCTCCCACGGGCTGATCCGGGAGCTGGACGTGTACGTCGAGCACGTCGGGGCGTTCCTCGACGACGGGACCATCGTCCAGGTCTGCGACGGCGCCTGCGACCCCGAGTAGGGGCGACTCCCCCGATCAGGAGGCCAGGAGCTGGGCGGCGAGCAGGTCGCCCACGGCCATGACCGGGACCAGCGGGTGCAGGCCGAGCCCCGTGGGGAAGATCGACGCGTCGGCGACGTAGACGTTGTCCGTGCCCCGGACTCGGAACGTCCGGTCGACCACCCCGTCGCGGCCCAGCGCGCAGCCGCCCACGGGGTCCAGGCAGAGCATCGGGAGGTCCGTCGCCGTCAGCTCTCGTTCGGCGATCGCGGCGACGTCCGCGTCCGTCGTGATCGGGCCGACGCCGTCGATTGCCGCGTGGACCTCCACCGCGCCGGCGGCGAGGAGGGCGCGGGCGGCGACGACCACCGCGTCCCGGAGCGCGCTGAACGTGGGCGCGCGGTCGCCCCGGCGGAGCTTCGGCTGGCCGTAGCGGTCGAACGAGATCGACGCCCCGCCCTCCGGCGCGACGCACCACAGGGGCACGACGTGGGCCCACTCGGCGAGGAGGGCGCGCACGGCGGGCAGCGGCGCGCGGCTGTGGGCGGCGAACGTCGCGGGGCCCACGTCGGCGGCGGTCACGGCGAAACCAGGGGCGGCGCTGTCGGCCGGGGTCAGGGCGCCGTCGAGGACGTACGCGCCCGGAGCGGGATCGCGCGACGTCGCCGCTCCGAAGCGGCCCGCGACGAGGAGGCGGTGGTTCAGCGTCAGCCCCTCGCCGAGCGGGCCGACCCCCAGCCCCGACCGTCTCAGGAGCGCGGTCGCCTGGAGCGCCCCCGCGCACACGATGAACCGCTCCGCCTCGACCTCCTCCGCCAGGCCCCGGACCTGCGTCGCCGTGGCGCCGTCGACCGTGAGCGCCTCGGCGCGCGCCCCCGTCCGGATCTCCGCCCCGAACCGGGCGCGGGCCTCCTCCAGCATCGCCGTCGCGGGGCCTCCCAACGCGCCGGGTCCCGACGGCGCCGCCGCCTTCGCGCGGGCCAGCCACCGCCCCTCCGCGCCGGTCCCCTGCGCCCCCTTCGCCAGCGTCACGTCCCCGGCCGCCCGGCCGCCCTCGGGATCCGGGGCCGCGCCCAGCCGCTCGAGCACCCGGCCGGCCGCCCCCGCGAGGCTCACGACGGGGACGTCGCCCCAGCCGTGGTCGGCCACCCACGCGTCGAGCACGCCGTCTCCGAAGGGGGCCACGATGCCGCCGCCGACGGTCGCGGAGCCGCCCAGGCAGCGCCCCTGGAGCACGCTCAGGGAGCCGTCCGCGCTCCCGATCCGGCCGCCCCGGCGGAGGAGCTGGTTGGCGACGTCGGTCTCGCTCCAGGAGAAGTCGGGGGCGACCGCGCCGGGGCCCTCCTCGACGACCATCACCGAGCGTCCGGCGCGGGCCAGCGCCAGCGCCAGGATCCCCGACGCCGCGCCCGACCCGAGGATGCAGTCCTGCACCCGGGGCACGTGGCGTTACCCCAGCCCCAGCTCGGCGCGGGTGGCCGGGTGCTCCGCCCAGGCCCAGCGCGCGAGGTGCTCCAGATCCGCCCGGATCCGGCGCCGCCCCGACAGCGACGATCGCGCCCACCCGTCCAGCACGCCGCGCGCCTCGTCGACGGTCAGCCGGGTGAAGCGGCGGCCGTCCAGCAGCCCCGCGGACGACATCTCCAGCGTCCGGAGGTCCCGCGCGAGGGCCTCCGCGGGGCCCGCGCCGAGCCGCTGGTAGCGGAGGTCCGCCACCGAGGCCGCCCGCTCGGCCGCGGCGGGGTCGCCGAGGATCGCCTCGAACGCGTGGCGCAGGGTCTGGAAGTCTCCCGTCGTGAGCGCCGCGGGCTTGACGTCCGGCGCCTCGACCTCCACCGGGCGCCGCCGCCAGAGGTTCCACCCGAACGCCACCGCCACCGTCGCGCCGCCGGCGTTGCGGAGGAACCGCCGCCGGCTGAGCTGCTCCTCGGTGGGAACCTCCGACGCGGGGCGCGTGTAGTAGCGCGGCTTCTCGCGGCGGGGAGGAGGCTCGTCCATCGCGGGGCCGAGCTCGGACCCCGCCTCCCGCTGGGCGCGGGACTCCTCGTCCTGCAGGTCGAGCTGGAGGCTCTCGTCGGTGATGGCCACGTCCGCGACCGAGGTCGAGCCCCCCTGCCACGGCGTCGGCGGGGCCTCGACCCCCGGCAGCGAACGGGCCGAGGGGGTGGCCGCGAGGTCGAAGTCGGTGATCGAGCGCACCGACGCGCCCGTGGTGGAGTCGTCCGGATCCTCCTCGGCCAGGGGAGGGACGACGGGGGGGAGCTTGTTGCTGCTGGCCACCGCCGGGACAGCTTAGACGCTCCCGCCGTCAACGGCCCAACCGCTCGATCTCGACGGTCGTCGCAGCCGCTGCGTCCACGTCCTCCCGCGCGAAGAGGAGCGGGCGGTAGGTGCCCTCGACGTAGTCCTCCAGGGACGACTCGGTGGCCGCCGAGTCGGGGTCGGCGGGGCCGGCGAGGGGGAACTGGACCCAGGCATCGGGCACGCCGTCGTCGCCGATGCGGGCGACCGTCCGCTCCACCGAGACGTACGACGTCACCCACGGCCCGCCGTCGTCGGGGAAGGTGATGTCCTGGCCGACGTTGACGGTGTCCTCGCCGCCGTCGGTGGGGACGGCGAAGAGCGGCTGCCCGAAGCCGTACGCGTGGTCGAGGCTGGTGACCTTCCGGTCGGCCCAGACGTAGCCGCTGTCGACGGCTCCGAACTCCTCCCGCAGGTACGCGGCGGTCGCCTCCGCGGCGGCGAGGACGATCGCGTCGCGCCCGCCCTGGAGGACCGGGGAGGCGTCGGGGAAGTCGCCGTTCAGCGCCATCGTCGCGATCTTCATCATGAAGAGCGGCTTCAGCTCCATCGCGAAGTCCCACGCCAGGGCCATGTCGTCGGCCAGCGCCTCGGCGGCGACGTGGCGCGCGAACGCGTGGAACGCCAGCGCCCCGGTCGAGTCGCGGACGACCCGCCGGTCCCAGCCGTCGAGGACGGCCGTCAGCGCGTCGACGCCGGCGCTGGTCGGGTTCGCCGCGGTCGCCTCGCCGAGCATCGGGACGAGCACGTCCGCGAGCATCGAGTGGGTGTCCATCTGGAGCGCCTGCATGTCCTCGACGGTGACGTCGCCGGCGTCGGTCAGGCGCGTCAGCTCGTCGCCGATCCGCTGGGCGCGGTAGCCGGGGGCGAAGAAGGCGCCGTAGTACCAGGGGTCGTTCGTGATGTCCCCGTCGTCGGTGAAGCCGAAGGGGTCCTGGTTGGCGGTCGCGATCCAGCCGCGGTCGGGGGCCCGGCCGTGGGGCATCTGCTCCGGCGTGAGCCGGTCGCCGGTCCACAGGGACGTGGGGTCGGCCGCGTCCATCGCCTTCCAGGGGGCGCGCCGGCCGTCGAGGTGGGGGCGGTCGGGGGTGGACACGCCCACGCGGTACGCGATCCCCTCGGCGTCGGCGGCGACGAAGGAGTAGTTCATCTCCTCCATGCGCCCCACGGCGGCCTCGAACTCGCCGAGGCCGGCGACCCGGTTGAGCTCCCAGAACCAGCGCAGGGGGCGCCCATCGAAGCCGACCCAGCCGACGAGGTAGTCACCGAAGGGGAGGGGGAGCAGCTCGGGCGGCAGGAGGACGCCGACGCCCTCGACCTCCTCGAAGATCACCGCCACGGTGCTGCCTTCGTCGGCGGGGCCGCCGGGGTCGCGGACCGTGATCGCCTCGGTGCGGGACGTCAGGGGGACGACGTCGTCGCCCCAGAGGATGCCGTCGCCGGCGCGGACGACCGACCAGACGTCCATCGTGTCCGCGAACGCCGAGGTGCAGGTCCACGCCACGTGCGCGTTGTGGCCGAGGGCGATGCCGGGCGTGCCGGGGAACGCGAAGCCGGCGACGTCGTAGGTGCCCCGCTTGTCCGCGCTGTTGACGTGCAGCGGGTAGGGGGCGCCGAAGAAGTCGAAGCCGAGGTGGGGGTCGCCTGCGATCAGGGGGGTGCCGGTGGCGGTGTGGCGGCCGTCCACGGCCCAGTTGTTCGAGCCCACCGGGCGGGCCCAGTCGAGGAGGTCGCGGCGCCGGACGGCCGCCTCCCAGGGGGCGCGGTCGCCGGCGTCGGGGGCGAGGCCGGCGGAGTCCCGCCCCGGCGCGGCGGCGGGGCCGCGGCTCGCGACCTGCGTGGGCTGGTCCTCGGGGGGGACGCCCCACATGGAGTGGGCCGGCTGGAAGGGGCGGACGGCCGCGAGGGCGTCGCCGTACAGCGTGTTGACGAGGGTCATCGCGATCTCGAACTCCAGCGTCTTGTCGAGCGCGAAGTTGGCCCCCTTGAGGACGATGTAGGGGTCGTCCTCGGTCCACGGGGCGGGGACGAAGTCGTGCTGGTCGGCGCGCATGCCGAACGGCCGCTCCACCTCCCCCGCCGCGACCTCCTCGATGCGGGCGTTGATGCCGGCGACCCAGGCGGAGATCAGCTCGGCCCGCTCGGGGTCCGCCTCCTCGGTGGCGATCCGGTCGAGGCGGCCCCACCGGGGGAAGTCGAAGATGCGCGCCTGCTTGTCGCGGAGCAGCCCCTCCTCGCCGAGGACCGCGCTCAGCTCGCCCCGGGCGAACCGCCGGAGCATCTCCATCTGGAACATCCGGTCGGCCGCCATCTGGTAGCCGGCGCCGTACCACGCGTCGGCGTCCGTCGCGGCGTAGACGTGGGTCACGCCGTGGTCGTCGAGGACGATCTCGACGGGCGGGGAGCACGACGCCAGCGCGGCGGCCGCGAGGAGCGCGAGGGGCAGGCGGGTCAGCATGGTGACCAGGATGCTACCTACCGCTTGGTAAGTAGTGTTGAGAACCTGTGGAGAGTCGGCGTCAGGGGATGCCGATGAGCTTGTGCGTCTGCAGGGAGAGCCGCCACCGCGGGTGCTCCGTGCAGTACCGGACGGCGGCCGCGGTGTGGGCGTCGCGGTCGGGGTCGTCCAGCGGCTGGAGGTAGAACCAGGCGAAGTCCCAGCCCGCGACCTCCTCGGGGCGGACGCCCTGCGGGTACACCAGCTTGAGCTCGTCGCCGGAGCGCTGCACGACCTCGCTGTTCGGCTTCGGAGAGACGCAGATCCAGTCGATCGAGCGGGGGACGGGGAGCGTGCCGTTGGTCTCCACCGCGATCTCCAGCCCCGCCTCGTGGACCGCGTCGATCGCCGCTTCGTCCAGCTGGAGCATCGGCTCACCGCCGGTGAAGACGACGAACGGAGTCCCTCCGGGGCCGGCCGACCGGTCCCAGCAGCGACGCACCGCCGCCGCGAGCTCCTCCGCCGTCGCGAACTTCCCCCCGCCGGGGCCGTCCGTCCCGACGAAGTCCGTGTCGCAGAACCAGCACTGCGCCGTCGCGCGGTCGGCCTCCCGGCCCGTCCACAGGTTGCAGCCCGCGAACCGGGCGAACACCGCGGGGCGGCCGGCGTGGAAGCCCTCGCCCTGGAGCGTGAAGTAGATCTCCTTGACCGAGTACGTCACCCCGTCACCAGGACAGGAACCGCCGCATCGCCGCGATCATCAGCGGCGGATCCTCCGCCCCGCCGGTCTCCCGGATCGAGTGCATCGACCACTGCGCGCAGCCGACGTCCACGCCGCGGCAGCCGAGGTCGGCCGTCACGAACGGCCCCACCGTCGACCCGCACGCGAGGTCCGTCCGGTTGATGAACTCCTGCACGGGGACGCCGGCGTCGGCGCAGATCGCGCGCCACGCCGCCGAGGACTCCACGTCCGTCGCGTACCGCCACTGGTGGTTCGTCTTCAGGACGGGGCCGCCGTTGAGCATCGGGCGGTGCTGCTCGTCGTGCTTGTCGGCGTAGTTGGGGTGGACGCCGTGGGCCATGTCGGCGCTGACGACGAAGCTGGCGGCGAGCGCGCGGGCGACCTCGGTCGCGTCGCCGCCCGCGAGCCGGGTGAGGGTGGCGCGGAGGAACGACCCCTGGGCGCCGCGGCTGCTCCGGCTGCCGATCTCCTCGTGGTCGAAGAGCGCGAGCACCGACGTCGCCCCGGGGAGGTCGTCGTCGTCGGAGTCGAGCAGCGCGGCGAGGCCGCAGTAGCAGCTGTGCTGGTTGTCCAGCCGGGGGGCGTAGACGAACGCGTCGTCGCGGCCGCCGACCGCGGGGGGCTGGACGTCGAAGAGGCAGAGGTCCCAGCCGAGGATCGCGTCCGCGTCGCAGCCCGCCTGCTCCGCGAGGAACCGGACGAAGGCGCCCTCGGTCGCGTCCTTCTCCCCCAGCGCCCAGACCGCGGGGAGGTGCGTCTGCTTGTTGAGCTTGAGGCCGTCGTCGTTGACGCCCCGGTTGAGGTGGATCGCGAGGTTGGGGATGCGGCAGACGGGGCGGTCGACGAGGACGAGCTCGGTCGTCAGGGCGCCGTCGTCGCCGCGGGTCGTCAGCCGGCCCGCGAGGCCGAGGTCGCGGTCCGGCCACGTCGCCACGAGCACGCCCCCGTAGACCTCCACCCCGAGCTGCTGGTAGCCGACGGAGTGGCTGTCGGGGGCCGGCTTGACGCGCAGGTTCGGCGAGTCGGTGTGGGCGCAGATCACGCGGAAGCCGCCCTCGGCGGGGACCATGTCGCCGCGCCGCCAGGCGATGAGGGAGCCGTCGCCGCGCGTGACGTAGCCCTTGTCGATGTCCCACGCCGCGTCCGCCTCCGACACCTCGACCCACCCCGCCGCGCGGAGCCGCGCCGCGGACTCGGCCACGCAGTGCCAGGGGGTCGGGGAGGCCTCGATGTAGGCGAGCAGGTCGGTCGTCTCGGGGGCGACGGTCACTTCTTCTTCTTCTCCTTGGGGCGGCGGCCCCAGGCGGCGCGGCCCTGGAGGTTGCGGTCGTCCAGCAGGGGCAGCACCTGCTCGGCGATCGCCTGGAAGAACTCCCGCTTGTAGCGCGCCCGGGGGATCAGCCCGAACCGCTGCTCGTGCGGGCCGACCGGCTCGATCCAGGTCTCCGGGAGCAGCCCCCAGGCCCGCTCGGCGCGGCTGAAGTACGACGGGAGGTGCTTCTTCGCCAGCGCCGCCGTCTTCTTCGCGTCCCGCTCGAGGCACTCGTCGATGACGGCCCAGCCGAACTGGACGTGCTGGTCGGCGTCGTCGACGAGGCGGTCGAGCAGCTGCTTCGGGGCGTTCTCGGCGACGCCCTGCTGCATCGCCCGGAAGAGCGCGGCGGCGATGGTCTCGCCGATGCAGTAGACGTCGAGGCAGCCGAGGACGACCCGCTCGAACGTCGGCTGCCCGAAGGCCTGGGGGAGGACCAGCGCGCCCTCGGTGAGGTCGGCGAGGGGGTCTTCGTCGTCCACGCCGAGCGACTGGTAGACCTCCCACGTCATGTCCGCATGGTCGAGCTCGTTGCCGACGACGGCGAAGCTGGCCTGGAGGATGTCGCTGCTGAACGTCAGCCGGAGCAGCCACGAGAGGAACTCCGAGGCGACTGCAGCGGAGCGGTACTCGGCGACGGCGCGGGCGCGCCACTCGGCCTTGACGATGTCCAGGTTGGCCGACATTCGGGCCGCCGAGGATAGCGGAGATCGGGTATGAGGGCCGCCGTGCGACCGTCGATCCTGGGGATGTTTCCGGAGGAGCTGGAGGCGTGGCTGACGTCGCGCGGCGCGCCCGCCAACCCGGAGCACTGCCGCCGCGCCGTCGCGCAGATCGTGGCGCACGGGCGCGACGGGGTCCGCGGCACGAACCGGCCGCTCGCCCGCGCCACCGCCGAGGCGATCGAGGCCGGCCTCCGCTGGGACCGCCTCCGCGTGGTCGAGCGGATCGAGGACGACGCCGACGGCTTCGTGAAGTACCTGTTCGAGTCTCCGGACGGCGCGCTGTCGGAGGCCGTCCGGATCCCGCTGCTGAAGCCGGACACGTTCACGGTCTGCCTGTCGTCGCAGGTCGGCTGCGCGATGGGGTGCGTCTTCTGCGCGACGGGGCGGCTGGGGCTGACCCGGAACCTCGAGGCGTGGGAGATGGTGGCGGCGTTCCTCACGGTCCGCGACGAGGCGCCGGGGCGGGTCACCGGCGCGGTCTTCCAGGGCCAGGGCGAGCCGCTGCACAACTACGAGGAGGTGGTGCGGGCGGCGCGCATCCTGAGCCACCCCTGCGGCGGCCGGATCGCCGCCAAGGCGATCACGATCTCGACGGTCGGCCTGGTCCCCGCGATCCGCCGCTACACCCGCGAGGGGCACCCCTTCCGGCTCATCGTGTCGCTGACGTCGGCGCTGCCGGAGCGGCGCGCCCGCCTCCTCCCGGTGGCGGGGAAGTTCGCCATCGAGGATCTCGCCAACGCGATCCGCGAGCACGCCGCGAGCTCGAAGTTCGGCCTCCAGACGATCGCCTGGGTGGTGCTCGGCGGGGTCAACACGGACGACGCCGAGGTCGACGCGCTCGGGAGGCTCTTCGACGGGCTCCCCGTGCGCGTGAACCTCATCCCGTTCAACGGCTCCGAGGGCGGCTACACACGCGCGGCGGACGACGAGATGGAGGCCCTCGTCGACCGCCTCCAGCGCCTCCGCGTGCCCGTCGTGCGGCGCTACAGCGGCGGCCAGAACCGCGACGCCGGCTGCGGGATGCTCGCGGCCAGGCGATCCAGACCGTCTTGAGCTCGACGATCTGTTGACGCCCGTCAGGGGCAGGGATGGTCTGAACTCCAGCTCGCGCCGCTGATGGTGCCGTCGGCGTCCCAGGAGGTGTCATCGAAGGCGGTGGCGCCTGTGCCCTCATCGAAGTGAAGGAGGAGGAGCGTGTCGCTGTCGGCGGCGAACGCCGGAGGCGGGTAGAACGGGCTGGTGTAGCGCACGGTGGACGACAGACGGACCTCGTCGATGAGCCCCTCGAACGCGACACCGGGGTTCTCCAAATTGGCGCCCACGGTCAGGGGGTCAATGGAAGTCTGCGGGCCGTTGTTGTGGTCGATGGCCGAGTCGACCTCCACGCCGTCCAACCAGAGTGCTCGGCCTGGGTCGGAAAACGTGCATGCGACGTGATGCCAAGCGTCGTCGGTCGGCCATGCGGCTGACAGGGTGACGATGGACGAGTGGCCCTCAGCGAGGCAGTAGACGTTACCGTTCGAGCTGACGGAGAGGTCCAGTTGGTCCTCCTTGTGGACGATTGTGCCGAGGCTGCCTCGAACCCATGCGTCGAGTGTCACTTCCTGGATTGACTCCATCCCCGACGTCGATGCGACCTCGACGACGTCGTTGAGTCCATCGAACTCGAGCGAGCCTCCGCTGCATGCTTCGGGTTGTACGGTGACCTCTGCGGACCCGGCAGGGCCTGCCTGTGCGGCATCCCAGGGAGTGACCTCGCAGGTCCATACCTCGCCCCCGGTGGTGTCTTCCGGTTGCACGGATGCGGTGGCGATTCCAGACGGGCCTCCGTCGATCTGCCACCCGTACACGTATGAGACAGTGCCTCCCTCAGGGTCGAACGAAGGCGTGGTGATCACGCACGTGATCGGGTCGTTCGTCGTTGGCTGAGGAGGAACGATGACGACCTCGGGTTGCGTCGGCGGGTCCCCGGCGTCGGCCGCGTCGTCGTCATCACCAGTCGCGTCGTCGTCGTCACCGACAGCGTCGTCGTCGTCACCGGTCGCGTCGTCGTCGTCACCGGCCGCGTCATCGTCGTCGTCGCCGGTTGCATCATCATCGTCGTCGTCTCCCCCGCAGGCCTGAGACCCGGAGCAGTCGTCGTCGTTGCAGTCGAAGAGCCCATCCCCGTCGTTGTCGGCGTCGTCCGAGCACTCTCCTGGTTGCCCGCCCTCGAAGCTGACGGGGCACCCCGTCAGCAGCGACACGACAGCGATTCCGGTCAGCAAGCGCGCGTTCACGGTCATCCCCTCACCACGGCTCGGTGAGACTCCTCATCCGGTCCCGACAGGACCCACGGGTCCCAGGGGTCACTGGATGGGAGCAATCCCCAATCCACCCCAGCCTACCGCGGCGCAGGGCCCTGGCCAGGTGTGTAGGCCAGACACGTTGTTCCCCCCGGCGAGGGGGGAGGGAGTCGCCAGGGAGGGGGTGGGTGGGTCGGGCCGGTCTGCTCTCGCCGTGGCCCCCCTGATGTCGATGCACCGATGCGTCGGTGGCGGTGGACTCGCCGGGGACGACACCTCACGAGTGTTCTGTTTCCATGCTGTCCTCGACGGCACCACGATCGACTCGCCGATGACGACGATCTCCCAAGATCGAAACACGGGTGAGGCGTCGCCGGGGGCGAGGACGACGTCACCGATGCGCTGGTCACCCGGAATCTGGGGAGCCACGGCATGGATGGGAGGCTCCGTCCAGGACACCCCCCTCACCGTCGCACCGACGAGGTCCTCGTCTCGTCCGGCTCGGCAACCACGACGGGGAACAACCCGTCTGGCTTCGACAGCTAGGCGATCCAGACCGTCTTGACGTTGACGAACTCGCGGATCCCGAAGCGGCCCAGCTCGCGGCCGTAGCCGGAGTCCTTGACCCCGCCGAAGGGGACGCGGGGGTCCGAGGCCGTCATCCGGTTCACGAAGACGCAGCCGACGTCGAGCCGCCGGGCGAGGTCGCGGGCGAGGTCGTGGTCGGCGGTGAAGATCGACGCGCCGAGGCCGTACCGCGAGTCGTTGGCGAGGGCGATCGCTTCGTCCGCGTCGGCCACGCGGTGGATCGCCGCGACCGGGCCGAACGTCTCCTCGCGCCACACCGGGGCGTCGAGCTCGAAGTCCGTCACCACCGTCGCGGGGAAGAACCACCCCGGGCGGTCCGGCGTCATGCCCCCGCAGCGGATGCGGGCGCCGGAGCGGGCCGACTGGAAGACCTGGTCCGCGAGCGCGTCGCGGAGATCCTCGCGGGCCAGGGGGCCGAGCTGGATGTCCCGGTCGGACGGGTCGCCCGTGGCCAGCGTGCCCATCGCCGCGACCATCTTCGCGACGAATGCGTCGTACACGCGGTCGGTGACGAGGAACCGCTTCGCCGCGATGCACGACTGCCCGTTGTTCAGGCACCGGGAGCGGACCCCCTCCCGCACCGCGGCGTCGAGGTCGGCGTCGTCGAGCACGATGAACGGGTCGCTGCCGCCGAGCTCGAGCACGACCTTCTTGAGGTGCTGCCCGGCCCGGCCCGCCACCGCCCGCCCGGCCCGGTCCGAGCCGGTGAGCGTGACGGCCGCGATCGCCGGGTCCGCGATGACCTCGCCGGTGCCGTCGTCGTCCGTCCGGAGGGCCTGGAGCAGCCCCTCGGGGAGCCCCGCTTCGAGGCACAGCCGCTCGATCCGGGCCGCCTGGTCCTGCGTGTTGGGGGCGTGCTTCATCAGCATCGCGTTCCCCGCCATCAGCGCCGGCGCCCCGAACCGGAAGACCTGCCACCAGGGGAAGTTCCACGGCATCACCGCGAGCAGCACGCCCAGCGGATCGAAGCGGACGTGGGTGTCGGTCGACTCGACGTCCGCGGGCGCCGCCTCGGGCGCGAGGAACGCCTCGGCATGCTCCGCGTAGTAGCGGCACACCCAGGCGCACTTCCGGAGCTCGCCCTCGGACTCGGCGATGGGCTTCCCCATCTCCTTCGTCATCGCCGGCGCGTGCTCGGCGACCGTCGCTTCGAGGCGGTCCGCGATCGCGCGCAGCACGGACGCGCGCTCCGCGAACGACCGCTCCGCCCAGGCCGCCTGGGCCTCGGTCGCGCGATCGATCCGCCGCCGCACCTCGCCGGCGTCGTGAAGCTCCCACTCGATGTACGCGGTCCCCGTCGCGGGGTCGACGGAGCGCATGGGCCGACCTCGGGGCTACTCGGCCTTCGTCTCGGCCGCCTTCTCGGGGGCCGCCTTGGGGGCCGCCTTGGGGGCCGCCTTGGGGGCCGCCTTGGGGGCCGCCTTCGGGGCCGCCTTCGCCGCGGGCTTCTTGTCGCCCGGCTTCGGCTTGGCGACGCCCGGCGACATCGTCACCGAGAGCATCCGCCCCTGCATCTCGGGGATCGGGCTGTCGAGCTTGCCGACGTCCGCCAGCATCTCCGTCGCCTTCCGGAGCGTCTCCCGGCCGACGTCCTGCCGGCGCATCTCCGCCCCGCGGAACCGGACCGTCATGCGGACGCGGTGCCCTGCGTCGAGGAAGTCGCGCGCGTGGCCGATCTTGACCTCGAGATCGCGCTGCCCCGTGTTCGGCCGGAAGCGGACCTCCTTGGGAGCGCTGTCCGCCGAGTTCCGCTTCTTGGCGCGGTTGGCGCGGGCCTGCTCGTACTTGTGCCGGCCGTAGTCCATCAGCTTGCAGACCGGCGGGCGGGCGTCCGGAGACACCTCCACCAGGTCCAGTCCGCGCTCTTCGGCCATGCGGAGGGCTTCGCCCGTCTCGATGATCCCGACCTGTTCGCCGTTCTCGTCGATCAGCCGCACGGGGCTGATCCGGATCATCCTGTTGCGCCGAGGTCCTCGGTTTTTTGGGAGCTCGGGGGGTCTTCTACGCCTACGACGAATGGTCGCCTCCAGTGGCCGGTTGCAAGATCGGTCGCCTCCAAGGCGCCGAGGATGGGGGGTCTACCACGATGTGCTTAGAATCGCACCAATGCGCGCGCTGCTGCTGAGTTTTGTGCTGCTCGCGGCTTGCGGTCCGGAGCCGGTCGAGCCCGATCCCATTCAACCCGTGGGGGCGGGGTTCGCCTGCGACGACGCGGCCGGCGAGCCCGAGTGGTCTTTCGACGTCTCCATCTCGGGACCGGTGGACGTCGGGCGCACCACCGTGTTCGTCGAGACCGACGACGTCGCGGACGCCGACGGCTTCGGGATGACCGTCGCGGGCGACAACGGCACCACCGTGGCGTTCGAGGCGACCGTCCCCGGGACCCCGGACGGGCAGGATCCCGCCCCCGGCGAGGTCCCCTTCTCTTGCACGTCCGCCGACCTCGTGACCGTGACCTTCTGCGCCACCCCCGAGGGCCGCCCCGGCGAGCGTCCCTGCTGGGCCTGCGACCCCGGCACCGGTGAGGGCCCCCCCGCCGACATCGAGGACTGGATCGCGTGCGACTGACGGCTGCGATCGCGTCGACCTTCGCCGTCGCGGGGTTCGTGGCGGCGCCCGTCGCCGGCCACGCGACGATCTGCGAGGGCGTGGCCGACGTCGCGTCGGTCCTCCCCTTCAGCAGCGAGCTCGACGCCCCCGCCAACGTCACCGCCTGGGTCGGCGAGGCGTGGACCGACACCGCCGTCGCGCTGGAGCTGCGCCGCGCCATCGCGCCCTACCTCACCGTCGAGACCGTCGAGACGCGCATCGTCGCCGGCCGCGACGAGGTCACGATCCTCAGCGTGCTCGAGCCGCTCCCCGTCTCCGCCTACAAGGTGTTCGCCGTCCAGGAGAGCGGCGCCGAGTACGAGCTCACCGTCTTCGCGACGGACGAGGGCGCCGACACGACCCCGCCCGCCGTCCCCGGGACCGACGGCTTCGAGGCGGCGTGGGAGACCGGCGAGACCCCCGAGTGCGGGACGTTCGCCGACGGCCGCATCTACGTCCCCTTCACCGGGTCGGTGATGGTGCTCGACATCGACGACGACGACGACGGCGTCCCCGACGAGCCGCCCGGCGACGACGACGACTCTGCGGACGGCGACGACCTCCCCCTCGTGCTGGACCCCGACGCCCTCGAGGGGACCGTCGACGCCTTCGTCTTCGACCAGCACCACCCCGACTACTTCGCCGTGGGCGACACGCCCTGCCTCGACAACTGGCCGGGCGCGCGGCCGGGGGACTCCACCCGGATCCGCTTCGGCGCGTTCGACCTCGCGGGGAACTTCAGCGGGTGGGGGGAGTGGCACGACCTCGAGATCCCGCGCGAGATCGAGCGCGATCCCGCGGGCGACGGGCCTCCCGAGGACGACGGCGGCGGCTGCTCGGTCGCCGCTCACGCGCGCGCGCGCGGGGTGTTCCCGACGGTCGCGATCGTCGCGCTTGTGGCCGTCCGACGCCGCTGGCACACTCCGCCGCCATGAGCCGCTCCGCCCTGCTGACGTTCGCCCTGTCCATGCTTCTGGCCGCGCCCCTGGCCCTCGCCGAGGAGGGGGAGGCGGCGCCCGCGGAGGAGGCTCCCGCGGAGGAGGCTCCCGCCGAGGAGGCGCCCGCGGAGGAGGCTCCCGCGGAGGAGGCGCCCGCCGAGGAGGCTCCCGCGGAGGGGGCCGCGCCCGCCGAGGAGGCCGCGCCCGCCGAGGAGGCCGCGCCCGTCGAGGAGGCCGCGCCCGCCGAGGAGGCTCCGGCCCCCGCGCCCGCCCCCGCTGCGGACGCCTGCACCTACGAGGACCTCCAGGGCAAGTTCACCCTCACCGTCGACTGCGCCGGCCTCCAGGACCACACCGGGATCGGCCAGCAGATGAAGCGCATGTGGCTCAGCGGCGCGTGGGGCCAGCTCAACATCCTCGAGGTCCCCGAGCCCAACCGGACGGCCGACCTCGACTACGTGATGGAGACGCTGGGCCGGCACTGGACCGCGCAGAAGACGGTCCAGAAGACCGAGACGACGACCGTCGCGGGGCTCGACGCCCGCGTCCAGGCCGAGCGCAAGGCGCGCACCACGTCCCGCACCTGGGTCTTCGTCCTCGACGGCCGCAACGTGATGGTCCGCGCCGTCGTCTACGGCAAGAAGAAGGACCGCGAGGAGCGGCTCCAGACCATGAGCGACGCGTTCGTCGCGGGGTTCGCGCTGACGCCCTAGTCCGGCTGCAGACCCCCCGTGTCCCGCGGTAAGACGGGGCGCATGAGGTTCTCGACTCGACTCATCGTGCTCGCGCTGGCCCTGGCGCTGAGCGGCTGCCCGACCGACGACGACGACGACGCGACCCTGTCCGGGGACGACGACGACGTCACCGACGACGACGACGCC
>CAYFOA010000165.1:0-18056 GCA_964344575.1 uncultured Rickettsiales bacterium | reverse complement strand
CGGCGCGGCCCGCGGCTGCCCCGCCGACCCCGCCCTGGTCGCGGGCAGCGGCGGCGTCGGCGGCGGCTGGGGCGTGGCCGACAACGGCGACGGCGCCTCGGGCGGCGGCGGCGGCGGGCGCGTCTCGATCCTCGCCGGCGGGACCATCACCCTGACGGGCACGATCGACGCGGCGGGCGGCGACGGCGGCTCCATCACGGGCGGCTACGACGGCGGCGCGGCGGGCGGCGGCTCGGGCGGGAGCGTCTGGCTCGAGGCGACGACGGTCGACGACGGCGCCGGCACGATCGACGTCGACGGCGGCGACGGCGGCGTGGCGCCCGTCGGCAACAGCGTCGCGGACCCGGGCGACGGCGGCGACGGCTCCGACGGCTGCCTCTGGATCGTGGAGTAGGGACCCGATCTTCCTCGGGGGATCCCCCAATTCCCCGCCTCACGCGCGCAACCTCCTTCAGGCGCGCGGCGGGGTTGCGCTACCGTGCAGGCGGGAGAATCGGATGAAGTTCGTCACCGGCCTGTTCGCCCTCGCCCTCCTGGCGCCCGCCTCGGCGCTGGCGACGGCTCCGTCGTCGTGCCCGATGGTGCTCGACTTCGACACCGACGCCAACGGCAACGCGATCGCCGCCGGCCAGGACCTGTGGCTCGCCTACGGCGCCTGGGGCATCGACCTGACGACCTGGAACTCCATCGACATGTCGTCGGTCGGCATGGGCATCGCGTTCGACTCGTCCAACCCCACCGGCGGCGACGACGACCTCGGCACCCCCAACGAGGACTTCGGCGGCCCCGGCGTCGGCGTCGGCGGCAGCTCGGGGGCGCCCGGCGAGAACTCCCTGTCCCTCGGCAACCTCCTCATCTCGTCGGAGAACTTCGTCGACGCCAACGGCGACGGCCTCATCGACGTCCCCGACGACGACGCCGGCGGCGCGTGGTTCGAGTTCAACTTCGACCAGCCGACCTGCGTGTTCGGCGTCCAGCTCGTCGACATCGAGGCGTCCGAGGGGCCGTCCGACATCATCCACTACGGCCCCAGCGGCGACACCCTGATGCACGTCCAGCCCGGCGGGCTCGGCAACAACAGCGTCGACACGTTCTCCTACGAGGTCTGCGGCGTCAGCTGGATGCTCGTCGACATCTACGGCAGCGGCGGCGTCAACGACCTCAGCGTCTGCGTCGGCGGGACCCCCGAGGTCTGCGACGGCCTCGACAACGACGGCGACGGCGAGGTCGACGAGGACTTCGACGGGGACGGCGACGGCTTCGCCTGCGGCAACGACTGCGACGACACCAACCCCAACGCCTACCCCGGCGCCCCGGAGTGGTGCGACGGCATCGACACCGACTGCGACGGCAACCCCGACAACGGCTTCGACGACGACGGCGACGGCGTCGCGACCTGCTTCGGGGACTGCGACGACAACGACCCGAACACCTACCCCGGCGCACCCGAGCTGTGCGACGGCATCGACAACGACTGCGACGGCATCCTCCCGTCGATGGAGGTCGACGGCGACGGCGACGGCTTCAGCCTCTGCGACAGCGACTGCGACGACACGAACGACTCCGTCTACCCCGGCGCGCCCGAGCTGTGCGACGGCATCGACACCGACTGCGACGGGCTGTCGGACGAGGACTTCGACGCCGACTCCGACGGCATCGCCGACTGCATCGACAGCTGCCCGATGCTCGTCGACTTCGACACCGACCCGTGGGGCGAGTCCCTCGCCGTGGGCGACGACGTCGGCGACGCCTACCAGTCGTGGGGGATGACGATCCAGCAGTTCACGGACCCGAACCTCGTGATCGACGAGCCCGTCGTCACGTCGGCGGGCCCCGACGGCGCGGGGATCGAGGCCGGCCCGGGGAACACTTGGTGGCAGATCTGGTTCACCTCCAGCACCTGCGTCCACAGCGTCAGCTTCTACGACATCGACACGAACGAGCTCCCCGCCCAGGTGATCCTCTTCGACGTCAACGTCCAGCAGATCGCCGTCATCGACTCCCTCCCCCTCGGCAACGAGACGAGCCAGGTCGTCGACCTCGGCGGCATCTGCGGCGTCTACGTCGTGATGATCGACTTCTACGGCGACGGCGGCTGGGACAACCTCGACGTCTGCGTCGACCCGAACGGCACCGAGGAGGTGTGCGACGATTCGATCGACAACGACGGGGACGGCCACGTCGACGAGGACTGCGACACGGGCGACGACGACGACGAGGGCGAGCCCGAGGACGAGGACGAGGACGAAGAGGACGAGGAGGAAGACGAGGGTGACTGCTCGTACGGCGGACGCGCGACCGTCACGGCCCCCGCGCTGGCGGCGTTCCTCCTCGTGCTGGGCGGCGTGCGTCGCCGCCGCGCTGGCGTCCTGTAACGGCGGCGACGACGACGACGCGGGCGCGCTGAACGAGGCGCCCACCGTCACCATCACCGCCCCCACCGCCGACGACGTCCTGTTCGAGAACTTCAGCGTCCCCCTCCGCGCGACCGTCGGCGACGTCGAGGACACGTTCGTCGACCTCCGCGCCACCTGGCTGATCGACGGCGACCCCGTCAGCCAGCCGCTGGTCCCCAACGTCGACGGCGAGGTGTTCCTGACCGTCGACCTCGATCAAGGCGAGCGCGTCATCGGCGTCATCGTCTACGACACCGGCGACCTCCAGTCGTCGGACGAGCTGGTCGTCACCGTCCGGCCGCCCAACTACGAGCCGACCTGCGGCGTCACCGAGCCCGACGACGGCGTCGGCTTCGCGCTGGCCTCCCCGGCGCTCTTTCGCGGCTTCGCGACCGACCCCGACGACCCCATCCTCGAGCTCCTGGTGAGCTGGACGTCCGACCTCGACGGCCTGCTCGGGGACGACCCGCCGGACGAGACCGGCGAGGTCCGACAGCTCACGGGGAGCCTGAGCGCCGGCGACCACGTCATCGCCCTGGAGGTCAGCGACGGCTTCAGCGTCTGCCGCGACACCGTCTACGTCAGCGTCTCCCACCGCCCCGTCGCCGACATCGAGACGCCCTTTCCGGGGGCCGAGTTCGAGGACGACGACGCCATCCTCCTGTCGGGCACGGTGTCCGACGAGGAGGACGGCACCGAGGGGCTGAGCGTCGCCTGGTCCAGCGACCTCGACGGCGACCTCGGCACGACGACGTCGTCCGGGATCAGCGGCTACAGCGAGGTCGTCTCCCCGAGCCTGTCCGTGGGCGAGCACCTCCTCCGCATGCAGGTGACCGACAGCGACGGCGTCGGGGGGGCCGACGAGGTGACCGTCACGATCGTCCCGGCCGCCCGCTGATCTTGCGGAGGTGTCGAGAGTTGACGGTCCCGATGGAGGGGTTGTTGAGCTTCGGTGGATCGGGCTGACCGGCCCCTAGAGTGACCACCTGGGCACGGGGTGACAGGCAGGTCCCCCATGAAGAAGCACGCACTGTTCGCCTTCCTCCTGCTCGCGGTCGCGGGCTGCACCCCCCAGGGCGTCATCGGTCCCGACGGCCGGCTCGGCGGCGTGGACGGCGACGGGGAGGCGATCCCCGGCGTCGACTACCCCGCGGGACCGCTCCACCCCGACGCGCTCGACGTCGCCGAGCACCCCTGCTTCAGCCACGGCGAGGTCCTCACCGAGGACCGCGAGCGGATCGCGCTCCACTTCACGTGCGAGGCGGGGATGGACGACCTCGCACCCGGCCGCATCGTGTGGGGGCTCGAGGACGGCGGCTACCTGCGACGCATCGTGGACGTGGACGTCGAGGGCACCACGGCGTTCCTGACCACCGAGTACACGAACCTCGAGGAGACGGTCACCGACGTCGACTTCGAGGAGTCGGACCTGGAGTGGGACGACGCCCGCCAGGTGCTCGACTTCGGTGGCCGCGTGCTCGACGACGTCGAGGTCGAGGGCGGCCGCAGCACGGTGGTCGTCAACGTCGGCCGGATGGAGTCCGACCCCCGCATCAGCGCCCGCGGCAGCTTCGGCTTCCTTCGCCTGAAGTCGGTCACGTCGCGCAACCGCGTCCCCATCGAGGTCGATCTGGAGACCCACTTCCACAGCGACGGCCCCACCGACCGCGCGCAGCTCGTCGAGCTGGAGACGTTCGCCAAGCCGTTCACCCTGAAGGTCGGCCCCGTGCGCGTGCGCGGCACCCTCCACAGCAAGGTCAGCCTCGGCTTCGTCCACACCTCCGACGGCCCCATCGACGTCACCACCCGCTTTGTCGGCGACGGCGTCATCGAGATGGGCGGGACGTACTACCCGAACAGCGGCTTCAGCCCCTACTGGAACCCGAGCTTCACGGGGACGGTCACCGAACTGACGCCCACCGGCGACTCGGAGTGGTCCGGGAAGGTCTACCTCCTCATCGAGGGGCACGTCGTCGTGGACGGCAACCCCGGCGGGACGTCGCGCTTCGAGATCGCGAACTCGGCGACGTCCAACAGCGACTGCGACGGCATCGCGTGGACCAACGCCGGCACCATCGAGGGGCAGACGAAGATGCAGATGCGGGTGATGGGGCGCGGCATCAACCACGATTTCCCCGCCCTCGACATCACCGCCGACAGCAAGGAAGGGACCGTCGAGCACGAGTCGCCGCCTCCCGGCTGCTTGGACGACGAGGACTACGGGATCTGCGAGCCGGTGGCCGACATCGCCTGCGGCGGGACCGTGACGGGCGACACGTCCGGCGGCGACGCGGTCGCGGCGATGGACGCCTACCCCTGCAACGTCGGCAACTACGACAGCGCCGAGCTCGTCTACCGCTGGACGGCGACCACGTCGTCGGCCGAGTTCAAGCTGATCGACGCCGAGCCCACCGTGCTGAACCACGACCTGTTCGTGCTCGACGGCGGCAGCGGCCAGTGCACCGCGGCGGAGTGCGTCGCCCACGGCTTCAACTCGGTGGAGATCGAGGCGGTCCCGGGGCGGACGTACTACCTCGTGGTCGACGGCTTCTACGAGGAGACCGGACCCTTCCAGGCCCGGCTCGACTGCGACTGACCTACAGGAGCCCCTGGTAGCGGGCGAAGGCGAGGACCAGGAGCGCGCTCCCGGCGAGCCCGGCGACGAGCCCGAGCCCGAGCAGGACCCAGCCGAGGACGTACGGCTCCATTCGGATGCCGCCGTCGTCGCGGCCCATCATGAAGTCGTCGTCCTCGGTGCCGGGGGCGTCGTCGCCCGCGATCGTGTCCGAGGCTGCGCTGACGGGCTGCTCCAGCGACGGGGCGGGGGCGGGGGCGGGGGCGGGGGACGCGTCCGCCGCGGCCGGGGTCGGGTCGACGGGGCCGGAGGGGACCAGCCGCGTCGCCCCCACGTCCACCGGGGCGGGGTACTTGTGGGGCCGCGTCGCCGACGCGTCGTCGGGGATCGGGTCCGGCGGCGGCTGCTCGGGCGGCGCCGTGCTCTCCTCGGCGGGATCCAGGGCCGGCGCCTCGTCGGTCGCCTCCTCCGGCGGGGGCGACTTCGCGAGGTTCCCGAGCTGGACCGGCTCGGGCGCCGTCACCTGGATCGGGGGCGCGTCCTCGGCCCCCCCCTTCATCACGTCGATCGCCGCCCGCGTGGACAGGTCGGCGTCCCCCTTGAACGCCGAGATCGCGTCGAAGGTCGGGAGCTCGGCGCCCTTGCCGGGGCCGAGATCGCCGGGCGGCCGGGCCCGCTCGCGCGCCAGGATCGCGGCCGCGTCGGCCGGCTCGGGCGGCGTCTGGGCCTCGATCCCGTCGTACGTCGGCAGCCCCGCGTCCTTCGGCCCCTCGATCCCGTCGAACGTCGGCAGCCCCGCGTCCTTGGGACCCTCGATCCCGTCGAATGTCGGCAGCTTGGCGCCGTCGGGCCCCTCGATCCCGTCGAAGGTGGGGAGGTCGCCGCCCGCCACGGGGACGTCGGGGATGCCGCCGAAGCCCTTCTCGCCGGGGCGCACCCGGCCGTCGCTGACGGTGGGCGGCTCCCGCGGCGGCGCGGTCACCCGGCCGGCCTTGTCCCGGGGCAGCGGCGGCCGGGGCTTGCTCGTCTCCGCCTCCTCCGCGCCGCTGAACGCGGGCACGGCGCGGGTCGCCCCCAGCTCCAGGGCGTCGGGGCTCCCACCGACCCGGTTGAGGTCCCCGCAGCGCTGGCACGGCGACAGCGCCACCGGCGAGGCGAGCGCCCACTTCAGCGGCGCGCCGCAGCCGCCGCACGCGGGGCCGCCGTCGTCGGACGCGGACCAGATCGTGAGGTCGCGGGGGGTCTGCACCTTGAGGAGGATCCGAAGCGGCCCGAAGCGGACGAGCCCCTTGCTGCCGGCGTCCAGCCCGAGCTGCCACCCGTCGGGCGTCTCGTCGGCGAGGTGGGCCTCCATCAGCTCGGCCGTCGGCCGGATGGCGCCGTCGACCTGCCACTCGATCTGCATGTCGGACTCGAACGCGAGGAACGAGCCGCGGTCGTCGAGGTGGATCAGGTCGAAGTGCTCGGGGAGCTGATCGTCGGGGAGTGTCACCTCGGCGCGGGGGTCGGTCCCGATGGACACGACGGCCGGCGCGCGGAACACCGCCCGGACGAGGTACTCGCGGTCGCGGGCGACGGCCAGCTCGACTTCCAGGGCGCTCACAGCGCGTAGCCTATCTGACCGGCTCCCCTCACGCGCGCGACCCTCCTTGGGCGCCGGGCCGGTGCTACACTCGACGAGGGTTGGCGTCGGGGGACGACATCCCGGGAAACGGAGGCGACGTGAGGCGAACGCGGATTGCCGCAGCGTTCGTGGCCGCAGCGCTCGTGACCGCCGCGTGGGGTGCGCTGGCGGGCGAGGGCGAGGCGACGGCGCCCGAGATCCGCAAGGTCGCCGCCGGCCTGCACGAGGGGCACGCCTTCGGTCCCCGCATCCGCCACGACGGCGAGTGGGTCGCGTACGGCGTCCGCGAGCAGGTCAAGGGGACGTTCAAGACGTCCTACTACCGGCGCGACATCGAGGGCGGGCTGTTCAAGTCGGTCTGGCCCAACGCCCACCCGTCGTTCGTCGACGGCGAGGGGACGGCCTCGTTCACCGACCTCGTCGGCTTCGAGTGGTCCGCCGACGGGAACCACAACGCGATGGTGGCCCTGCACAAGTCCAAGCGGGAGGAGGTCCTGCTGGAGACGATGAACGTCCGCTTCACCGGCGCGGGTCCCCAGCGCGAGCCGGCCTTCGCCCCCGACGGGACGCGCCTCGTGGTCGTCTCCGAGGACGGCGGGAACACGAACCTGTGGGTCAGCGACACGGTCGACGAGGCGCCGATCCTGCAGCTGACGTTCAGCAGCGAGTCCGAGCAGGCGCCGGCGTGGCACCCCAAGAAGCCGCGCATCATCCACGAGGTCCGCAACCCGCTCGGCAGCGACATCTACTTCTTCGACCTCGACACGTTCGAGCACGTCCCGCTGTACCGCGCGGGGACGAGCGACGAGACGAACCCGACGTACGAGCCCGGCAACGGCGAGCGGTTCGCGTTCCTGTCCAACAAGGACGACCCCCAGGGGCTCCGCTTCGACCTCTTCGTGGCCGATCCCGGGGACTCCCTCCCGAAGGCCGTCATCCGGAACGTGCGCCGGTCGGAGAAGTCCGACGGCTACGTGTGGGACCCGCTGGGCCGCTACCTGATCGCGGCGGTGGACGACGAGGCGGCGGGCTACCCGCTGGTCATCGCTCCCACCGACGGGAGCCAGGACCCGCAGCCGCTGGTCGACACGACGGACAACATGGACCCGACGCTGGTGGCGATGGGGTCGGTCGTCCGGCTCGTGTGGGTGGCGATGGACACGTCGCGCCCCGTGGACAAGCAGTACCGGGTGGTCCACCTCGCGGACTTCGACCTGACCGACCTGGGCGGGCTGGCCCTCGGCTCGGGTGCGTCGGGGACGCCCGGCGGCTGATCCCGTCCGGTAGGATCCCTTCATGCGCTCGCTCTTCGGCCGCGCCGCGGCCGCGCTGACGTTCGGCTCCCTGTCCCTGCTGCTCGCGCCCGTCGCGTCCGCCGCCGACGTGGTGGTGTACGGCCCGGGCGCGCCGTCGGCGGAGGGAGCGGCGCGGGCGGAGGCCGTCTACAAGGTCGCGGTGGAGACGGAGGAGGCGCCGGCCGGAGGCGTGGCCCACGTGCTCGACCTCCCGTTCCCTTCCCAGGACCCGATCTGGATGGCGGGGGACCTGCTCCAGCTCCCCTGCGCGGACTCCACGCTGGCGTCCCTCGATCCGGCGACGTCCCTCGAAGCGGGCATCGCGCTGGTCGACGAGCTGGACTACGAGAAGGCGCTGCTGCAGCTGGACCAGGGGATCCGCGCGCTCCCCTGCACGACGGCCGACGTGGCCCGCCAGACGCTGCTGGACCTCCACTTCTTCCAGGGCATGGCGCACTTCGACCTGGGGAACCAGGCGAAGGCGAAGCGGGCGTTCGGGGCGGCGCTGGCCGTCAACGTCGACATGCCGTGGAAGAAGGAGTACCCGCCGGCGCCGCAGGCGCTCTTCCTGGAGGCGAAGTCGGAGCTGCTGTCGCGGGGGATGACGAAGCTGGGCGTGGACGTGACCGGCGCGGGGATCACGTCGTTGACGGTGGACGGCGCCGAGGTGGAGCTCGCCGGGGCGTCCGAGCTGGTGCTCTACCGGGGTCGGCACCTCGTGCAGTACGTCGACAGCGGGGGGACGGCGCGGGCGGCGCTCGTGGACGTCGGCGAAGCCGGCGGGGCGCTGGTGTCCCGGGACGCGCTGAGGACCTCCGTGCTCAACCTCGCCTGGGGCGGCGTGGCCGCGGCGGCGGGCAAGCTCGCGCTGACCGAGCTGGCCCGGAACCGGGGCGCCGACCGCGCCATCGTGGTCATCCCGGGGGCGGACGGCGGCGGCGACCGGGCGTTCAGCTTCGAGGCGGCCTCGGGGGCGATGATCCCGCTGGCGGTGGACGCCGAGGCGGTCGCGGCGTTGATCGACGGCAAGAAGGGCGGGGGGAAGAAGCCCGGGGGGAAGAAGCCCGGCGGCGGCGGTAGCGGCGGTAGCGGCGGCGGCGCGGGTGCGGGCGCAAGCGCCGACGGCAACGAAGCCGGGCGCGTGGGGCTCGTGGTCGGCGGGGGCCTCCAGCTCTCGGGGACGTCGGCGAAGGGGCTGGCCTCGGCGCGCCTCCACTTCCGACTGGTCAAGGGGTTCGAGGTCGGCGTCGGCGGTGAGCTGGGCGTCGGCGGCAGCTCCGTGGGGACGGTCGTCTACCCGCTGATCACGTTCGACGTCCGCTACCGGCTCGACTTCGGCGTGTTCCACCCCTACTTCGGCGGCCGCGGCTGGATCGGCTTCAGCCACGACCAGCTGCTCCGCGACAACGACGAGGTGCTCGTCATCGGCAGCGGCGGCGGGACGGTCGGCTTCGACCTCACCCCGGCGGGGACGAAGGGGTTCGTCGTCAACGTCGACGCGGGCATCGGCGTCGGCCCCATGGCCGGCGACCCGGGGGCGGTGCAGGCGCACTTCACGGTCGGCGCGGGCGCAGCGCTCACCGACGGCGCGGGCGCCTCTCCCTTCCGCGCCTTCCTGGGCGGCGGCTTCGGACGCACTTCACGGTCGGCGCGGGCGTTGGCTTCCGGATCTAGCCGCCTCGTCCTCCTCCTGCTCCTCGCGGGGTGCGCGGCGCAGGCCGACGACGCCCCCGAGTTGTGGCGCGCGTCCAGCGCGCCATCCCTTCGGGACGCGCCGCCTCCGGCGTCACGCGATTCTTCGACTCCTGTCTCCGAATTCTCCCCCACAGGCTCGCTGTCCATCGTCCAGGTCTCCGGCAACAGGTCGGAGCGGGTGCTCGAGGACGGCGCGGTGGTGGAGCGCGGCGTCGAGGTGGTGTTCGCCTACGAGGCGACCGGCGCCGACTACCTTTTCCTGCTCCAGCAGGGCGGGGGGACGCTCCAGATCCTCTTCCCGCCGCACGGGCTGGCGTGGCTGCGCGAGGCGGACGGGTCGGGGCGGGTGACGCCGATGGATCCCAGCGCCCGCCCCGAGGACGAGCCGCTGCCGGCGTGGAACCCCGAGAGCAGCGGCGAGCTGGAGTTCGTCCTCGTCGCCGCGCCCGCGCCGCGCGACGTCCCCCCCGACGCGCAGGCGGGGGAGCTGGAGACGTTCCTGCTGGGGCCGCCCTACGTGAAGGGGCCGGCGGCGGGGCGCGCCGTGGTCCTGGACCGGACGACCGTCACGTTCGCTGACGACGACGCTCCCGCTCCCCCGGAAGATTCCCCGGAACCGCCCCCGTGACGACCGGCCCGCTGTGCGACCGCACGCGGGCGACGTACTCGGCGAACGCGGGCATCGCCCGGGCGAGGGCCTTGAAGCGACCCTGCCGGCGGTAGCCCGCCATCGCCTTCCAGAAGGCCTGGGGGCGGAGGTAGAAGAGCAGGTTGGCGCGGTAGACGGCGCGGCTGAGCTCGTCCGCGGTGAGGTGCTCGAGCTTCAGGATGGTGGTGCCCGAGTCCTGCGAGTAGGTCGCGAGGTCGTAGCTGAGGATGAGGTCCCGCTCCTTCGCGTAGCTGTACAGCGGCGAGCCGGGGTAGGGCGTGGCGACGAAGAAGCGGGCGAAGTGGGGGTCGAGGCCGCGGGCGAGGTCGATGGTGTCCCGGAGGTCGCGGGCGGTCTCCCAGGGGTAGCCCATGATGAAGTTGCACCAGACGGCGAGGCCGGCCTCGCGGGCGTGGCGGACGCTGACGTAGGCCTGCTCGACGGTGATGGCCTTGTTCAGCCGGTCGAAGTTCTCCTGGTTGCCCGCGTCGATGCCGAAGACGACGGACTCGCAGCCGGCGGCGTTCATCTTGCGGAGCAGCTCGGGATCCACGAGGTCCACGCGGGTCTGGCACTCCCACTCGATGTCGAGCTCGCGGCGGATGAGGAGGTCGCAGAAGTCGTGGGTCCACTGCTTGTTGATGGAGAAGACGTCGTCGTTGAAGTAGAGCTTCTTCTTGCCGTACCGGCCGAACAGCTCGGCGACCTCCTCCATCACGTTCTCGGGGCTGCGGAAGCGGACCTTCCGGTGGTCGGCGGACGCGCCGCAGAAGCTGCACTTGAAGGGGCAGCCGCGCTTCCCGACGACCTCGTACAGCGTGTAGCCCTCCATGTGGCGGTCGTTGCGGAGGGGGAACGGGAGCCGGTCGAGGTGGTCGTTGTACTCGCGGCCCTTCGTCTTGACGACGGCGCCGGAGCTGTCGCGGTAGGCGATGCCGGGGACGTCGTCGAGGGTCGCGCCGGAGCCGTTCCAGACGTCGATCAGCTCGAGGATGGCGTCCTCCCCCTCGCCGACGATGGCGACGTCGACGGCCTCCTCCTCCAGGGTCCACGCAGGCTCGTAGATGGCGTGGGCGCCGCCGCAGACGACGGGGATGTGGGGGCTGACGGCCTTGACCCGGCGGGCGACCTCCCAGGCATTGGGCATGAGGACGGACGTGGCCGTGATCCCGACGACGTCGGGCTTGCGGGCGGCGACGGCGGCGGCGACGTCGTCGACGGACAGCCCGTCGACCCAGGCGTCGACGATGTCGGCGGTGTGCCCCTGCGCGCGGAGCATGGCCCCGACGTACTCCAGCCCGATGGGCTCGGCGAGGGCCCCGCCCTTGTTCTTCGTCTGGGGCGGCGGCTGGATCAGGAGGACGTCGGCCACGGCCGACCACCTTAGCGTCAGAAGGCCAGCTCCACGACGAGGTCCCCGGTCGCCTCGGGGACGAAGCGGACGACGACGGCGCCGTCCTGCTCCTCGACCTGCCAGCCGGTCACGGCGACGCCGTCCGAGGTCGCGTCCGCGAGGGCGAACCCGTCGGGGACGGCGAAGGCGAGCTCGTAGGTGAAGGGGGCGAAGTCCGTCGGGGCGGCGACCTCGGCGGCGAAGGTGAGGGTGGAGGCGTCTTCGTCCCAGGTCGCTTCGCGCACCAGCGTGCCGCCCATCGAGAGCTGGCGGTTCCAGCCGAGGAACTGGGGGTGGGCTGCGGGGCGGCGAAGGGCGACGACGCGGCAGTCGTGCGACGGGACCTCGACCTGGAGCGTGCCGCTGACGTCGCCGAGGACCTCGCCCGTCCAGAACTCGTACGCCAGCCACTCGCCGTCCAGGCCGAGCTCCGACAGATCGACCGCGAAGGCCGTCGGCGCGTCGTCGTCCGCCAGCTCCGTGAACGGGTTCGTCGTCATGTCCGCGTTCGACCCCCAGTCGAACAGGCCGACCACGTGCCACTGCTCGTCCAGCCCGTCCTCCGGCGCCGTCACTCGCAGGTGCCACACCTCGGGGTACTCGCGGCGGAGGAGGTCGATCGGGCGGGCCGCCTCCGGGTAGACGGGGAGCAGCGCGCGGATGACGTTGACCGACTCCGGCTCCAGGTCGACCAGCCGGTCGCCCAGCTTGACGATGCCCCCGGACAGGCCGATGAAGCTCGCGAACGCCCGCGCCTCTTCGTGCGTCACCTCGGGCCACTCGGGGTCGTTCGGGTTGCTCCGGAAGAACATCAGGTCGGGGTGGTTCACCCAGACGCGGTCCTGCAGGAACCAGCGGCGCCCCGCCGACCGGACCGTCGGCTTCAGCCCCTGCTGGTTGAGGTGGTCGTCCGGCCCGTACTCCGGGTCGTGGTCCCACACGGGGAAGCTGTCCAGCGTCAGCCGGGACGAGTCGAGGAGGTCGTAGTTGAGCCCCACCGCGCCGACCCCGAGGAAGAACGTGTCCTCCCCGATCCCCTCGCGCACCGCCGCCATCCCCTGCCGCCACGCCTCCTCCCGCGTCGCCTCGGCCTGGTGGAAGCCGTCGCCGAAGAGCGCGTAGTAGGCGAAGTCCATCTTCAGCCACTCGAAGCCCCACTCCTCCGTGAACGTGGTGAACAGCTCCGTCAGGTACTCCTGCACCTCGGGGTTCGTCAGGTCGAGGATCTCGTAGCCGCCCGCGACGACCTGCCCGATCGCGGTCGTGTCGGCGAGCCAGTCGGGGTGCGCCTGCGCCGTCTCGGAGTCCTCGTCCAGCGTGAACGGGGCCATCCACAGGCCGGGGATGAGGCCGCGGTCCCGGATCTGCTGCGCCATCCACGCGGGCCCGTTGGGGAACCGGTCCTCCCGCCACCACCAGTCGCCGTAGAACGGCTCGTAGCCGTCGTCGATCTGGAACCAGTCCATCCCCCAGTCGCGCAGCTCCGTCGCCATGAAGTCGAGGTTCGCGAGCATCAGCGCCTCGTCGATCCCGGTGCCGTAGCCGCCCGTCGAGCTCGACCCGCTCCAGCTGTTCCAGCCGTTCGGCACGCGGCGGCCCGGCTCGCGCCGGTGCCAGGGGACGAGGCCGTTGTGGGCGGCGATCGCGTCCGCGAGGCGCTCCAGGCCCGCCTGCACGTCCGGCTCCGCGGGGGCGACCCGGTACAGCTCGCTCGCGAACGACGCCCCCGGCTCGATCGGGCGCGGGTGGGGGACGTACGCCGCCTCGGCCGCGAAGTACGTGAACGGCGCCCGGCCGTCGTCGTCCGCCGCCGCCCAGGACGGCTCGTAGGAGAGGTTCAGGACGGGCGACGACGCCTCCATGGTCAGCGCGCCCGCGACCCACGCGGGGCCGCCGCCGAGGTCGCCGACCGCGTGGCTCCAGTTGGACACCGAGTGGCCCGCGAAGTCGCCCGGGACGAGCTCGGACCAACCCGGATCCGCGGCGACGTCCCCCGTCCGGATCTCGGCCACGAAGTCGAGCACCGTGTACGAGCCGTTCTCGACGATCCGGTGCTCGGCCGGGTCGAAGCCGAGGTACAGGCCGCGGCCGACGTCGCGGGGGACCTCCAGGGCGGTCGCCTTGGCGAGCGCGATCGGCGCGTCCGTCGGGTTGTCGATCCGCAGGGCGAACGTCCACGCGCCGGACCCCGGGTAGCCCACGATCGTCCACTCCAGGTCGGGCTCACCGGACGCGCCGAAACGCGTGACTCGGAGACGATCTCCGTCGCCCAGGGGACCGCTGACGGCGTCGGTCGCGAACGCGCGCTCGCGGTCGTCCTCGAAGCTCAAGCGACGGCCGGTGTCGTCGGTCGCGTCGAGCATCACCGACGCCGTCGCCCCGCGGAGCAGCGGCAGCCCGCCGGCGTCCATCGAGAGCAGCGCCGACGTGTCGTCCCAGGTCAGCGACGAGCCGTCGATCGTCAGCGTCGCCGACGTCGCCGGGGGCGGTTCCTCGGGGGCCGGGCAGCCGGCGAGGAGGACCGCGAGGACGACGGCGGAGGCGCGCACGGCGCGGAGTCTATCGATAGCGCCGGGACGGACGCAGGGCGCTCGTCAGGGCGCGGGCGGCGAGCCCGTCCCCGAAACGCTGGCCGACGGCGTACCGCGTCAGCCCCTTGAGGTAGTTCACGTAGCTCCGCGGCTGCTCCTCCTCGCCGCCGAGGAGCGACTGGGCGACCCGCGGGATGAGGAAGATCGACGGCAGGAACACCGGGTCGAGCACCTTCATCAGCTTGTGCGCGCCCGTCTTCACCGCCGCCGTCATCAGCTCCGGCGGGACCACCGTGAAGAGCGTGAAGAGCTGGTAGTAGGCCCGCCACTCGGGGATGTCGCCGACGCCCTTGAAGAGCCAGCTGTCGATGTGGCCGCGCTCCGCCGCCTTGAGCTTCTCCAGCGTCCACTGGCCGGACTCCAGGCCGTCCTCGTTGATGTCCGTCCCGGGGAGGTAGGTCAGGAAGAACGCCTTGACCACGTCCGGCCGGCACTCGGCGTAGAACAGCAGCGCCTCGTCCTGGTCCTGCTCCGTCTCCCCGGGGATGCCGAGGATGTGGTCGACGACCACCCAGATGCCGTTGGCCTTGAGCGACTTGACGGCCCGGCGGACGTCGTCCGGCGTCTCGGTCCGGTCGAGGACCTCGGCCCGCGTCCGCTGGTTGACCGTCTGCGTCCCCATGATGACGTGCACGCAGCCCGCCTTGCCGAGCAGGTAGGCGACCTCCTCGGTGACCAGCTCGGGGTGGGTGATGACGCTGAAGGGGAGCCCCACGCGGCGCGGCCAGAGCTCGGCGAAGTCGCGCAGCCAGCGCTTGTTCGCGGTGAACACCTCGTCGTGGAACGTCACCGTCCGGATGGCGGGCCACCGGCGCCGCGCCTGCTCCAGCTCGCGGCAGACGTTCTCGGGGCTCCGCATGTTCCGGAAGCGGCTCCCGTAGACCCGCTGGATGGGCTGGTAGAAGCAGAAGGAGCACGAGTAGACGCAGCCCCGCGACGCGTTGGTGTGGTACTCGTGCGCCATCTCCGGGATCAGGTCGTAGTGGATCGACTTGTCGAAGAAGGGGAGCTCGTCGAGGTCCTTGAGCAGCGGGCGGACGGGGTTCCGGACGAGCTCGCCGTCGCGGCGGCTCCAGAGGTTCGGGATCCCGTGGACGTCGCCGTCCTGCGACTCCATCGCGGCGAGCAGCTCGGGCAGCGCCTCGTCCCCCTCGCCGACGCACAGGAAGTCGAAGCAGTCGAACTCCATCACCACGTCGGGGACCGTCGTCGCGTGCACGCCGCCGACGACGATCGTCAGCTCGGGACGCGCCGCCTTGAGCTTCTGGGCCAGCTCGACCGTCCAGCTGAACGTGTTGATCTCGACGTTGAACCCGACCACGCCGGCGCCGGTGTCGAGCACCTCCTGGAGGGTGACGTGATCGGTGGAGAGGAACGCCGGCAGCCACTCCCCGGGGACGAGCCCGGCGCTCGGCAGCCCCGCGTCGAACACGTGGCTGACCCGGTGGCCCGCCTGCTTGCAGATCGCGGACAGGAGCTGGATCCCGAGGTGCTCCGTCAGGCGGGTGACGAACGCGATGTGCATCAGTCCAGCGCCTCGTGGACCTCGCGCAGGTGGGCCTCGATCTCGGGCTCGCCGGGCAGCCACTCCGCCGCCCGCTCCAGCCGCTCCAGCGCCTCCTTCGGCTTGCCCTGGCGGTACAGGACCCACCCCATCGAGTCCTCGTAGGCGCCGCTGAAGGGGCGCTGCTCCAGGGCGCGGACGAGGAGGGCGTGGGGGCGGTCGAGGTCGCGACCCTCCTCGGCGAGGAGGTAGCCGAGGGCGTTCAGCGCGTCGGGGTGGTGGGGCCAGCGGTCGAGGACGCGGACGAGCGTCGCCTCCGCGGCGGCGACATCCCCGCCGGACTTCTCCACGAACGACCGCCGCAGGAGCAGCCAGGCGACGTCGTGATCCGCCTCGTTCGCGATCTCCCACGCCGGACCGCCCCGCTCGCCGGTGATCAGCGCCTCGCGCGCGGCCCGGGTCTCGATGAACACGATGCCGTCGTCGAGCGCCGCCGCCGCCGCCTCGTGCCGGCCCGCGTCGGCGAGGATCTCCGACCGGAGGAACACCAGCGACAGGTCGTCGGGCGCCCGGAGGAGCAGCTCCTCGAGGGTCGCGTCAGCGCCGTCGACGTCCCCCTGCGCGGCCTGGAGGCGGATCTCCAGGAGGCGCCCGGAGTCCGGCTGGAGCGCCACCACGTCGGCCACCAGCCGGGCCGCGGGGTCCCACCGCTCCGCCTCGATCAGCGCCTCCGCGGCGGCCCGGAGGATGCCCGCCTGGCTGCTGGGGCGGTCCCGGGGGACGACCTGCCGCGACGCGTACGCAGCCTCCACCGCGTCGTCCAGCCGGCCCGCCGACGCGAGCACCCGCACCCGCGACCGCGCCGCCGCCGCGTACTCGTCCCGCTCCGGGGAGACGTCCGCGAGCGCGGCCAGCGCCCCGTCCCAGTCCCGCGCCGACTCGCGGACCGACGCGAGGTGGAGGAGGTCCAACGGCTCCGCCGCCTCGCCCGCCGCCTCCAGCCGGGCGAGGAGCAGCGCCTCCGCCTCGCCGTGCCGGTGCGAGTCCCGCAGCAGCGTCGCGCGCTGGCGAACGAGCTCCCCTTCGGCGCGGTAGTCGAGCATGCCGACGTAGCGGAGGTGGGCCAGCGCCTTGTCGTAGCGGCCCATCACGTCGTAGACGTCGACGAGCCGGCGGTGCAGCCGCTCGTCCGACCAGTTCGTCGCGAGCACCGCCTCCAGCGCCTCCGCCTCGCCCACGGGGTCGTGCCGGAACCACGTCTCCACGATCGCCAGCGCCCGGTCGCTGCCGGGGTCCACCCGCAGCGCCACGAGCGCCGCGTCGACGGCCTCCTCCAGCCGGCCCGACTCCCACAGGTACGTCGCCTTGATCGTCGCCGGCTCGGCGTGCTGGGGCAGCGCCGCCATCCACTCGTCCAGGGCGACGACCGCCTCGTCCACCCGGCCGAGCGTCCGCAGCACCGTGAAGAGCGAGCGGTGCGGCAGCCACGGCGTGTCGCCCCCGATGCCGCGGCGGGCGGCCTCCCGGAAGTGTCCCTCGGCGAGCTCGAGGTCGCCGTTGCCGAGGTAGTCGCGGCCGAGGATGTAGTGCGTGCGGGCGTCGGTGGGGTCGAGCCGGAGGGCGGCCTGCGCCGCCGCGATCGACTTCGCCAGATCGCGCTGCGACGACCACGCCTCGGCCAGGTAGCGGCGCAGGAACGAGGAGTCCGGCTCGCGGGCGACGGCCTCCTCCAGCAACGCGGCGGCCCGGGCGGCGCGCGTGTCCGGCCCCTCGGCAGGCGGCGCCTCGTTGAGGATGAGCTGGGACTCGACGAAGAGGGCGACGACGTCGGGATCGAGATCGTCAGGCGCCGGGGCGCGCGACCGAACCGTCGACGAGGTCGTCGCGCAGCCCGCCACGAGGGCGGCCGCCAGGAGGGCGAGGATCGGCCTGCTGCGGCGCATCGCGGCATCGTAGCAGCGTGTCGCCGCGGTCCCTCGTACGCGCGCGCGGGACTGAGTAAGGTGGTCGTTCGCGGTTCCGATCGCGGACACCAGAGGTTCCATGCTCGCCCGACTCCACGCCCTCGCCCTCGTCCTCCTCCTCGCGGTCCCGTTGGGCGGCTGCCCGGACGCCGACGACGACGACTTCGCCGTCAGCGACGACGACGACACGACCGACGACGACGACACGACCGACGACGACGACGACACCGACGACGACGCCACCGACGACGACGACGCGACCGACGACGACGACTCCGGCGACGACGACGACGCCACCGACGACGACGACTCGGGCGGCGACGACGACGACGCCACCGACGACGACGACGCGACCGACGACGACGACGCG
>CAYFOA010000164.1:0-18244 GCA_964344575.1 uncultured Rickettsiales bacterium | reverse complement strand
GGGCGGCGGACGGCGCGCGGGCGGGGAGGCCGGGTCGGGCGGGGGCCACGCCGGGGGGGAGGAGCCCCGTCGCGACGGCGCCGCGGCTCCCCCAGAAGACGGCGAGGAGCAGGTCGGGGGCGAGCAGCTCCCGGAGGCGGGGGGCGCCGGTGGCGACGATCCCGAGCGGGTCGGCCTCGGCCGCGGAGGGGTGCTGCAGGAGGAGGAGGACGTCGGGGGCGGCGGTGGCGAGGGAGGTCCGGGCGGGGCGGGACGGGTCGCCCGCGGCGACGTCGGCGTCGGCGAGGGGGTCGGCGGTGACGACGAGCCGGCCGAGCAGGGCGCTGCCGTCGCCGCGCGCCCGGAGCCGGCCGTCGGGCTCGTCGAGGAAGGGCGCCGCGAAGGCGGCGGTGGGGCAGCCCGCGAGCAGCTCGGGGAGGGGGCCGAAGGGGCGGTCGAAGGTGGCCGTGAGCGAACCCTGTCCAGCCCTCACGCCTCGACTCACGCCTGGCCGGGGGCCCGTCCCGAGGGCGGGCGCCGGACCTTCGGAGACGGTCGCCGAGGCCCCCGCGGCGGCGAGGATCGCGCCCCCCCAGCCGCCGGCGGCGAGGCAGGCGTCGAGTGAGCGGGCGACGGCCCCGGCGGGGGCGGTCGTCTCGATCTCCCAGGTCGTGAAGTCCGCGGCGGGGCGGAGGTCGGAGATGACGCGCGACCGCCAGTCGGGGCGGCCGGGGAGGGGAGGCCGGGCGAGCCGCTCGGCGGCCGACGCGGACGCGGGGGTGCGCTCGAGCAGGCGGCCGCTCCGGTGGGCGTCGAGGGTGGCCCGGTACAGCGACGACGGCACCGCGACGACCGCCGCCCCGCCCTCGCCGGGGAGCCGGCGCGCGCCCGCGGGAGGCGCCAGGACCAACGCCGCGCCGACGGCGAGGGCGGCCGCCGCCACCACCGCGCCCCGCTCGCCGCCGCCGCGGCGTCGCCCGGTCACCGGCTCCGCTCCACGCGCCACAGGACCGCGTCGCCGTCGCGGCCCTCCTCCACCACGAGGAGGTCGGGGGCGCCGTCGAAGTCGAGGTCGCCGGCCGCCAGCGCCACGACGCCGGCGTCCAGGGGGCCGCTGAAGAGGACCGAGTGGCCCTGGAGGTCGGGGTCGAGGCGGAGGATCGTCACGGCGTCCGGCTCGCCCGCCGGGGCCGCCGTCGTGGTGACCAGCTCGGGGGCGCCGTCGGCGTCGAGGTCGGCGAGGACGAGCCGGTCCCCCACCCGCCCCGCGGGGAGCGACGGCGCCGGCGTGGCGACGCCGCCCAGCCGGCCTGCGTCGTCCACCCACAGCCACACCCCGGGCTTCAGCAGGAGCGCGTCCCGGAGCCGCGGGGGGAGCGCCTCGTCCAGCGACGCCCCGTCGAGGTCCGCTCCGAATCCCGCCCGCTGCGCCGCCAGCCACCGCGCCTGCGCCGGGTCCGCCCCCTGGCGCAGCGGCACCGCCGCCTCGCGCGCGCTCCACCGTCCGGTCAGCAGGTCCAACCGGGCGGCGTGCCCCGCCGTGGTCGCGACGCGGACGGTCGTCCCGCCGTCGGGGGCCATCCAGCCGGCGACCACGCGGGGCCACGCGACGTCGCCTCCGGACGGCAGCGCCCACGGACCGCCCACCGGCTCCGGACGGGCGTCGAAGGCCCCGAACCGGAGGGTCCGGACCCCGTCCACGCCGAGCAGCACGATCTCGTCCCCGCCGTCCCCGTCGAGGTCGATCAGGGCCGCGTCGAGCACCCCCGGGGGCGCCGTCCCCAGCCGCTGCATCGACCACCGGGCCTGGCCCGCGCGGGCCGCCCCCGAGGCCAGCGACGTCTCCAGCTCCCGGTCCACCGGCCACGACACCGCCAGCGCCGCGGGCCCCGGCAGCGCGCCCCCCTCGGCGACGCCCACCGCCCACATCCGGTCCCCCTCCAGGCTCAGCTCGATGCGGACGGCGATCGACCCCCGCGACCCCGACGAGGTCACCGCCACCGCGCCCCGCTGCGCGATCCGCCCCGCGAGCCGCGGCTGGAACACCCGCGCCGCCTTCCGGTCGTCCACCCCCCGGGCACCCCGCACGTCGAGCGACACCGCCCGCGCCTCCGCCTCCTCCGCCCGATCCTCCACCGCGGCCGCCACGGCGTCCGCCCAGGCGAGGAGCGAGGAGCCGTAGAAGTGCGCCTCCGTCTTCGACTCACGGTCGCTCACGGGGTCGGTCTTGCCCGGAGCCGTCTTGTCCCCTGCGGTCGCCGGGGCCGCCGCGACGAGCAGCGCCGCGACCAGCGCCGCCGCCCGCGTGGCCGTCATCGGGCCTGCGCGCCCTGAAGCTCCACCCACAGGCTCAACAGCTCGCCGCGCAGCTCCTTGGCGTCGCGGAAGCGGTCGTCGGGGTCCTTCTGGAGCAGCCGCATGATCACGTCTTCAACCGACTGGGGGATGTCGGGATTCCGTTTCCGCGGCCGTTCCGGCTCCTCCGCCATCTGGTTGAGCAGCAGCGGCATCAGCTCGGTCTCGAGGAACGGGGGCGAGCCCGCGAACATCTCGTACATGACGCCGCCGAGGGCGTAGAGGTCCGCGGCGGGGCCGATGTGGGCGCCGCCGCCCTCGATCTGCTCGGGCGCCATGTACCGCGGCGTGCCCACCCGGACGCCCGTGATCGACAGCGAGCTGCTGCCGACGACCTTGGCGATGCCGAAGTCCATCAGCTTGAGGCGGTTGCCGGACTCGACCACGAAGAGGTTGCCGGGCTTGATGTCGCGGTGGACCACGCCGACGCTGTGGGCGGCGGACAGCGCGTCGCAGGCCTGCATCAGCAGCTGGACGCCCTCGCCGATGGGGAGCCGCCCCTCGGGCCGGAGCTTCATGAAGTCCTCGAGGTCCCACCCCGTGAGCAGCTCCATCGTCAGGTAGCGGGCGCCGGTCCAGACGCCGAACTCGAGCACGCGGACGATGTTGGGGTGGAGCAGCTTCCGGCTCAGCTTCATCTCGCGCCGGAACCGGTCCAGCCCCGAGCCCTCGCGCGCGAGCTGGAGGAAGAGCTTGAGCGCGACCTCCTCGCCGAGCTCCTCGTCGAGGACGCGGTAGACGCGGGCCATGCCGCCGGCGCCGATCTCGGCCTGGATGCTGTAGCGGCCGTCGATCACGGTCCCGGGGACGACCCCCTCCATCTCCTGCTGGGGGGCCTGCGTGACGTACTCGTACATCGGGCCGGGCGCGGGGAGGGTGTCCGACGGCGCCTCCAGCGTCCTCCTCAGGTCGGCGGGGCCGTCGCGCTCGCGGCGGGCGGCGAGGAGGATCCCCTCGAGGTCGGGCAGCTCGGCGGGGCCGACGCGGAGGCCGCGCCCGAAGATGTGGGGCGGGAGCCACTGCCCGTCGTTGGCCTCGACCTTCCCCTGGTCCGTCTGCGAGAGGCGGAACGACGCGTCGAGGATCGCGGGGACGACCCGGTAGGCGCGGCCCGCCTCCTTCGGCATGCCCGCCCGCTCGAACAGCCGTCCCGCCGCGTAGAAGGCCACCTGGTCCTCCAGCGGGGCGCCGGGCTGGCGGCCGCGGTTGACGAACTTCAGCAGCTCCTCGGCCAGCCGCCGGGGGAACGCCTGGGCGGTCCACGCCTCCCGCAGGTACCGCCCGATCGCCGCGGCGCGGTCGTCCGGGGGGATGGTGTCGATCGGTGTGAGGTCGTCGTCGTCCAGCTCCACCAGGGGGAGCACGCGGGGCGTCGGCGGGGGGCGCTGGGGCAGGGGCGGGAGGACGAACTCGCCCGACGGGGAGCCGGCCGCGGCGGCCGCGTCGTCGTCCTCGGCGGAGGACGGCTCGGGCGCCAGGTCGGCGGGCTGCATGAGCCGGAACACCACGCCCTGGGGCCACGGGTTGTCGGGCGGACGCTCCCCCCGCATGGCGCCGACGGCCTCCTTCCGGAGCCCCGCCGTGTTCAGGAGCGACGCGGCCTTGCGGAACTCGCCGAGGTTGATGAGCAGGCCGACGGCCTCCTTCCGGGCGCCGCCGCGGGCGAAGCAGAGGGCCGCGTTCATCACGGCGTGGCGCTGCTCCCGGTCCAGCGACTCGACCGCCGTCGGGGTCGGCGGGAGGTACAGGAGCATGGCGTGGCCGGCGTCCACGAAGCGGCCCTGGTGGCTGAGGATGCGGGCCGCCTCGGTCCAGTGGGAGCCGCCCAGGTAGGCGAGGAGGGCGCCGTCGAGGTCGTTGGCGGACTCCCGCGCCCGCCCTCGGTGCAGCCAGACGAGCCCCTCCGCGGAGCGCGTCGGCTCGTCTCGCTTCGGTCCAATCGCCACTGCGGTTCCCGGCCCGTCCCGACCCCGCCTGACGTTCTAGCAGACAGGGGGGCCGGGGCGCGCCGGGGGGGCCGCATCACGGCGACCTCAGGGGACGACGACGTCGGGCTCGCCGGGGGTGACGACGACGCTGGCCTCGCTGTCCGGGGTCTCGGCGCGGGCCCGCTCGGCGAGGATGCGGCTGATCTCGTCGGCGACGAGGGCGTCGACCACCTCCCGGACGCGGTCGCGGTTGACCACGGCGGGGGCGTAGCTGGGGTCGAGGTCGGCGGCGTCGGCGAACGCCTGGAGCGCGTCCGTGGGCCGGTCGAGCCGCTCGTAGGCGATGCCGAGGTTGTTCAGCATGTAGGCCTCGACGCCGTCCAGCTCGGTGGCGGCCTCCAGGTACTGGAGCGCCAGCTCGTTGCGGCCGACCTGCAGCGCGCTGAAGCCGAGGTTGTTGTAGGCGGCGACGAACGTCGGGTCGCGGCTGATGGTCTTGCGGCCCTGCCGGATCGCCTCGTCCCACATGGACAGCCCCATGTAGGCGCGCGACAGCAGGTGGGAGCCGAGCGGGTCCTCGGGGCGGAGCTTGGCGTACCGCTCGGCGTGCGGACGCGCGGCCTCGGGGTCGCCGGCGTCGAGGTGGTGGCGGGCGAACCAGGCGCGGGCCGACGGGAGGTCGCGGTCGTGGCTCAGCGCCTCGGAGGCGCAGTCGAAGGCCTGCCGGGAGCGGTCGAGCTCGTCGTACGTCTCGGCCAGGAGCATCCACGTGGGGGCCGAGTCGGGGGCGTCGAAGACGGCGAGCCGGAGGGCGTCGACGGCGTCGGCGGGGCTGCCGTCCTCGAGCGCGAGGACCGCCTCCTCGAAGTGGTCGTGGAACCGGGGATCGTGGTGCGGGATGGCCTCGCGATCGAAGGCGAGGGAGGTGGTCGGGGTCGGCGCGATCGGCGCCATCGCCTCGGCGAACGCCTCCTCGGCGTCGATCCGGTCCTCGTCCAGGGGGATCAGGTCCGCGATCGCGTCGCGCGCGGGGGTGGAGGTGGGCTCCTCGACCGCGACCTCAGCCGAGGGGCAGGCCAGGAGCAGGGGAAGGGACAGGAGGATGGTGAACTTGCTCATGCCCCGGGACGGAGCACGGGGCGTGCCAGGATCGGATCGTCGTGATTCCGGGGACTTGGCGGATCGACCGTGTCCGCCCGGACACGCCCCTACGTGTCGGAGGGGCGACGGATCCCGAGCTTGCGGCACTTCTTGTAGAGGTGGCTCCGCTCCAGCCCGAGATCCTGCGCGGTCTTCGTCATGTTGCCGCCGAAGCGGGCGATGCGATCTTCGATGATGCGCCGCTCGAGCTGGTCCATCAGCGCGCCGAGGGGCCCCTCCTGGGGGATCTCGCCGCCGGAGAGCTTCGCCGCGCCGGGCAGCGCGAAGCGGACGTCCTCGGCGCGGATCACGTCGCCCCCGGTGAGGATGGCGAGGCGGTCGACGAGGCCCGCGAGCTCGCGGACGTTGCCGGGGAAGTCGTGCTTCTGCAGGGCCGCGATGGCCTCGGCCGACCACTCCTTCGGTTCGAGGTCGTTCGCGTCGCAGGACTGGCGGAGGAAGTGGACGGCGAGCTCGGCGAGGTCGTCCTTCCGCGCGCGCAGGGGCGGGACCTCGATGGGGAGGACGGCGAGGCGGTAGAAGAGGTCCTCGCGGAAGTTGCCCGCGGTGACCTCGTCGCGGAGGTCGCGGTTGGTCGCGGCGATGACGCGGACGTCGACCTGGACGGTGGCCGTGCCGCCGACGCGCTCCAGCTCCCCCTCCTGGAGGACGCGGAGGAGGCGGGCCTGGACGGACAGCGGCATCTCGCCGATCTCGTCGAGGAAGAGGGTGCCGCCGTCGGCCCGCTCGAAGCGGCCGATGCGGCGGCGCTCGGCGCCGGTGAAGGCGCCCCGCTCGTGGCCGAACAGCTCGGACTCGACGAGGGTCTCGGGGATGGCGGCGCAGTTGAGCTTGACGAAGGGGGCGTCGCTGCGGCGGGAGGACTCGTGGATGGCGCGGGCGACGAGCTCCTTGCCGACGCCGGACTCGCCGGTGATGAGGACGCGGGCGCGGGTCGGGGCGGCGCGGCGGATGGAGTCGAGGACGCGTTCCAGGGCGGGGGAGCGGCCGACCATGCCGTAGCGGAGCTCGACGCGGCGGGACATCGCGCCGACGGTCCGGTCGAGGCGGTCGAGCTCGAGCGCGTTGTGGACGGTGACGGAGAGGCGGTCGCCGGCGATGGGCTTCTCGAGGAAGTCGAGGGCGCCGAGGCGGACGGCCTTGAGCGCGGCCTCGACCGTGCCGTGGCCGCTCATCATGACGACGGGGGGCGGGTTCTCGCCGGCGCGGAGCTGCTCGAGGACCCAGAGGCCGTCGTGGTCGGGGAGGCGGAGGTCGAGCAGCACGAGGTCGGGGCGGGCGGCGGCGACGGACGCGAGGGCGGCGGCGGCGTCCTCGGCGACGTCGACGGCGAAGCCCTCGAGGTCGAGGGAGCGCGACAGGGTGGTGCGGATGTTGGGCTCGTCGTCGACGACGAGGACGCGTCGGGCGTCGTTCGAGGTCACGACGACTGCTTGAAGAGGCCGTCGAGCTTGGCCTTGGCCTCGCTCGCCTTGTGGTTGCGGAGCTTGTACTCGACCGCCTTGTGGAGCTTGTAGAGCTCGTCGTCGGCGGCCTCGAGGAGGTCCCAGTCGGCGACGTCGTCGAGGGCTTGCAGGGTCGCGCGCATGTTCGAGAGGCGGTCCTTGAGGGCGTCCGGATCGCGAGACACCTCGGCGGCGTCGTCGCTTCCCCCGGCGTCCATCCCCATGGCGGCGGCGACCTCCGCCTTCATGGCGTCCTCGCTGAGGTCGACGGCGGGGGAGGGGGCGGCGTCGGCGGCTGCGGCGGCGGCCTCGGAGGCTTCGGCCTCGAGCTCCTTGACCCGGGCGTTGGCCTTCTTGACGCGGGTCCATGCGGACTTGGCGTTGGACTCGGCCTTCTTCAGGGCAGCCTCGAGATCGGCGACGCGGGCGGGGTCTTCGGCGGGCGCTGGCGGCGAGGCGGCGGCCTCCTTGGCGGCGACCCGCTCCTGCTTCTTGCGGACGGCCTCGTTGTAGTTCGACCGGGGGTTGTCGTCCCACCCCGGCCCGTCGGCGCGGCGGCGGGTGGCGACGCGGCGGCCGAGCCGGTACTCCGACGCCCCCCAGCCGACGATCACGGACGGCCGTTGCCCTCGCGCCCAGCCGCTCACGTGAGGCGCGAGGCGGCGGAGCAGTCCCGCGCTCACGGTGGCGACGACCCCCCACGCGCGGCCGGTGATCCCGGGCTCGGCGCCGGTCTCCCACATGGGCTCGATCGGATCGGTGTCACGCATCGGAGGAAATGTACGCGCTTTCCTGCCTTCCTGCTTTCCTCAGCGGCTCACCCCGCCCACCCGATCAGCCCCTGGAACGCCGCCCCCTCCCCGAACCCCTTCCTGGTGGGGAAGTCCGGCGACGGCCGCGCCGCCTCGGTCCGCTCCAGCGTCCTCCCCGCCGCCCGGAACCCGGCCTCCACCTGCTTCTTCAGCCACCCCCGCTTCAGCCCCCCGACGTTGACGCAGCACAGCATCCAGCCGCCCGGGGCGAGCCGTCGGGCGGCGCCCTCGACGATCGCCGCGTAGTCGCGACGGGCGCTCCAGTCCCCGCTGCGGCCGCGGCTGCGCGCGAACGCCGGCGGATCCAGCACGACCCCGTGCAGGGGGGACGACGAGTCCGCGAGCCAGGCTGCGCTGTCCGCCGCCACCGCGAGGTGGACGTCGGGATCGAAGCCGTTGAGCCGGAGGTTCCTTCGCGTCCACTCGACGTACCGGGGCGCCAGGTCGACCGTGATCGCGCTCGCCGCCCCCGCCGCCGCGAGCGCGACGCTGAAGGCGCCGGTGTGGCCGAACAGGTTCGCGATCCGCTGCTCCTCGCCGGCGAAGCGCCCCTCGGCGAGCTCCCCCACGGCCGTCGCCAGCCGGGCCCGGTTGCGCCGCTGGTCGGGGTACAGCCCCGTCGTCAGCCCCCCGAGGGGGGTCACCTCGAACGTCAGCCCGCGCTCCCGGACGTGCCACGGCTCGGGACGCCGATCCCCGGCGACGAGCCGCCCCGGCAGCTCCGCGTCCGACGGCGCGCCCCCGCCCCGCGCGCGCAGGTCGGCGAAGTGGTCCCGCTCCCAGATCGTCGTCGGCCGCAGCCGGTCCGCGAGCACGCCGTAGACCTCGTCCGTGAACGCGCCCACGGCGGCGGTCTGCCGCGTCGCCACGATCACGTCCCCCCACAGATCGACGTGCAGCCCCGGCAAGCCGTCCGCCTCGCCGTGGATCAGCCGGAGCGCGTCCGTCCCCTCGTCGTCCAAGAGCGCCGCCCGGACCTCCAGCGCGGCGCGCGCGCGGGCCCCCCAGTCGACGCCGTGAGTCGGCCGTGAGTCGATGACACGGGCGCAGATCGAGGACGTCGGATCCACCAGCGCGACCCCCACGAAGTCCCCCTTCGGATCCACCAGGTCGGCCAGGTCGCCCGCCCGGAACCCGCCCAGATCGCCCGTGTCCCGATCCCGGATCACCCACGGGTGCCCGCCCCGGCAGATCCGCGCCGTCGCCGCCGACACCGCCAACGTCCGCCGCCCCCCCGAGGGCCGCCGCCGCTCCGCCCGAGGCTTCGCGGGCGACGGGTCCGGCGGCGGCGCGGGGGGGTCCAGCAGCTCGCTCCACCCCACCGGCACCCCCGCCGTCACGAACCCGTCCGGCCAGCTCAGCTGCTCGCAGTGGAGCGCCATCCGGGGCGCGCCCCCCGGGATCGCGCGCCCGTGCTCGAGATCTCCCACGATGGGATGCCCCGCGTGCGCGAGGAGGATCCGGATCTGGTGCGTCTTCCCCTGCTTCGGCCGCACCGCCAGCTCGGCCCGGGACCCGTCCGCCGACCGCCGCAGCACCGACCACCGCAGCTCCATCCCATCGTGGGCGACGTCCCCCGCCTCGTCCTTCGGGGCGGGGTGCACGATCGCCCGGTAGACCTTCTCCATCGCCCGGGTCGCGAACAGCTCCGACAGCGCCGCCGCCGCCGCGTCCGTCCGCGCCAGCAGGAGCGCCCCGGACGTCTCCCGATCGAGCCGATGCACCGGCCGCAGCGACGGCTCGCCGAGGGCCTCCGGCACGCCGAGCGCGTCGTCGTCGGTGCGGTGCGTCGGGATCCCGGGCGGCTTCACCACCGCCAGCCACGCCCGCTCGTCGAAGATCACCTGGTCGACGTCCGGCGCCGGGATCATCGACGGCCGGTAGTCCACCTCGACCGTCAGCCCGGGCGTGAGCAGCCGCGCAGCCTTGCGCTCACGCCGCCCCGCGATCCGCACCTGGCCGGCGTCGATCAGCTTCTTGACCTGCTTCCGGCTGAGCCCGTGCAGGTTGGCCGCGACGAACCGGTCGAGCCGCGCGGGCTCGGCGGGGGAAGGGACGATCAGCGCGACGGTTCGCACGGCAGGACAGGTACACGAACCCGAGCCTCTGTGCTAGGTGTTCGCGCCTCGCCGGAAGGGAACGAGATGGCCGACCGCACGCGCGTCTACGACAACGTCCTGGAGTGCATCGGGGACACCCCGATCGTCCGCCTCAACCGCGTCACCGAGGGCTTCGAGAGCAACGTCTACGCGAAGCTGGAGTTCATGAACCCGGGCGGCTCGGTCAAGGACCGGATCGCCGTCCACATGATCGACAAGGCCGAGGAGCGGGGCGAGATCCGCCGCGGCGGGACGGTCGTCGAGGGGACGTCGGGGAACACCGGCATGGGGCTCGCCATGGCCGCCGCGATCAAGGGCTACCAGGCGATCTTCGTCATGCCCGACAAGCAGTCGATGGAGAAGGTCCAGGCGCTGCGGGCGTTCGGCGCGAAGGTCGTCGTCACCCCCACCGCGGTCGAGCCCGAGGACCCCCGCAGCTACTACTCGGTGAGCACGAAGCTGGGGACGGAGACGCCGAACGCGTTCTTCGCGAGCCAGTACCACAACCCCGACAACCCGGACGCGCACTACGTCGGCACGGGCCCCGAGATCTGGGAGCAGATGGCCCACAAGATCGACGTCTTCATCGGCGGGATGGGGACGGGGGGGACGCTGTCGGGCGTCGGCAAGTACCTCAAGGAGGTCAACCCGGACATCAAGATCATCGGCGTCGACCCGGTCGGGAGCATCTACTACGACTACTTCAAGACGGGGAAGATGACCGAGGCGTACACGTACACGCTGGAGGGGATCGGCGAGGACTTCCTGCCCTCGACGATGCACCTCGACGTGCTCGACGACGTCGTCCGGGTGACCGACAAGGAGTGCTTCCTGATGACGCGGGACCTCGTCCGGAAGGAGGGGATCTTCTGCGGCGGGAGCTCCGGCGCGGCGGTGGTCGGCGCCCTGAAGTGGCTCCGGCACAACGACGTCGAGGGCCAGGAGGTCCTCATCCTGCTCCCCGACACGGGGCGGCAGTACCTCGGGAAGATCTTCAACGACGACTGGATGAAGGAGAACCGGTACCTCGAGGCGACGACCGACCTCGGGACGGTGCGGGACCTGCTCGGGTCGACGCCGCAGCGGGAGGTCATCTCGGCGAAGGCGACCGACTCGGTGCGCGACGTGGCGCGGCTGATGAAGTCCCGCGGCGTCAGCCAGGTGCCGGTGATGGACGCCGACGGGGTGCGGGGAATCGTGACGGAGGCGGACGTGCTCACGCGGCTGATCGAGCAGCCCGGCGCGATGAACGACCCGATCGCGGACATCGCCGAGCAGAGCTACTCGGTGGTCGACCCGGACACGACGGTCGCGGTGCTGTCGGACATGTTCACGAAGGTGAAGATGGCGCTCGTGCTCGAGGGCAAGGAGATCATCAACGTCGTCACGAAGATCGACCTCATCGAGTACCTGAGCAAGGCGACCTCGTGACGAGCTGGCCGCCGCGGGACGACCTCTGGGCCGAGTTCGGGTTCGGGACGCGCTGCATCCACGCGGGGCAGCCCGCCGAGCCGACGACGGGCGCGATCATGACGCCCATCTACCAGACGTCGACGTACACGCAGGACGGGGTCGGCGGCCACAAGGGGTACGAGTACGCGCGGACGGGCAACCCGACCCGGACGGCGCTGGAGACGTGCCTGGCGTCCCTCGAAGGCGCGCGCCACGGGATTTGCTTCGCCTCGGGCTGCGCGGCGACGACGAACGTGATGCACACGCTGGCGCCCGGGGACCACGTGGTCAGCAGCGACGACGTCTACGGTGGGACGTGGCGGCTGTTCACGACGATCTTCCAGAAGCTGGGGATCGACTTCACGTTCGTCGACATGACGGACCACGACGCGGTGGCGGCGGCCTGCCGGCCCGGGGTCACGAAGATCCTGTGGGTGGAGACGCCGACGAACCCGCTCCTGAAGGTGGTCGACGTGGCCGCGATGGCGGCGCTGGCGGATGAGGTGGGGGCGCGTTGCTTCGTGGACAACACGTTCGCGACGCCGGCGCTGCAGCAGCCGATGGCCCTCGGGGCGCACGCGGTGGTCCACAGCACGACGAAGTACATCGGCGGCCACAGCGACGTGGTCGGCGGGGTGGTCGTGACGTCGGACGACGAGCTCGCGGACGACCTGTGGCGGCTGCAGAACTCGATCGGCGCGACGCCGGGCCCGCAGGACTGCTTCCTGCAGCTGCGTGGGCTGAAGACGCTGCACCTGAGGATGGAGCGGCACTGCGCCAGCGCGCGCGAGCTGGCGGCGTGGCTGTCGGACCACCCCGAGGTGGACCGGGTGATCTACCCGGGGCTGGCGTCGCACCCCCAGCACGAGGTGGCGGCGCGCCAGATGTCGGACTTCGGCGGGATGGTGAGCTTCGAGCTGAAGGGGACGCTGGAGCGGGCGAACCGGTTCGTGGCGACGACGAAGGTGTTCGCCCTGGCGGAGAGCCTGGGCGGCGTGGAGTCGCTGATCGAGGTCCCCGCGTCGATGACCCACGCGAGCGTCCCCCCCGACGTCCGCAAGCAGATCGGCATCGCCGACGGCCTGATCCGGCTGAGCGTGGGGATCGAGGACGTGGGTGACCTGAAGGCCGACCTGGAGCGGGCCTTCAGGGGCTGAGGCGGCGGCGGCGACGGATGATCGCCGCGACCCCGACCAGCGCGAGCAGCGCCGGGCTCGTCGAGCGGCCGGCCGCCTGGCACACGGGGGAGTCCTTCAGTCGGAGCCCGACCAGGAGCGGATCCTCGTCCGGGTCGTTCGACTCGATCTGCATCATGGCGACGACCCAGGTGGTCTCCGGGTTGATGAACACCTGCATGGAGCACGACGCGCCGGGCGCCACCGTGCTGTCGACGCACCCCCTGCGGTGCTCGATGTCCGCCTCGCTCTCGAAGGTGATGTCGCCGATCTCGAGATCGGCGGCGCCGACGTTGCTGACGTCGAAGATGTAGACGGCGTCGATGCCCTTGTCGTTGAGGTCGAAGCGGACGTCCCCTTCGACCTCCGGACGGCTGCTCGACAGGCCGTCGTACCACCCGTACTCGTAGACGTGGGGATCGCTGGACGAGATGTCGATGTCGGGCTCGCCGTCGTCGTCGTCGTCGTCCCCGGGCGTCACGTCGTCGTCATCGTCGTCGCCCGCGTCGTCGTCGTCGTCCCCGGCCGCGACGCACGTCGGCTCGGCGTCGTGCACCACCCACAGCTCGCTCGTGGAGGAGTCGACCGTCCCGACCACCGTCGTCTCGCACTCGGGGTTGGGGATCGCGGTGACGCCGTACTGGCTGTCCTTGCCCTCGATCAGCAGGGTGGGGTCGCCGATCGGGGTGCCCTCGTGGTCGAGGACGCGGACGTAGATGTCCCAGTCGAAGGCGTCGCCGGACTCGTCGCTGTGGCTCCACGCGATCTTCAGGCCCGTCTCCAGGGAGAACGCGAGGTCGTTGTGGGCCACGTCGCTGCCGATGGCGGCGTCGATCACGTGCGGGCCCCCGGTCACCTGTCCGTCGGCGCCGACCAGCACCGACTCCAGCACGCCGTCGCTGTCCCAGTCGGGCGCCCAGGAGTAGACCAGCACCGTGCCCTCGGGGGTCTGGGCGGCCGAGCCGACGATGTGCCGGCCTCCGCCGCCGAGGACCACGGCCTCGTCCGAGCCCGGCTCGGCGGTGCCGTCTCCGTCGCGGTCCACGATCTCGGCCGACGGGGTCAGCGCCACGCTGCGGATGTCCTTGGTGTCCCCGATCCCGTGGGTGCCGAAGTAGATGTAGACGTCGTACTGGTCGGACCAGAGCAGCGCCGGGTTCGTCATGTCGTCGCCGCTGGTGATCTGCTGCACGTCGCACTCGGGCACCCCGCCGGTGAAGAGCGGGCCGCAGCCGTAGAACTCCGCGGGGAAGCGCGTCCGCCAGACGCAGACGGCGCCTTCGTCCTCGCCCGACGACGCGCAGGCCACCTCCCGGGCGCTGTCGTGGCCGCTGATGTCGATCCCCTCGGTGGACGGGTCGAAGACGCCGTCGCCGTCCAGATCGGCCACCGTCCCGTCGACGCCGACGAACACCGCGGAGACCCGCTTGTGGTGGCGGGGGTCGATGAACGCGACCCAGAAGCCGCGCTCACCGTTCGGTCCCGTGCCCTGGACCGCGTCCAGGCTGAAGAAGCTGGCGTCGCTGGAGAACGCGGCGATCTGCGCCTCGACGGGCTCCTCCAGCCCGATCGCCGCGCCCGTCGAGCGGACGTAGATGCCGGCGTCGTCGCCGCCGGTCTCCCAGCGGACCTCCAGGATTCCGTCGTAGGCGTTGTTGATCTCGAGGGTCGGGCCGGACACTCCGGCCTGCGCCGCGCCGGCCGTCAGGAGGAGGATGAGGGCCAGCGCGCGGGCGGTCATGGGCAGGTCCCGGGGAAGAGCGTCGCGTCGTCGTCGTCGCAGTCGCCGCCCTGGAGGCTGCCGCCGCAGCCGAGGTTCATGTGGGCGACGGCGTTGCGGAGCATGATCGGGAGGTCCGGGTTGAAGCCCGCGTCCCAGTCGCCGAGGTCCGTGTTGCCGTTCCAGTAGAGGATCGACCCGCCGAAGGGGACGTCCGTCCAGATGATCTTCGCCTTGCTCCCCACCGCCGCGACGCGGGTGGCGTTGCGGGCCGCGTCGGCGATCGCGTTCTCGTGGTTCGTGTCCGACGCCGTGAACGAGTACGCCGTCGTGAAGCTGCCGTACGCGCCGGCCGTCACCGGGGTCGTCGAGTCGCTCACCGCGCAGGCGTCCGTCTCGGGGCCGTCGCCGGTCGTCAGGCTGCGGACCAGCAGCGCCAGGAGCGCGCCGTCCACCTCGACCTCGCCGTCGCAGTCCGCGCCGCCGGACCAGAAGGGGGACGCGCTGTCGTCGTCGTCGCCCGCGCTGTCGTCGTCGTCGTCGCCGCTGCCGCCGTCGTACCAGCACTGGCTGTTGCTGAGCGTGTCCGCGCCCGTCACCACGAGCCCGCCGCCCGCCTGGACCCACGCCTCGAGCATGTCGTACTCGCCCTGGGTGATGTCCCGCGCGCCCGTGACCCACACGATCACCTGGCCGTCGGCGAAGTTGTCCGCGTCCTCCAGGACCGCCGAGGCGGCCGCGCCCTGGGAGAGCGCCGTGTCGAGGCCGAGGGGGTCGAACGCGTCGGTCGCGTCGAGCCCGCTGGCGTCGCCGTCCTCGACGAGGTGGACCACGCAGCCGTCCGGCGTGCAGCCGATGTAGCCGTCGAGGTCGTCGTCCTGCTCGTCCGCGGGGAGGCTGCCGTCGCAGTCGTCGTCGATCGCGTTGCACAGCTCGGTCGCGCCGGGGCTCCGGCCGGGGTCGGCCTCGTCGCAGTCGCCGTCGCACTCGCTGTAGCCGTCGCCGTCGAGGTCGGTCTCGTTGGCGCCGGGGGAGCCGTCGCAGTCGTTGTCGAGGCCGTCGCACAGCTCGGGGGCGCCGAGGTAGATGAGGGGATCGACGTCGTTGCAGTCGCCCGCGCACGTGCTCTGCGCGTCGCCGTCGTTGTCCCAGCCGTCGTCGACGATGAGGTTGCAGTCGTTGTCGACGCCGTCGCACAGCTCGGGGGCGTTGGGGTTGATGTTCGCGTCCAGGGGCTGGCAGTCGCCCTCGCAGGCGGTGAAGCCGTCGCTGTCGAAGTCGAGGTTCTCGTCGATCTGGCCGTCGCAGTCGTTGTCGGCGTTGTCGCAGAACTCGGGGCCGCCGGGGTAGACGGTCGGGTCCTCGTCGTCGCAGTCGACCGCCCCGTACTCGAGCAGGCAGTTGGGGTAGGGGCCCGGGACGCCGTCGCCGTCGAGGTCGAGGTCCTCGTCCTCGAGGCCGTCGCAGTCGTTGTCGACCCCGTCGCAGCCCTCCAGCGCGCCGGGGTTGGCGTCGGCGCCGTCGGGGAACTCGTCGTCGCAGTCGCCCATGCAGGGGGTCCAGCCGTCGCCGTCCTGGTCGGTGAACTCGACGCCGATGCCGTCGTCGACGACGGTGTTGCAGTTGTTGTCGATCCCGTCGCACAGCTCGGGGGCGTTGGGGTAGGTCGACGCGTCGTTGTCGTCGCAGTCGGCGAGGAGGTCGCAGACGCGGAAGCCGTCGCCGTCGACGTCGAGGCCGTCGTCGACCAGCCCGTTGCAGTCGTTGTCGAGCTCGTCGCAGAGCTCCTCGTGGCCGGGGTGGACGGCGGGGAGCTGGTCGTTGCAGTCGAGCTCCTCGGGGGGGTAGTTGGAGATGCAGCCCTCGCCGAGCTCGTTGACGAAGCCGTCCTCGTCGGCGTCGAAGCCCTCGTCGATGACGCCGTCGCAGTTGTTGTCGATGAGGTCGCAGACCTCGTCGTGCTCCTCGTGGACGCGGTCGTCCTCGTCGTCGCAGTCGCCCATCTCGAGGTCGGCGTCCTCGCAGTCGTCCTCGTCGACGCTGTCGGGGCAATAGCCGTCGCCGTCCCGGTCGAGGGGGTTGGCGTCGTCGTCGTCGGCGGTGGCGTCGTCGTCGTCCACGCCGCGGACGGGGCCGCAGCCCACGGCCAGCGCGAGCGTCGCGATCCCAAGCAGCTGCATCCAGGTCCGAGTCATTCCGCGCACACTCCTGCCGTCCCCCGATCCGAGGCATTGTCCACGCAGCAGATACCATTGGCAAACGCGCGCACGCGAGGGAAAGGATGGTCCCGATGACGTTCGTTCCCTGGGAGCGCCTCCGGGCACGCGCGGCGGAGCTCGGCCTCCGGGTGGGGGCGTCGGCGGCGCCGCCGGGCGAGGAGGGGGCGCGGCTGCAGGAGTGGCTGGACGACGGGCGGGAGGGGGAGATGCGCTGGCTCCGGAAGGATCCGGCGCGGCGGGCGGATCCGCGGCGGGTGCTGGACGGGGCGCGGGCGGTGATCTCGATCGAGGAGCCGTACTGGCAGGGGGAGCTGCCGGCGCCTTCCGACGACCGTCCCCGGGGGCGGATCGCGCGGTACGCGCTGGGGGACGACTACCACGACGTGCTGCTGGCGAAGGTGAAGGACGTCGCCGCGATCCTGGGCGATCCGGCGGCCCGTCCGTACGTGGACACGGGGCCGGTGCTGGAGAAGCCGCGGGCGATGCGGGCGGGGCTCGGCTGGGTGGGGAAGCACACGAACTGCGTCTCCCGGGAGCAGGGGTCGTGGTGGTTCATCGGGGACGTGATCACGACGGCCGAGGTGGAGCCGTCGGCGCCGCACGAGGACATGTGCGGGACGTGCCGGGCGTGCCTCGACGTCTGCCCCACGGGCGCGATCCGCGCCGACGCCCCGTACAAGCTCGACTCGCGCCTCTGCATCTCGTACCTGACGCTCGAGCTGAGGGGTCCGATCCCGCGGGCGTTGAGGCCCCTGATCGGGGACTGGATCTACGGCTGCGACCTGTGCCTGGACGCGTGTCCGTGGAACCGATTTGCCGAGCCGACGCGGGAGCTTAGGTACCAGCCTCGGGAGCAGTTGGTGAACCCTCCGCTGGAGGAGATCCTCCTGTGGGACCAGCCGACCTTCAGCCGGGTGATGAAGGGCAGCGCGATCAAGCGGACGAAGCGGCGCGGCCTGCTCCGGAACGTGGCGGTGGCGATGGGCAACTCGGGCGACCGGGCGATGGTCCCGCACTTGGCGAGGTGCCTGAAGGAGGAGCCGGAGCCGCTGGTGAGGGGCCACGCCGCGTGGGCGCTGGGCGTGCTCGGGGGAGGGGAGGCGAGGGCGGCGCTGGAGGCGGCACGCGGCGACGAGGACGCGTTCGTGCGGGACGAGGTGCAGGCGGCGCTGGGCGGGGGGTGATCTTCGGGAACCTGGTGGGGGAGCGACGCGTTCAGGGAACACGGAGGCGCGATGGCGCGAAGGTTCGCGAAGGGCTTGGCCGCCGCAAGGCGCCACAGCGCCGCGCAGCGCGCTGTGGCGCGCGAAGTCACGGGAAGGGGATGCAAGCGCTCCCGCGCGCGCAGCGGCGCTTGCGCCGCGAAGGTCAGGAAGCCCCGGCGGGTTTGGCAGAGGTGAGGCCCGGTCGGGACGACCGCCATCGGGAACTGGACGGTCTGCCTCGGGGGGAAGGGGTAGCTTGCGGGCGATGGCCGACTGGCATCTGACCACACTGTTTCGGGCTCTGAGCGCCAGGGGCTGGAGCGTCGAAACCTCTGTCGAAGGTGACCCCTTCGTTTGGAAGCTCGACCGCAGCAGCACCCTTCATCTCGAATTCGGCCGGTTTGACGGTGCGGGCGAGGACCTGCCTTTTGAGGAGACCTACGGTTGCTGGGTGGCGGACGCCCGCGAGGTCGGCCTCTACTCCTATCGGAAGCGGTCGCCCAACTGGACGCCGCAGCTAGAGGAGTTCCTCGCACGACTCGACGCTTTGTAGGCAGCCAGCGACATCCTGTGCATGGCGCTCGAGGCCTGACCACTGGCCTCAGAGCGACTACTGTCTCCGAAACCGAGACAAAACACCGACTGAGATACCGGGACCTCGAGTCAAGCCTCCTCGGTGAGGATGGGCACGAAG
>CAYFOA010000163.1:0-18249 GCA_964344575.1 uncultured Rickettsiales bacterium | reverse complement strand
GGGCGGCGTCCCCCGCTTCATGGGCAACTCCGGCGAGGGCAGCAACCGGGCCTGGCAGCTCGACTTCCGCTGCGCGTCGGTCCGCGCCCACACCGGCGGGGCCGGGATCGTCCTGCTGTCGGCGACCCCGGCGAAGAACAGCCCGCTCGAGTTCTACAACCTGGTGCAGTACGTCGACCACGACGCCTGGGCGCGCATGGGGATCCGCGACCCCGAGCAGTTCATCGACCGCTACCTGCGGATCGAGATCAAGCCGGTCGTGAACACGAAGATGGACGTCGAGGAGCGGTCCGCGGTCGTCGGCTTCAGCAACCTGCACGAGCTGCGCGACGTCATCTTCCGCTACGGCGAGTTCAAGACCGCCGAGGACGTCGGCCTCAAGCTGCCCGAGCCCAAGGTCGCCGTCGTCGAGGTCGACATGGACGACGCTCAGGACGCCAAGTACGACGCCTACGTCGGGCAGATCGAGGCGGCGCTGGAGTCCACTCGCATCAGCGACAAGGCGAAGATCCTCGGCCTGCTCGCCCGCATGGCCCTGGTCGCCATCCACTCCGAGCTCGACGAGGGGCACGACTGGAAGAGCGCGGGCGCGGCCGGCGTGGACCCGCACAGCCCCAAGTTCGACGCCCTGGCAGAGCGGGTGCTCGCCAACCGGGGCTGCGGACACATCGTCTTCGTCGACAACATCGCCGCCCACGTCTGGGTCAAGCGGGTGCTCGTCGAGGCGGGCGTGCCCGAGAAGCGGATCGCCGTCCTGAACGCGAAGACGGCGAAGGCCTCGGCCGATCGGCAGCGCATCGCCCGCGAGTTCAACGGCGCCCCGGCCTCGGGCCTGCTCCCGAAGTACGACGTCGTCATCGCCAACGCCATCGCCTACGAGGGCATCGACCTCCAGAAGCGGACCTGCGCGATCCACCACCTGGATCTGCCGTGGGAGCCCGCGACGCTCCAGCAGCGCAACGGCCGCGGGGTCCGCCAAGGCAACACGCTCGACGTCATCGAGATCAACTACTACTTCGCGCGCCGGTCGCAGGACGGGCTCCGGTTCAACCTCATCCAGGGGAAGCTCGGCTGGATGACCGAGCCTGACCGGTCATGGCCGCAGAGACCGGCCGCGTTGTACCGGATCCTGACCCCGCCGGGCTCCAGCGTGACCCGGTCCAGCAGCCTGTCTAGCGCCTCCCGACGCTGCTCCAGGGGCCGCCCCTGCCACGCCGCCAGGATCGAGCGCCGGAAGCGCTCGGGGTCGACCTGCCCGCGGTTCGGCACCGCCGTGCGGGCCGGCAGCGCCGCGAGCCGAAGCCGGGCCGTCTCCCGCTGCGCCACGAGCGGCGCGGTGATCACCTTGGCGTCCTCGGCGTCGATCATCCCCTCGATGGCGTGGCTCGCTGCCAGCCGGATCTTGCGGTCCAGTTCCTCGATCTGCGCGCTGAGCCGCTCCCGCTCGGCGGCGGCCTGGTCCTCGTCCGAGCTGGCGAGCTGCTCCAGCGTGCTGTCCAGCAGCCGCTCGACGTTCTTCGGCGCGAGGACCTGCTCCTCGATGGTCTTCATGACCAGCCCGTCGAGCTCGTCGACGAGGACCGAGATCCCCGGGCAGGCGGCCTTGTTGTCCCGGCGGGTGCCGCAGAAGTAGCGCCATGTCTTGTTGCCCTTGCGGCTGCTGGCCACCAGCGTGATCCGGCCGCCGCAGGAGCCGCAGCGCAGAAACGGCGTCAACAGCCCGTGTCGGCCGACCATCAGCCGGCTGGCGCCGTTGCCGCGCCCCTCCTGCCGGCCCCGGGCCCTCAGCTTCCGCTTCGCCTGGACCCGGGCAAACGTGGCGTCGTCGACCGCGGCCTCGTGCGCGTCGCGGAAGACGATCTCCCCCTTGTTGACGATGTGTCCGCAGTAGACCGGGTTCTTGAGGATGTAGTTGACGTGCCTCCCCCGCCACGTCCCCGGCGACACCTCGCGCGGGTGGCTCGCCTCGCTGGGAGGCCGCACGCCCTCGCGGGTCAGCCGGTCAGCGATGCGCCGGGCGCCGTCGCCGCGCTCGTCGGCCATCGCGAAGATGCGCTGCACGACCTCGAAGTCCGGCCGGCTCGCCTCGGTGACGGCCAGCTTCTTGCCCCCCTCGGCCGGGACGGCCTCGTAGCCGAACGAAACCGTGCCGTAGGGCCAGAAGCCCTGCGACGCCTGCGACAGGAGCGCGCGCTGCACGTTCGCGGACAGCTCCTCGGAGTAGCGCTCCGCCAGCCAGGCGAGGATGGGCCGGATCAGCTTGCGCATGGACTTGTCGCCAACCTCGTGCTCGGTGAGGGAGACGATGTCGATGTCCGCCTCGTCCAGCGTCGCGATCGCTCGCAGGCAGTCGAACATGTTGCGGGCGATCCGCGAGAACGCCCACACATAAAGCCGCTCGACCCGCTTGACGTTGTCCAGCCCCCGGCGGCGGACGAGCTCCTGCTGCTCCTCGGCCATCGCCAGCAGCCGCTTGTAGCTGCCGCGCTTGCGGGTCGATCGGCCGCTGATTCCCTCGTCGATGAACCAGTTCTCGGGCGGGATGACCACGCCGTCCTTCGCCGCCCGTCGCTCGATCTCGACCCGCTGCTGGTCGATGGACTTGTCCTGCTTGACGTCGCTGCACCGCAGGTACGCGGCTCCGATGGTGGGCATGGCTTCTCCTGTGGGGGTCGGGTCAAGTTGACGTAACTCTGGAGCGACGTCGAGCGGCCTGTCGCCCCAAGGTAGAGATGTCCGGTTCAAGCGACCGCGTCGAGCAGAGCGCGCTCGAGATCGGCCAAGGTCAGGCACGAGGCCCAGGCCGCCAGAGCGGGCCGACCGGTCACCTCGGTGACCCGCAGCGCGACAGTTGGGACGTTCGGGCCGCGCGCCTTCGTCGCCTGCCGCACGACGCCGAGCACCGCCCGCAGCGACTCGGCCTGCCCGGGGTGCAGGTGCGCTCGGGCACGCTCCACGAGGTCGTGCAAGCCGTCGTCGAAGTCGGTGTCGTTCGCGGCGACCGCCAGCGGGCTCGTGCTGCGGCCGGGGACCCAGAGCCGGAGCGTCGGGACCGGGGCCACGAACAGCCGGCCGTCGGGGCGCATCCCGCGGGGGCCGAGGATCTCCATCCAGCACAGCCCGCGCGGCCCGCAGAAGGTCGCGATGCCGGCGTGGCCGGCGCGCACGTCGTCGTGTATCAGGCGCAGCGAGGATTCGGTGAGGGCGAGGGCGGTGTTCGCGGCAGTCGTCATGGCGCTCTCCGTCGAGCGGGAGGCGCCCTGTCGCACGGCGACCGCTCGGGTAGAAAGTACCCACGAGTGCGGCAATGTGCAAGAATGAACTCAGCGAGTGGAAATCACCCTGGAGTCGGAACCATGACCAACGAGCAGGCCGTCGCCCTCGCAACGATCACCGGACGCGTCGTCGCCGCGCTGCGCCACGAGCAGGGCGCCACCCAGTCCGCCCTGGCGGGGCGGATGCGCTGGGACCGCAGCCTGCTCGCCCGGATCGAGGCGGGCCGGAACACCGCGACCATCGACAACCTGTTCGAACTCGAGGAGATCCTCCTCGCCGACGGGCTGATCCGACGGCACGGCGACCTTGTCGAGCTGGTCAACCGCGTTGTGCGCGTGGCGAAGCGGCGGGGGCTCCGGCCGGTCGTCGGACGGCCCGCGGGGGAGGAGCAGCCGAGCGCCGAGCCGGCGGCGGTCGAGCGGATCGTGGGGCGGGTGATCGACGACTGGCTGCTGGACCTGGAGGACGAGCCCGCGCCGACCGGGAGGACGCGATGAACGAGTGGGACGAGGGCTGGATGGACCTGGGCGAACCCGGTGACGGCGAGGTCTGGGAGGACGAGGACGACGTCACCATCGCCGCGCTGAGCGCCTGGATGGAGATCGACGGGGACGACGACCTCGCCGACGCGCAGCGGGAGGCGCTGGTTGCGATCGCGCAGGCGGCAATCGCGCGGGAGGAGCCGGGGCGGGGGCGGCCTGGGGAGCGGGGAGAGGAGGCCCGAGGGCGGCCTGGTGCCCAGCAGGAGAGGCGTCGAAGAGCTCGCCTGCGCCCTCGTCGTGGAGGTCCCGCGCCGGCCGGCCCGCCGACCCACGTCCACGAGCACTGGGCGGAGGGGGGCCGAGGCTCGCGGCCGGTCAGCGCTCGCCAACCAGTGACGAGCGCCGGCTCCCGGGCCGATGCGTCCGCCAGCTCCCGAGCCGCGCGAGGGGCGCCTCGCGCGGCCAGTGTGTTGGATCGGCGTGCGACGGGAAGGGAGCATCCCCAGGGTGAACCAGCACAGAGTCGGCGCCGACCGACAGGCGGCGGGGACTCGCGGCTGCAAGCACGTGAGCGTCCTCGGATCCATCCTCGGATGCGCCCCCAGCGGGACGCGGAGGAGCGGGGGCCCGCTCAGCCTGCAGACCACGAGGCCACGGGGCGTCGGCACCGAACGCACGCCCAGCCGGCCGGACCCTCGGACCTTCGGGGCCAGGGCGCAAGGCGGGTCCGGGAACCCCGCGGCGACCGGCGGCAGCGACGGCCTTCGGCTCCATCGGCTCGCGGTTCGGAACCCCGTCCGGCCGCCGGCCGCCGCTCCAGTTCCGAGTCTGCGGCGTCCGACCTTGCGGACCTCTCCGAGATCGACAAGCGGCGGCTCGGGCGGTTCTCGATGGAGCGAGCCAAGGCCGCGCAGAAGGGCGAGCGGCCGGCTCATCATCGACCAGACCCGGTCGCCCAGGCGGCGCCGGCTGGCCGCGGGCCCCGGACCGATGTGACCCGATCGGGCTCCTCGCCGCGGCCGTGGGCGAATCCGTCGTCCGAAGCGGGCAGGGAGGTGGCAAGCGCCGAGTCCACTCCGTCCCGGTCGCTCGGCCCTGCTGGCCGGGAGACGCGCCCATCGCCGCCCGCTTCCCCACGGGTAGTCAATGAGGTCGCGCCGGAGGCCGCGGCGCCAACCGGGCTCGACCTCGCGGCATGGCGCGCGCGGCTCGCCTTGACCCAGCAGGCCGCCGCCGACCGCCTCGGCGTCCGTCAGGGGACGATCTCCAAGGCGGAAGCGCGCCGCGGCAGACCCCTCGGCCCCACGGTCGCCCAGGCGCTCCGCCAGGAACGGGCGACCGAGGAGCTGGCGACCGAGAGCCGGTCTGGATAGTCCGCCTCGCGGTGGTTCGGCGACGGGTCGCGTGGCGTCGGCGGACTCCGCGGTACCCACACGACGCCGACGTTCGAGCGCTTCGGAGGGCGGGAGTCCGGCCATCCCACGACGACCAACTCGACTGCGCGGCCCCGGCACGGTCGATACGCGCGTGCGAGCGTGCGCCGCCTGCTGCAGCGCAGGGCGGAATATGCCTGGAATGACAGGGAATATTCCGAATGGAATACGGGAATACCGCCCGGCCCCGCACCAACGCGCGATGGAACGACGAGCGAAGGGCGGAGACTCTTGCCGACCTCTCCAGCGTCGGCAAGGACACCCAGTGGGCCCTGGCTTCTTCGCCCTTGGATTCTCCTCTTGGCGTCTTGCGGACGGCTGGTAGCGTTCCGGATCCAGTCACAGTCGATCGTGGGGGAACAAGAAGTGTCCGATCGCCAGCTCTCGCATTCCAACCTCCTGGCTCTCCTGGCAGCACTTGCAGCCGTCGCCCTGGCCGCAGTACCCGGCGTCGCCCTCGCGGGAGATCTCCCCGTCCCCCTCGCAGACCAGCTCGCGCGTCACTCCGAGGCCGCGCAGCCCGAGGTCCGCGCTCTGCAGCACCCGGTCGCCGCCTCCCCGATCGGCGCCGCCCAGTTCTCCTTCCCCATCGCCCCCGCTCCGGCGCTCGCCGCGCCCGGCCTGTCGCTCGACTACGACTCGTTCTCGCGCGGCTCGGACGCCGAGATGCCGCGAGGCTGGTCCATCGGCGGCATCCCACACATCGCGAAGGACCCGCGGTCCCCAGAGGACTTCTGGCTCGGCGGCGGAGCGATCTCCGGCTACCTGTCGGTCCTGAACGACACGACCTGGCCCGTCGAGTACTCCATCCGGACCCATGTCAGCGGCGATGTCTCGATTCACTACCACCTCGGCGATGATCGGTGGACCATCGACCTCGCCTCCGGCGGGCACTGGGTGTTGGACGCGACCCCGGACACGAACTCGTCGCACTGGCGCGCCACGGAGTACTGGGACGCCAACGACAACGGCGTCCTCTTCGTCTACGACGGCGCCCGGCTGGAGCGCGTGCTCTATGGAGGCCGCCGCACGACGCTGTACCCCGCCCACGACCTCTGCATCGACTTCAGCTACCAGGAGCGCCCCCACGTCCGCGGCGCCGGCGGCTTCGGCGGCTACTCGGACCACGACAGGGTGCTCCGCCAGGTCCGGGTCGGCAGGCTGTTCAACTCCGGGATGCCCGACCTCGACGACGTCGCCATCGCCCCCCTGCCGGACGACTCGTCGCCGAGCCCGTGGGACGACCTGGAGATCGCGGCGCTGGATCCAGGTCTGTGGTCCTTCTGGGCGGGCTGCGACTCCGAAGACGACTGGTCGTGCCCCGGCCCCAGCCGTGACGGCATCGATCCCTGGCTGCTCAAGGACACCCTGGACGGCGCGGAGGAGCTGATCCCCGAGCCGGCTTACGCCACGTCCGCGGACCTCGCGACCCTCCACGGCGCGGTCGATGTCTCGGGCCTGGACGTCGAGCAGCTCTCGAACCTCCGGGTGGTGCTCCTGGACCGCGAGCCGCTGCTGAAGTCCGATCTGCCTCCGGTGCCCGTCGGGACGACGGTCGAGATCGACCTGCACGGCGCGCTCGAAGCGGGGATGGCCACTTTCACGCTGGAGGAGATCCCCCCAAGGGAGGAGCCGTACCACCTCCTGGCCTTCCTGGAGGACTTCGAGCCCTCAGATCCGGATCTGACCAAGGTTCGACTGCTCGCGATCGAGGACAAGGGGCTCCCCGAGGTCCACGTCCCGTGGGCCGACGTGTACGAGCTCGGCGCGATCGATCTCGTCGGACGGGCTGCAGACAAGGACGTGGAGTCCAGCGTCGTCGCCGACGCCGGCCCCGCCCGCGTCCTGGAGGGCACGCTGACGGCCAGCGCCTCGGCCGCGGCCGGCGGAGACAAGGCGGGGTTCGTCTACCTCGCGCTGTTCGAGCAGGACCCCCGCCTCTCGGAGGACCCGAAGCCCGCCGTGGTCTCGAAGATGCTCGTCGACCTGTCGGCGCCGGGCGCGGAGGTCGCCTACAAGCTGGACAAGCTCCCCGAGGGTACGACGAGCTGGTTCATCGTCGCGTTCCTCGATGACGATGATTCGGCGATCGACGACGGCCTGCGGCCCGGACTCGGCGACCTGGTCGCCCTGCAAGGCGAGGGCGAACTCCCCCAGATCATGCTGACCGGTGCCGGGCCGACCTGGCACGACATCGACCTGAGCCACACCGTCGATGAGCCCGACGCCTACGCCTCCTCGGAGGAGGGTGACCCGGACGACGAGGACTTCGAGCCCGATCCCCCCGAAGACCCGCCGTACGATCCGCCGGCCGACGACGATGACGACTGGACGTTCGAGCCGGCCCCCGACCCGTACGGGCCCGGAGACTGCGTCCCCTTCCGCGACTACGAACTGGAAGTCGAGTTCGACGGCCCGGTCGCGCTGCTGACGCGGATTCAGGAGATTGGGTGGGAGAACGCGATGTGGCGGGGTCCGGGCGCCCCGGCGGTCGAGTTCGAATACGCCGCGTACGAGCCGGACATGGACGAGAGCCGGCACGACGGCACCTCCATCTACCCGTTCACCGATCTCGGGCGCGCCGAGGACTACTCCGTCTTGGTGGGCGGAGCCCACGACGACGATCAAGGAGTCGAAGTAATCGGGCTGCCGGACGGCGAGGGATTCCTCTGGAGCTACCTGGAGTTGACAATCGGTGCGGCGAAGGTCGCTTCCCTCCAGGACTTCGATGGCGATGGGCTCCTCGACTACCTGGAGACGGACGGCGACGGCGGCTGGACGTTGCACCGGCAAACGATCGACGGCGGTAGCGCCCACCACTGGGACGGCCCAGGCGAGACCTTCGACATCGACGATGCGCCTTGGCACCTGGGAGAGACGCGGACCTTCTACTACGTGGAACCAGACCTCAGTCCTCTTCCGGAGGACTTCGACGTTGATGAGAACCAGTATCTCTACACGTTCGCACCAGACGGGACCGCACTCCAGGTGGAGGCTTGGCAGGGCTGGGGCGGAGAGCCAGACAACCTGCCACCGGGCTCGTCGGCGGCCTACGCCGAGTTCATGGATATCTCCGTCTACCAGACCCTCGGGTTGGCCGTCCCATCGATCTCGGCTGCGGTCTCCCAACTCGTGGATCTGAACGGTGACGGCTACCCAGACTTCGTCTGGAACGAAGTCGAGGCACCGGACACGGCCTTCTTGCCAAGGGTTCCGGCCGGCTACGACTCCCCATCCCTCGGAGGCTCGTCGCTGTTTGTTCGCTACGGCTCGATGTTCGGGTTCGACTCGCAGACGACCATCGAGCCGTCCCCGTTCAACTCGTTGCATGTCGACTACATTACGGGCCACCAGACGATCTCGGGAGACACCTGGCCGACGCCATCGTCCCGCCACGGCATCGTCCGGCTCCAAGACATCAACTCCGACGGTTGGTCTGACATCCTCCACACCGAGCCCGGCGGCGACGGGAGCATCGAGGTCTATCTACACGCTGGCGAGGAGGGCCTGGGGTGGGCGTTCAGTTACTCGTTCGAGCCCCCCTGGATTGCCGACCTCGCGGCGCACTATCCCGGCTCGACGGCCCGTCGTGCCGCAATGCATCACTACCTCTCGTCGGTTGAGACCGTCGGCTGGAGCTGGCCTTCGTGGCACTTCGACGATGACATCACCGCAGAGGGCCGGGAGTTCTTCGATGCACTCGGTGCCGGTCCTCTGGGTGAGATCGGGTCCTACATGGACTTCGCCGACCTCAACGGGGACGGTCTTAGCGACATGGTGCTTGCGCAGCCTCTCGCGGGCTACGCGAGTCCGGCGAGCCTGAGCGAAGGCGACTGGCTCGTCTACTTCGGCAACGGCAGCGCTTTTGAAGACGGCGTCGTCTGGTCCGGCGCATCTCCTCGCCTGGGCGTCTCCTACTCGGAGCACGGCTGGGAAGGGAGCCCGGACGGCAACGAGGGCTACTGTGGCTTCTCTCTGGCCGTCGACGACCCCTACGGCGCCGGCATCCTCGAGGCCGACATTGGCAACGAGGCCGGAGCGGAGGCGCTGAGCGTTGAGGTGAAGCGCCGGTTAAAGGATGTCGATCAGGACGGACTTCCCGACCTCATCGTCGGCAACAGCGACCTGACCAGCTACCAGGCTCCCGACGAGGGCTGGTATCGCAACCTGGGGGACGGGTTTGCGACCACCAGCGAGCCATTGCCGGACTGGTGGAATCCGGCGCCCAACCTCTGGTGGACCGACGTTGCGCATCGCATCGGCAACACCATGGCCTCCTGCGGCGGGGTCAACGCCGACACCAGCGACGGGCAGGTCGCGGGTATCGAGGTCAACGTCAACGCTTCCTACGACTATGCTCTCGTCGCCGACCTTGATGGTGACGGGATCGCCGATGCTCTCGACCTCGGCATGAACCGAGCGCCCGACGAGGAGGTGCACTTCGGTTCCTTCCCGCGCCCGCACGTGATGACTCGCTCCGAGGTCGAGCGGGATCTGCGAACCGACATCTCCTACCGTCCCGCCTCGGCTGTCTATCCCTCCGGCGTGTCCTGGGAGGTCAAGCAGGTCCCCTTCGCCTTCGACCTCGTCGACCACCAGCAGACCCGTGATCTGCGGACGGGAATGACGGGCGACACGTCCTACGAGTACGAGCATGGCCGATGGTCCGACGGTCGACTGCTCGGCTTCGAGTTCCGGTCCGTCTCGTCGAGCGAGGCGGTCCTCGGAACGAACCGGATGCTGGAGATCGAGGAGGCCTACGAGCTCGAGTACGAACTGCCGCCGTTGATGTTCTACCGCTCGGTCCACACGCCGATCGGCTACCTCCCCGAGCACATGGGCGAGCTCGTCGCGCTGCCGGTCGGCCAGTCCGCGAACCCGCTGCGGCAGGAGGCGTGGTGGCAGTTCGAGGACTATGACCTAGGAGACCACGACCGACGGCTTCTGTACGAGATGTCGGTCTTCGACTACCCCGAGCACGGCAGCGAGACCGACTTCCGGCGGACCGAGGTGACGTTCGGTCGGCTCTTCTCCACCGGAGACGTCACGAGCATCGCCCACGACGGCGGCGGCGACCCGTCCCGCGCGTTCACCGCCGACTACGAGTACGCCCGCAACGGGCCGCTGACCCGGATCTCGCGCGCGACGATCGAGCAGGACTCCGGCCCCGACGGCGTGCCCGTCCTGCTTCAAGACATCCGGCAGTACTACGACGGCAGCCTTGCGCTCGGAGACCTGCTTGGCCCCGGCAACGTCACCCGCGTCGAACAGCTTGCGGGGGAAGAGGACGACCCGGAGGGCGACGTGCTGGCGTGGGAGATCCAGCGCGGCTTCCGCGGCCAGCCGCAAATCACCACCGACCTGACCTGGGGCACGACCACGAGCCAGACCTGGACGTTCGGAGAGGCGCTGCTGGAGACCAGCTCCGACGGCCTGAGGTCCCGACATCACGACTACGACCAGCGGGGCCGGCTGCTCCAGACCACCGACCTCGTCAGCGGCACGAGCAGCGAGTGGCGCTACGACGGCCTGGACCGGCTGGTCCGCGAGTACACGACGGACACGGCGGGCAGCCGGTTCCTGCTGCGGAGCCAGGAGTACGGCGAGGCGCCGTTCGGCCGGACGACGACGACCCTGACCTACGACTACGGCGGCCTGATCGACACCGAGTCGATGCTCGTCGCCGACGGGCTGGGCCGCCCCTTCGTCAGCCTCGGGGAGTCGGACGACGGCGACATCTTCGTCGGAGCGACGATCCACGACCTGCGGGGCAATCTCGTGCAGACCCGGCATCCCGTATCCCTCAGCGCGGTCGCGCCGTTCCCGCCGTGGTTCCTCAACTACATGCCCGTGGCGGAGCAGTCCTATCTCAACGGGCTCGGCGAGCTACGGCGGCACACCCGCGACGTCTCGGCGGGGCTGCCGTCCGCGAACACGAGCAACCCCGACCCGGGCGTCGTTACGACCGTTGACGAGGAGGGGTTCACCCGGAGAATCGAGACCGACGCGCTGGGGAACGTCTCATCCGTCCACCAGGGCGGGGTCCTGACCGCCTCGTACCAGCACGACGGGGCGGGCCAGCTCCGCGAGTACGTCGATGGCAACGGCAACCAGTACCTGTTCGACTACGACCTTGCCGGCCGGCTGCGCGGCGCGAGCGGCCCCGACATCGGCTGGCGCGAGTACGAGTACCAGGGCGCCCTGCGCACCCACGCCGCGGACAGCGCGGGGTTGACGGTCGACTGGATCTACGACCCCCACGCGCGCCTGGACACCCTCCTGGTCGATGATCCACTGGCGGCGGTCACTGCCCTCGACCCGCTGGATGACGGCCGGGCCAGCTACGGCTGGACCTGGCACCCGCTGTGGCCGGACCAGCCGCAGACCACAACGGACCCGCAGGGAACCACCTCGTTCGACTACGACGCCTTCGGCCGCGTGGACTGGAGCCAGCGCACCTGGACCGACTCGGCCGACGCTCCGGTCCTGACCTGGGCGCAGGACCTCCAGGGCCGGGTCACCTTCAAGGAGCTGGGCGGCGGCTCGACCCAGCAGACGACCTGGGAACACGGCTGGGCGACGGGGATGGAGATCGTGGACCCGAGCGGCAGCGCGGCGCAGGTCGACCTCGACTTCGACTTCGAGGGCCGACTCACCGACTGGACCAGCTCTCTGGGCCACACGTACCACGCGGACTACACGTTCGGGCAGCAACCGGACCTGCTCCAGCTCTCCTTCGGCGGTGACTCCTGGGTGCAGGACTACGGCTGGCTGGACAACGGGCTCCTGGACAGCGCCCACCGGTCCTCGACCTCCGTCGGCGCGTTGCCGGCGGCCCTGCAGCAGTACGACTACGACCCGCTGCTGCGGCTGACCGCGGTTGACCGTTCGTACGACGACCCGGCGAACGGCGCGCCGAGCGCCGAGACGTTCGCCTTCGATGCCGTCGGGAACCTGCTCGAACACGCTGCTCCTGGCGCCCCCCTCCGCACCCCAACCCTGACCGCGGGCAATTTGCGCGACGGCGTGACCGACGACAGCTCCACCGTCGAAGTCTGGGAGCACGACTCGGCCGGCCGGGTGACGTCGATCGACGACGACGGCGGAATGGTGACCTACGACTACGATGGCCTCGGGCGGCTCCGCCGAGCCAGTCAGCCCGACGGCAGCTCCGTCACGTTGCACCGGGACGCGAGCGGAGACGTGATCCGTCGCGAACACGACGATGGAGCGGACGTCGCCAGCGAATGGGTGTTCGGCGCGTGGCGACGAGACGAGAGGAGCGGGTCAACGCGGGAGGCGTTCGACCTGGGCTGGCTCGACGGTGGCGAGCGAAGGTGGGCGCTCCGCGGCGTAGGCGGCCAAGCGGAGGTAGTTCTGGACGACTCCGGGCTCCTCGTCGTGCAGCGCGACTATCGGGCGTACGGCCTTCCGTGGGCGGAGCAGGGCGATGGTCCCCAGGACGACTCCCTGCACGGTCTTCCTTTCGACGACGCGAGCGGGCTGTACTTCGCCGGGCGGCGCGCGTTCCTGGCCGAAGACGGGCAATGGCTGCAGCCCGAGCCGCTGCTCTTGGAGGGGCTGGTCGGGCTGGACCTCGGCGATCCGCAGACCTGGAGCCCCTACCGGTACGGCCGGAACACGCCGGACGTGATGGTGGACGCGAGCGGCGAGGCGCCGGAGTGGTGGACGACCGGCTGGCGCGAGTTCCGATACCGGATGACCGGTCGCCACAAGGGCGACAAGCGCCCGGGCGCGTTCTTCGGCTCGCATCGAGCCGCGGAGCAGCTGATGGAGGAGGACTTCGGGGGCCAGTACAACCAACACATCGTCGACGGATACGACGACTGGGGGACAGACGCAACGGCGGGGGTGGCCATGTCGCTTGCAGGTCCGGAGGATCTCCTCGGTCCGGTTGCGACGGCGGTAGGGGGCGTCGCTCTGGTCATCAAGCTGCGTCGCGGAGCCCGGGCAGCTAGGACTCTCGCCGAGATTCCGGCTGCAGGACGAGTCCTGCGACTGGATGATCTAGGACTCAAAGGAACCGTCAAGGAACTCTCGGGGAGGATCTCGAAGTCCGACGACACCCTGTTGGTCCGGATCGACATGATCGAAGGCGAGATCGACAACCCACTTCAGATTCTCCAGAACCTCGCAGAGGGCGCAGATGGTGTCGGCGCGACGCACGTGAGAATCGAGGGGCTGATCGCGAACGAACGTCTGGACGCCGTACTGCGAGCGCGCTACGGGCTCGAGACGATTGACGGCGTCGATGTCATCGAATTCGCCATCGACGTGGTCGATTGAGTCATGCTGCCGGAGGCGAAGACGATCGCCCGTGCCGGCCGGACCCTGCCGGCCCTTGTCGGGTACGAGCCGATGCGTCCCGAGGCTGGCGCGGTCGGCCCCTGCGGTGGGCGACTCCTGGGCCGGTACGTGAATACGGGACACGGCGGACGGATTGAGATCGGCACGCGAGGATTCTGCGTCCCGGGGATCGGGCCGCTCCCATACTCCTCGATCGCAGATGTCCGGACCCTTGGCGGGAAGGAGGACGCCACAGAGCTGCGAGTCGAACTCAGGGATGGACGAGCAGTCCAGGTGACCTTCGACGGGGGCAGGGGCCGCTTCCGAGACGTGTTTGAGGCCTCGCGGTTTCTGAGCCGGGTCGCTGGGTACTGGGCAGACGATTGTTCACCGAACGACCCCGCCCCTCCGGACGGCTCCCCTCCCAGCCCCCAGAGCCCGTGACCCGCGGGTGTGGGTTGGGCCTACCAGCGACCGGCAGCCCCCGGAATCGGAATCGCAGCGCGCACCGCGCGCAGCCCGAGGGAGCCCTGGCCCACGGGCCGCAGGCTCAATCCGGCCCACCCTGTCACCGCCAGGTACTCGTCAGGCCCCCCAAGACTGGGACCCTGTGCCGAGAACCGTCCGTCCAGTCTGAGGCTCAGCGGGCCAGCAAGGCGGATCTCGACAGTGGCACCGGTCGTCCAGATGTGCGTGGTCGCCCCTCTCCCGAGGTCATCCAGGAATGACCACTCGAACTCCCCGAACGCTCGGAGTCGTCCAGCGACATCACCCTCGATGGCAACCCACGCTGTCGTCCGCCCGGTAGGCGTGCCGGCCCCCCATACGGTCACGGCGTTGATGGTCCGGCCGATCCCGACATCGATCGCGGGGTCCCCCCTCTCCCCGCCGAACCGCACGCGTACGCGGCCGACGAGTCCCTCGGGACCGAGAGTCCAACGGATGTCGGGAGGAACGGGGCCGGGCAGGACGCGCACGGTCGGACCCAACGAACTTCCCGCTAGCGACCACGATGCCCGGACGGCGACCCACCCGAGCTCGACATCGACGCGGATCCGTGGGAGGGCTCCAAACGACGCGCCTCCGACTCCACCGATTCGCAACGATCTCCCAGCCCAGTAGGGCTCCGCGGGGCCTCCGAAGTCACGGATGGAGTTGATCGGATCGACCCGCTCCGAGTCCAGCGCCGCCACCACCCGTCCGGTGAGGTGGACAACGGGTGCGGGAGCAACTCTCCCCCTGACCTCGACTCCGCCGCTTGCCTCGGCCCGCGTCAGCCAAGCGTGTCGGAACCACGCTCCGCCGAACCCCCGAATGAAAAGGCCGTCTGTCGGCTGTCCCTGTACCCGCGCGGCCACGCGGGCCCGAGCCTCGATGAAGCGCGCGGTTCCAGCGGCCTCCTCCAGATCGGGCAGTTCGACGAGATCCGCAACAGCGCCCTCCGGCTGGTCGTGGCGCGGCGTCAGCAGGTGCCGAGCCCCGCCGACGATCTCGAGGGTGACACTGAACCTGTCCCGCGGCCCCAGTTCGAGTCGCCCTGCGCCGAACAGCTCGGCGGGTACGAGCCAGCTGCCCGGAGCGAGAACTGCCACGGCAAGTCCTCCGCGCCCTTCGATCTCCAGGTTTGGGGTGCCGTGCCGCAGGCGTAACCGACCGTAGGTCGATGGTCCCACTGCTCCGTCCACGTCTTCCTTCTCTCGGTGGACATTGGAGTCCGCGGCGACGCCCAGACCGGCCTCGGCCTGCACCTCGGCGGCCTCGACAGGGTCGACGGCGAGCAGACGGGCCACGATGAGTCCTACCGTCCACACGATCCAGGAGCCGTGTGCGGTGGCGACGCTGGTCATCCGTCTTCCATGCTCCCGGGGCGGGTCAGCCGGAGGATAGCTGAGCTGGTGCGTCGAGAGAGCCTGGGACTCCGGAGCGTCGGCGACCGGAGCGCCGGGAGGACACGCAGCGGTTCACCGCTCGGAACGACGTTTGATGCGGATGAGCGCCTTGCTCACCGCTGCGGGGGACACCCCCTCGGCGCGGGCCAGCTCCGACATGTTCGGGTAGGCGCCCTCGTCCATCAGCCGCTGCCAGCGTCGGGCGCGCTCACCTGGAGGTCGAGTCCGGCGGGCCCGACACGGCGCCACAACCGGTTGGGCGGAGACCGGCCGCCACGGGGTCGGACGGAGTACCCCGGGAGCTTCAACATCGACCTCGTACTGCGGCCATGTCTGCTTCAGCGAGCTGCTGCGCTCGCAGGCTCGGGACACCAACAACCCCGGCGCGCAGATGGAGATGGGGCCGGAGGAGCTGCTGCTCCTGATCTCCCGCGACCCCGAGAAGACCCGCCAGCGCCTGACCGCGATCCGCGCCAAGAAGGAGGCCGAGGCCCGCGCCAAGGCCGGCGAGGACGCCTCGCGCCTCCTCCGCTCGATCAACGCCCGGTTCCGCAAGGCCGAGCGCGCCGCGGATCCGCTCGACGCCAAGCGCCTGCGCCTGGAGGCCGAGGAGCGTCTGAGCGACCTGGCTCGCGTCGATCCCGAGGCGTGGCCCTGGCTCGGGCAGGCGATGATCGTCCGGGAGCGCGAGCTGCTCGTCCCCATGACCGGCGCGATGCCGGTCTACGAGGGGCTCCGGGTCGGCGTTCCGGCGAAGTGGAACCCCGAGCGGGTCGAGCACGCCGAGTTCGGGCGGATCAGCGGGACCAGCGTCGGCGTACGCGAGGCCGGGACGGCGGGGTGGAGCCTCGTCGACATGGACCGGGTCGCGGCGCTCGGCGTCGAGCCCGAGCACCTGGCGCTGCCGTGGCCCGACACCGACGAGCCGGGGATCGCGGCGGACCTCGAGTCCCGGATCCAGCGGCTCTACGGGGACTGGCGCGACCTGGGCTGGGCGAGCGCCTCGCAGGGCTTCGTGCAGCGGTGGTGGCCCCGCGTGGCCCACCGGGTCGTCGAGAAGCTGGCGAGCTCGGGCGGCTGGTACGCCCGGCAGCAGAAGGTCCCGGTGCTGGTCGCCGGGTCGCTGAGGGTGGTCGGTGGCGATGCGCTGCGGCGCGGGGAGGTGATCCCGCCGACGGAGGCCGGGTGGCGCCGCTTCCTCGAGCTGGCCCCGGGCGCCGACCTCAAGTGGAGCGAGCTGGCCGAGGCCGGCGAGTACTGGTGGAACAACAAGCTGCCGCGGGACGCGCTGTCGGCGGCGCGGGGCGCGGCGTGACCCGGCAGGGGCTCCTGCTCGGCCTCGGCGCGCTCGGCGTCGGCGTGATCGCCGTCGCCGCGGCGGGAGGTGAGACGATGAAGCAGGGACTCGGACGGTTCTTCTCCTGGGCGGAGCTGACCGGCAGCGCCACGGCGCGCCGGCTCGGCATCGACAACAGCCCCACCCCCGAGGCGGAGGCCGCGATGCGGGCGCTGGTCGCGGACGTGCTCGACCCGCTGCGGCAGATGCTCGGTCGGCCCATCCACGTCAGCAGCGGCTACCGCGCCCCGTCGCTGAACCGCGCCATCGACGGCGCCGAGCGCTCCCAGCACATGCGGGGTGAGGCCGTGGACATCAAGGTCGACGGCATGACGGCCCAGGAACTGGCCGCGTTCATCCTCCGCTCGGGCCTGCCCGTCGACCAGGTGATCTGGTACGCGCCGGAGCGGGGGGGGCACGTCCACCTCAGCTACACGCGCGAGCGCGCAAACCGGCGGCAGGCGATGCACGCCCCGGCGGGGGGCGGCTACCTCGCCTACGCCCCGGCCGCGGCGGCGAGCAGCGCCCAGGTCTGACCGTGCAGGCGCCCGGCCCCCGCTGCGCCTGCCGCCAGGCCGCGGACCACGCTGCGTTCGAGCGGGAGACGCTGCGGGCACTGGCGTCGTCGTCGCCGGCGACGGGCCGGGGGCGGCTCCGCGTGGACACCCGCTCGCTGCGGCGCGCGCTCGGCGGTCGGGGCGAGCTCGTCGAGGCGATGGAGGCCAAGGCGTCGGGTCGACCGGGCGTGAACGTCGGCCGAGTCTGGGCGTTCATGATGAACGCGATGTACCAGTCCGGCGACCTGCCGGTGCTGGCCGTGCGCGAGATGACCCAGAACTCGAAGGACAGCATCGCCGCCGCCGTCCGTGCCCGGAAGCTGCGAGCCGGGACCGGCAGGATCGCCATCTCCTGGGACCCGGCCCGCCGCGCGCTGTCCGTGGAAGACAACGGGATCGGCATGGACGCGCCGACCATCCTCGGCAAGTTCCTGTCGCTCGGTGAGACGGGCAAGGAGGGCGCGGACGACAGCGAGGTCGCGGCCGGCGGCTTCGGAGTCGCCAAGGCGGTGATCCTGGGCGCCTCGTCCACCTTCCGCTGGGAGCTGCACACCCGGGACAACCTCGCCGTCAGCGAGGGGCGGGACCAGGACGTCCGGATCTACGAGGCGCCGTCCTACCTGGCCGGCGCCCGCATCACGGTGTTCGACGTCTCCGAGGAGTTCGACCTCACCTGGGACTACGCGCGGCAGGAGGGCGTGGCCCTGGCCGATCGGCTCCGCGAGATGCTCGCGGCCAACGACCTGCGCGGGGTCGAGCTCGTCCTCGACGGCGAGCCGGTTGGGCCGATGTTCAGCCGACGGGCCGGGAGCAAGGTGAAGCTGGAGGGCTCGTGGGGGCGGGGCACGACGGCGACGGTCAAGGCGTACCGTCGCCCGCCCGGCGACCGGCGCGGGGCCTACTACCTGCGGCTCGGCGGGCTGTTCCAGTTCAAGGCGCCGTCCCACCGCGGCAACCTCAAGGCCGATG
>CAYFOA010000162.1:0-18255 GCA_964344575.1 uncultured Rickettsiales bacterium | reverse complement strand
TTCTGTCGGCGGTACGGCGCGACAAGCGAGAGGAGTTAAGTGATCACCTATGAGCTCCCGGTAGAGTCGCACCGATGGCCGCCCCACCCATCCGCCTCGGCCCCTACGCGCTGGACGCGATGCTCGCCCGCGGCGGCATGGGCGAGGTCTGGCGGGCGACCCACGTGGGCAGCGGCGAGCCGGTGGCGGTCAAGGTCGTGACGGCGCACAAGGCGCGCTCCGAGCGGTGCCGGGAGACCCTCCGGGTGGAGGTGCGGGCCGCGAGCCGCCTCGACCACGTGGGCATCGTCCGGCTGTTCGACCACGGCGAGGTCCCCGAGGAGGCGGCCCGGGCCAGCGGCGGCCGGATCGTCGCCGGCAGCCCCTACATCGCCATGGAGCTCGCCGCGGGCGCGCTCCGCGAGGTCGGGGAGGAGCCGCGCGCGTGCGCCGACTGGGCCGAGCTGAAGGACGTGCTCCAGCAGATCCTCGCGGGCCTGGCGCACGCTCACAGCCGCGGCGTCCTTCACCGCGACCTCAAGCCGGGCAACGTGCTCGTCGTGCCGGGCAGCCGCCTCGTGCTCAAGATCGCCGACTTCGGCCTGGCCCGCTCCGTGGACGAGATGGACCGGACGGGGAACACGGAGACGACCGCGGGCACGCCGCACTACATGGCCCCGGAGCAGATGGCGGGTCACTGGCGCGACTACGGTCCCTGGACGGATCTGTTCGCCCTGGGCTGCGTGGCGTTCGAGCTGTCGGCCGCTCGGGCGACCGCGCCCGTCGACAACCTCCTGCAGCTGGCGCACGCCCGGAGCGTAGGCCAGAGGCTCCCGTTCGAGCCGCGGATCGCGGTCCCGGACGGCTTCGAGGAGTGGCTCGACCGGCTGATGGCGACCGACCCCGCGGACCGTTACCAGCTCGCCGCCGACGCCGCCTACGACCTGAGCACGCTCGGACCGCCGCGGGGAGGGAGCCCCGCCGGCCTCGGCCACGCCGAGACCCGCGAGCTGCGGCCCGATGAGCTGCAACTCGCGGTTCGCCCCGGCGTCGGCGTGCCGTGGGTCCCCGTCCACTCGCCGCCCCGCCCCCAGTCGACCCCGCCCCCCGCGGACTGGCGCGCGCCTGACCCCGAGGAGCGGCGCGCCGCGCCGTGGCTGGCCGGGGTCGGCGTCGGCGCGGTCGGCCTCCGGGCCGTGCCGATCGTCGGACGGGTCGCCGAGCGGGATCGGCTGTGGGCCGAGCTGATGGCCGTCACGCACGAGCGGCGCGCCCGCGCCGTGGCTCTCACCGGTCCGCCCGGCATCGGCAAGACACGCCTCGCCTGGTGGTTGGCCCACCGAGCCCACGAGCGCGGGGTGGCGACGTGGCTGAGCGCTCGCTGCGCGCCGGACGACGCAGGCACGCCGGCGCTCGCCCGGCTGCTCGCCCGGGCGCTGGTCTGCGGTCGCCTGGACTCGGACGCCACCCGCGCCCGCATCGCGCGGATTCTCCGGCAACGGGGCGTCGAGGAGTCGTGGCTGGAGGACGCGGTGGGACGCATTGTGCGGGAGTGGACGGTCGGCGAGTCGCCCGGCCACTCCTTCGGGAGCTGCCGCGAGCGCTGCCGCGTGGTCGCGCGGATCCTCGCCGCCCTCGCCGGGGAGCGCTCCCTCGTGCTCCTGCTCGATGACGTCCACCACGCGCCGGAGCTCCAGGAGCTGGTCGAGACCTTGCTGGAGGAGCCCACCGTCGCGCCCGTGCTCCTCCTCGGGACCGCGGACGACGGCGCCGTACCGGAGGCCCTGGCCGGCTCCGCGGGGGCCACGATGGAGCTGGGTCCGCTGCCCGACGAGGCCATGCGGGAGCTCGCCGGGGCCCTCGTCGGAGCGGACCGGCGCCTGGTCGAGGCGCTCGTCACGCCGAGCCGCGGCAACCCCCTGGTGGCGATCGAGCTCGTGGCCGACTTCGTCCAGCGCGGCCTCGTCGAAGCGGGCGGCGACGGCTTCCTCGTGCGCGCCGAGGATCTCCCCACCACGACCGGCGATCTGGCCGACGTCTGGACCGAGCGGGTCGCCGGCGTGATCGGCGACGCGACGGGGGAGGCGGCGAAGGGGCTCGCGGTGGCCGCCCTGCTCGGCATGCACGTCCTCCGGACGGACCTTCGGGCCGCCTGCGCCGGGCTGGGCGTCGATCCCGGGGCGGCCGAGGCGATCCTCGGAGAGGCGGCGCTGGCCGAGCCGAACGACGACGGCTGGAGCTTCGTCCACCAGGGGGTCCGCGACGGCATCGTCGCGTTCGGCGAGGTCGACGTCGCCGCCCTCCACCGCGCTTGCGCCGGTGCCGTCGCCGACGCCCCGGTCGGGCCGGGACGAGCGCGGGCCCTCGCCCACCATCTCCACGAGGCCGGCGACCACGCGGCCGCGCTGGATCCCCTCCTTGCGGCCTGCCGCGAGGCTCTCGAGCGGAGCGACTACGGAGGGGCCGAGTCGATCCTCGACCGGTTCGGGGAGGCCGCCGAGCAGTCCGGCCTGGCACCGGAGGATCCGCGCCGGGGCGAAGCGCAGGGCGCGAGGCTCTCCATCCTGGCGGGCCGGGGGGATCTGGAGGGGGCCGCGGCCGTCGGCGACCGCGCCATCCGGGACGCCCGCGACCGCGGCTGGCGGAGCCTCGAGGCGCGGGCCCTGCTGTATCGGGGGATGGCCGCGTGGAAGCTCGGGGATGCGACCGCCGGCGAGCTCTTCCTCAGCCGCGCGCTGGAGGTCTCGACCGCGGAGGGAATGACGCTGGAGGAGGCCCGGAGCCGGTCGTCGTTGGGCACGCTGGCGCGGCTCCGGGGGGACCTCGACGGAGCCCTCGCGGCGTTCGCCCAGGCCCGCGCCCTGTTCGACGGCCTGGGGGACGACGTGGGGGTCGCGGACGTCGACTCGGAGACCGCGAACGCGCTGCTGACCCTCGGCGGCGACGAGAGGGAGGCGCTGCAGGCGTTGTACCGGGCGCGGGAGCGCTACGTCCGGCTCGGCCGCCAGGTCGGGATCGCGGCCTGCCGCACCGCCGAGGGCGACCTGCTCCGGCGGCGCGGGGACATCGAGGGCGCGATCGAGGCCTACCGCGAAGCCCGGGAGCGGTACGACGCGGCGGGCGCGGCGGCGGCGATGTTCCCCCAGTACAACCTCGGGCTCGCCCTCGTGACGATGGGCCGGTTCGCGGACGCCCGCGCGGTGCTGGAGCAGGGCCTGGAGCGGGCCACCGACCACGGGCGGCGCGCGCTCCAGGCCTACTTCTCCGGCGCCCTGCTCGCGTGCCTGGCGTCCGACGGGGAGCAGGGCGCGACGGCGGCGCTGGTCGCGCGCCTCGAGGGGCTGCTCGACCGCGTGGCGGTGGTCGATCGGGACCTCGCCGCCCCGCTCGGCATCGCCCAGCGGATCGCGCGGCGGGCGCAGTGGAACGAGCTGGCGGACCGGATCGGCGCCCTCGCCGACGCCCAGTGGGAGCGCCTCCGGACCCGCTGAGGCCTCCGCGAAACGCATGACATCCTCGCAGTCGGGGCGGAGACCCCGTGCGTAGTTCTACGACCGTGAGCCGGGCCCGGGGCCCTGCGATCGTCGCCGTGTCAGTCGAGCGGGAAGACGTCCCTCGCGTCGCCGATCTCGGGGTACTCGCGCTGGTCTTCCTTCTTCAGCACGAAGTTGCCCATGACGAGCGTGTCCATGTGCGTGCGGATGAAGCACTGGAACGCGTCCTCGGGGGTGCACACGATCGGCTCGCCGCGCACGTTGAAGGACGTGTTGATGACCATCGGGCAGCCCGTCTTCCTCTCGAACTCCGTCAGCAGCGCGTGGTAGCGCGGCGTCGTGTCGGCGCGCACCGTCTGCACGCGGGCGCTGCCGTCGACGTGCGTGATCGCCGGCACCTGGCGCTTCGCCTCGTGCACGTCCGCGACCAGGAGCATGAACGGTGAGTCGTGGCCGCGCAGGTCGAACCAGTCGTCCGCCTTGTCCTCGAGCACGCTCGGCGCGAACGGCCGGAAACCCTCGCGGAACTTGATCTTGAGGTTGATGCGGTCGCGCATGTCCGTGACGCGCGGGTCGCCCAGGATCGAGCGGTTGCCGAGCGCGCGCGGGCCGTACTCCATGCGGCCCTGGAACCAGCCGACCACCCTCGTGTCGGCGATGTGCGTCGCCGCCGTCTCGATCAGCGCGGCCTCGTCCTCGACTTTCGTATAGGTCGCGCCGTAGTGCTGCAGCACGGTCTCGATCTGCTCGTCGCTGAACGCCGGGCCCCAGTCCGCGGACTGCATCTCCCAGACGCGCTCGTTGCCGAGCACCATGCAGTGGATCCAGAGGGCCACGCCCAGCGCGCCGCCCGCGTCCCCCGCCGCCGGCTGCACGAACACGCGCTCGAACGGCGTCTCCCGGAGCACGTGCCCGTTGGCGACGCAGTTCAGCGCCACGCCGCCGGCCATGCAGAGGTTCGGCAGGCCGGTCTCCGCGTGCAGCGCGTTGGCCTGCTTGATCATCACCTCGTTGACGATCTCCTGGACGGAGCGGGCGACGTCCTTGTGGTGCTGCTCCATCGGCCCCTCGGGGTCGCGCGGCTCGGCCCCGAACAGCTCGAAGAACCGCTCGTTGCACATCCGCATGCCCCAGTCGAAGTCGAAGAACTCCATGTTCAGCCGGAAGCTGCCGTCGTCGGCGATGTCGAGCACCTCGTGGAACTTCTCGACGTGCGTCGGCTCGCCGTAGGGGGCCAGGCCCATGACCTTGTACTCGGCGGAGTTGACCTTGAAGCCGAGGTAGCCGGTGACGGCGCTGTAGAGCAGGCCGAGGCTGTGGGGGAAGCGGATCTCGCGGTGGAGCTCGATCGTGTTGCCGCGGCCCACGCCCTGCGTCGCCGTGGCCCACTCGCCGACCCCGTCGACCGTCAGGATGGCGGCCTCGTCGAACGGCGAGCAGAGGAACGTCGACGCCCCGTGGCTGACGTGGTGCTCCGCGAACAGCACCGGCTTCTTCTTCCACCCGAGCTTCTTCGACACGACCCGGCGGATGGAGATCTTCTCCTTCATCCACATCGGAATGGCGGCGATGAACTGCTCCTTCGACCTCGGGTAGTGCTGCAGGTGGGACAGCAGCAGCCGCTCCAGCTTGAGCATCGGCTTGTCGTAGAACCCGAGGTGGTCGACGTCCTCGATGGTGATGCCGGCCACGCCGAGCACGAAGTCGATGGCGTGCTCGGGGAACGACGCGTCGTGCTTGACCCGCGTGAACCGCTCCTCCGACGCCGCCGCCACGAGCACCCCGTCGCGGAGCAGCGCCGCCGCGCTGTCGTGATAGAAGCACGAGATCCCGAGGACCCAGACGGGCATCAGACGGGTCGCCTCACGCGGTCGATGTCGGTGTGGATCGGGTCCGTGCGGACGTGCCAGCCGGTCTCCCCGACCGGCTTCGTGTCGCGGTCGAGCTTGTCCTTGCGGCGCATGAAGAGGCCGACCCCGCTCAGCCCCATGTAGAACGCGAGCCAGGCGAACACGCGGTTCTGCTTCTTCGCGATGACGGCGGCCTTCGTCAGCCACCAGGCCCACGCCTTCTTGATGCGGCCCTTCTCCGGCTCCGGGGGCGGGTCGGGGATCCGGGCGGGGACGCCGCCGCTGTAGTCGACCTCAGTCGACATCGTTGCCGTCGACGTCGTTGCCGCCGCCGTCGTCGCCGGGGCTGATGAGGCGGACGGGCTGGACCCGCGGGCTCGTCGCCGCCTCGGCCGGCGTCACGGCGTCGTTGAGCACGTCGATCATCTGCCGGAGGCGGCCCAGGTTCTTCTGGTCGAAGTGCAGCCGCAGCCGGTGCAGCCCCGTCACGTCCGGCTCGTCGGACTCGTGGGGGTGGATCTCGCACCGCTCGATCACGCCCGACACGAGCAGGTCGGCGAACTGGTCGTTGAGCGTCTGGACGAGGAACTTGCTCGGCTCCACCTTGACCCGGATCACGAGGCGGCCTTCGATGTACCGGATGCTGTGGAAGTTCCGGTAGAAGTGCACGACGTGGTCGATCGCGGCTTCACTCGAATCGACGATTGTGTACAGGTCCAGGTCCTTCGGCGAGATCAGCCCCCGCTCGAGCAGGGACGTCCGCACGTAGTTGTCCCAATCGCGCCAGTAGCTGCTGCCCGGGGGGTCGATCATGACGATCGGGCGCGGCTCCGACTTCCCCGTCTGCACCAGCGTCAGCGTCTCGAACCCCTCGTCCTGGGTGCCGAACCCGCCGGGGAAGAGGACGACGCCGTCCGTCTCCTTCACGAACACGACCTTGCGCGTGAAGAAGTACTTGAAGTTGACCAGCTTGGGGTCGCCGTCGATGAACGGGTTGGCCTGCTGCTCGAAGGGGAGGTCGATGTTGACGCCGAAGCTGTGCTCGCGGCCGGCCCCCTCGTTGGCGGCCTCCATGATGCCGGGGCCGGCGCCGGTGACGACCATGAAGCCGGCCTTGACGAGCCCCCGGCTGCACTTCACCGCCATCTTGTACTCGAGGCTGTCGTGGGCGCTGCGGGCGCTGCCGAAGACCGCGATCTTCTGGCGGTCAGACCACGGCTGGAACGCCTTGAACCCCTTGCGGAGCTCGCGCAGCGCGCGGTTCATGATCTTGAGGTTCAACGTATCCGGCCGGTCGTGGGCGGCGAGGACGGCGGTGTAGAGCAGCTGCTGCATGTGGCGGCGGTCACGCCCGTTGACGTCGGGGACGACGTCGTTGAGGAGGGCGTCGATGGCGGCGTAGGCAGCGTCCTTGTCGATCGGCTTCGTGGCGCTCATGGGCTCCAGTCGAGGCGGCGGCCGGCCGCCGGGATCGGGGATCATAGCTGCTTGGTATCGTGACCGCCGTGGCCGCCCGTCCGACCCGCTACCTCTTCGTCTGCACCGCCAACATCAACCGCTCCCCGATGGCCGCCACGTGGACGGCCCACCACCTCGCCCAGCGGTTCGTGATGGCGGAGATCCGGTCGGCGGGGACGCACGGCTGGGACGGCGCCGAGGCGGGCGCGTTCGCCATCGACGCGATGCGCGAGCTCGGCCACGACATGCGGCAGCATCGCTCGCAGCCGTTGTCGGACCAGCTGCTGGACTGGGCCGACCACGTCGTCGTCATGGAGCCGATGCACGAGGCCGTCGTGCGGGGGCGGGACGTGATCGAGGAGGCGGCGCTCGTCCGGCTCTGGGACTTCGTCGACGGCGCCGACCAGGTGGACGACCCCCAGGGGCACCCCCTGGATGCGTACCGCGCCGCCGCTGCGTCCATCGGGGACGCGACCCAGCGAATGATCACGGCCCACCTCGCGGCCCGACGCGCCGCGCGCGGCTGATCGTGGTGCTCGAGTCGGCCGAGCCCGTCCGGTCGGACGGCGCCACCCGCGGCGACCGCGCCGAAGCCACCGCGCTCCTCGTCGGTGGCGCCGTGCTCCTCGTCCTCCCGTTCGTCGCCGTCCTCGATCGCATGGGCGAGGTCTGGTTCGGGGTGTCGCTGCTCGCGGCCGGCGGCGGCGTCTTCATCGGCGCGCTCGGTGTGCGCTGGTTCACCACCGAGGGACCGGCGCTCAGCACCGTGGGCGTCGACGGTCACCCCGGACTGGCCGCGCAGGGGGCCGTCGCCCTCCCCGCCACGGTCCGGCTCGTCGAGGCGACCAGCCGGCTCCGCGCCCACGGCCTCCGGTTCGCGGCGCTCGGGTCGGCGGTCCTCCTCCTCGTCGTCGAGCTCGGCGACTTCAAGTGGGCCGTGGTCGGCCTGTTCGGGATCAGCTTCGTCGCCGATCACGTCCTCCTCCGCCCGCGCCGGTACCGGATCGACTCCGACGGGCTCCGGGCCGAGGCGATCGGGACGCTGAAGGTGACCTGGGCCGATGTCGGCGCCGTCTACTGGCGCTGGTACCCCGACGACCAGCGGCCGCCGTTCCCCAGCGGGGAGCGGATCATCGTCGAGCGGGGGGAGGCCGCCGTCGACCTGGAGTTCGTCTTCCACCGCCGCTACGGGGGGACCGACGCCGCCCTCGTGGTGGAGGCGCTGCGGCCCGTCCTCGGGGACCGGCTGAAGGTGCTCCAGCCCGGCGGCGAGGTGCACGCCGACGTCGGGGCGCCGGCGGTGAGCGAGGTGGTCGAGCCTTGACCCGGAAGCGGAAGGCGGGCGGGCTCGTCGGGCTCGGCGCGATGGTCTACGGCGGGATGATCGTCGTGGCGCTGGCGTGGGCGTCGTGGCGGGGGCTGTTCGACGCCTGGTGGACGTTCGAGGGGGGCGCGGCGGCGATCGCGATCGGCGCCGCGTTGGGCGTCGGCCTGGGCCTCGCGGGCGTCGTCCTGAGCAAGCAGATGGAGGCCCACGTCCCCGGCGTGCGGAAGCTCGGGGAGCGGTTCGCCACGATCCTCGCCGGCGCGTCGACGACGGACGCGTTGCTGCTCGCGGCCTTCTCCTCGATCGGCGAGGAGGCGCTCTTCAGAGGCTGCATGCAGACGGAGTGGGGGCTCTGGCCGGCGACGATCCTCTTCGCGGTCGTCCACAGCGGCCCCGAGCGCGTCTACCTCTGGTGGACGGCGTCGGCGTTCGTGTTCGGCATCGGGCTGGCCCTGCTGTACGAGCACCAGGGGGGGCTGCTGGCGCCGATCCTGATGCACTTCGTCATCAACGCGATCAACATCCGCATGCTCGGCAAACGGGGCGCGGAACTGCGCGAGGCAAAGCTGGAGACCGACTGGTAGGGTGCCGCCGCTCTGGAGGATCCCCATGCGTCACCTGCTCGCCCTGTCCCTGTTCCTGGCCCTGCTCACCGGCTGCCCCCCCGACGGCGTCGTGCCCGACGACGACGACGTCACGCCGCCGGCGACCGACGACGACGATGACGACGACGACGACGACGACGACGACGGCCCCGCCGGGATGACGTTCGATCCCGCGGACGTGGCCGCGGGCGCCATCGTGGACGTCCTCACGACGCTGGAGAACTTCAGCCTCGGCCAGGAGGCGACCGTCTGCTGCAACAGCGACGACGTGCTGCTCTTCGGGGTGGTCGATCAGCCGTCCGCGAACGAGCTGCTCCTCCGCTTCTTCTTCGGCTTGCGCGCCGAGGCGGGGGCCCACCCCTGGGGCATCGACAACGGCGGCGGCGACCAGGTCATCGCGGACTTCAACGTGACCGCGCTCGACGACTTCCCCGAGGCGGCGGTCGGCGTCGGGGTGGGGACCGGCAGCGTCGAGGCGGACGGGTTCGACGTCTTCCACTTCGAGATCGAGGAGGGGGGCCAGTACGTCGTCGTCCAGGCGAGCGAGCTGAGCAGCGAGGACTTCAACCCCTGGGTGTGGGTGCTCGACGACGACGGCCGCACGGGCATCGCCGCGGGCGGGTTCGAGGACGAGGACGGCGAGTACGAGCCGCCGCTCGCGGCCTTCTTCGCCGAGGAGCCCGGGGCCTACTTCCTGCGCGTCGACAGCGGCGGCTCGGCGGGCGACTTCTCCGTCGACATCGGCACCGTCGAGCAGGGCGAGCCGACGGTCGTGACCGAGGTCGAGCCCAACGACGAGACGGACGACTGGCAGGACCTGGGCGTCCTCGGCACGGGCATCACCTCGATCACCGGGGTCGCCGCCACGGCCGGCCACGACCCCGACACGTTCAACCTCAACGCGGACCTCGACACCTTCCGCTTCCAGGTCGCCGAGGACACGGTCGTCACGTTCACGCTGGAGTGGACGACGAGCGACGACTTCGACGCGGTGGTCTACGACGACACGGACGGCGACACGGTCCTCGGGTTCGACTCGGCCCAGGCGATCAGCCTCGACATGGCGACCACCGCCCAGCCCGAGACCACCGCGCTCCGGCTCACCGCGGGGACGCCGTACGTCGTCAACGTCGGCAACTGGGACGGCGAGCCCGAGGCGGCGTGGACGCTGAACCTCGACGTCCTCCCGGCCACGTTCCCCGAGCCCACGGGCGACGACGACGACTCGGGCGACGACGACGACTCGGCCGACGACGACGACGACGACGACTCCGGGGACGACGACGACTCTGCGCGCTAGCCCGCAGCGGCTCGCCCTCACCCTCGCCCTCGCGCTCGTCGCGCCGGGCAGCGCGTTGTCCGTCGAGGGGCGGGCCGAGGCCGGCCTGGGCGCGGTCGTGGACACCAACGTCCACCGCACGCAGCGGGACCCGGAGACGGGGATCGGACCGAGCACCTTCGGCCGGCTGGGCGTGGCCCACGAGGAGCCGTGGCTCGAGATCGAGGCGCGCAGCCTCTTTCGGCTCGACGTGCTCTTCGCCGCCGGCGAGCAGCCGGTCGCCACGCAGGGCGCGGGGCGCGTGCGGGTGGAGCTCGGACCGCAGGACGTCGCGTCGTTCGCGCTGGCGCTGACCGGCGGGTGGCGGACCTCCGAGTGGACCCCCCTGAACCACCCCGAGGGGCAGCCCGCCGCGCTGCTCACCCTCCCCGAGGGGGACGACTTCGTGCTCGCGGACTTCGGGCGGCTGCACGAGCACCGGGCCGCGCTGCGGGCGGATCTGCAGGCGCGCCCGCTGGCGGGGATGCAGGTGCGGGGCTTCGGCGGCCTCCGGATGGGGCGGCACAGCGCGTTCGGGTCCTTCTCGGCGTGGGCGGATCACTACGACGGCGGCGGCGGCGTGGAGGTCCGGGGGGCGCTGGAGTCCGCCCCCGTCGAGCTCGTCTTCCGCGCGGCGGCCGCCCAGGAGTCCCTCCGGGAGGTGATCGGGCTGGCGCCGGTCGGTTCCCCCGAGCCGGGCTGGGAGCCGCTGTCGTTCCGCGCGGGGGGCGTCTTCGGGGCGACGATCGCGCCGAGCGAGGCCGTCCGGGTCGACGCCGAGGGGGGCTGGACGGCGGTCGCCCTGGGCGAGTCCGCGGTCCCCTCCGGGGCGGCCCGCCCCGCGCCGTCGTCGACCACCGGCCCCTCGGGGATCCGCCGCTCGGGGTGGGTCCTCGGCCCCGAGGGCATCGTCGGCCGGGTTCGCGCCCGCCTCGAGCCGGCCGCCGGCGTCGTCTTCGACGTCGGCCTCGGCCGCACCGTCGACTCCTCCCCCGGCATCCTCTCGACGGCCACGCCGGTCGCACGCACCACCGCCTGGTTCCGCCTCGAGGGCGACCTCGCCGACCGCATCCGCCCCTGGGGGGAGGTCCGCTGGGTCCACGGCCAGGAGCTCGGCTGGGACGTGACGCGCCACTTCTTCACCGGCGCGGGCGGCGCCGACGTCCGGCTCGGGGGGGCGCTGTGGCTCCGCGCCGACGGGCGGGTCGCCGTCGTCAACCCGAGCAGCAACAACGCGGGCGAGTACATCGCGGGGACCGTCTGGCTCGGGCTCGTCGTCCGCCCCGCCGGGCAGGAGCCGTTCCCGCGCGCCCGCTGGTAGCGCGGTCGAGCCGGCCGGCTCGTCAAGACCGTTAACAATCCGTCAACTTCGAACGGTCGTTGTGAAACCTTGCAAAGGGCTCCGTTTTTCGTGGCGGTGGTGGATTCATTGCCATAGCGTTTGCGAACGGAGGCCCGCAGACAATGAAGTTCAGCTTTACAATCCGATCCACCAACCGCTCACAGTTCGCTCTGCTCGCGCTGCTCCCCTCCCTCCTCATTCCTGCAGTCGCCGGGGCCATCGAAGGGGACGAGCCCGCTCGATACGCTCCCGGCACGCGAGCCGAGCGAGTGGCCCACCCGGCGATCCAGGAGCGCCTCGACCAGGCCCCGGTCTGGCAGGAGTTCCTGGATCGTCGCGGTGGTGTCTGGACCGCGCAGTGGGACGAGGCGACGCGGACGCCGGTCCGGTTCTGGGGCACGGGCTGGGACGTCGGCGCCGCGACCCTCGCGGACGACAGCAGCGCGATGCAGGCGGCGTGGCAGATCCTGTCCGACGAGTCCGACCTCCTCGGCGACGTGGACCTCGCCGACGTGCGCGACGGGATCGTGGACCGGCGGAACGGGATCACGACCGTCACCTTCGTCCGCACCTGGGCGGGCCTCCCCGTGGAAGACGCGCGCGTGAGCCTCCGCTTCAAGCACGGGCGGTTCGTGATGGGCCAGTTCGAGTCGTTCCCCGGCATCGGGGCGCAGCTCCCCGCGGCCCCCGGCCCCGGCATCGGCAAGGTCGCGGCCCGCGCCGCCGCGCTGGAGCACCTCGGGTGGGACGCGGCCAAGGCGTCCATCATCGACGACCGCCTCGTCGTCCTCCCCCTGGCGTCGGCGCAGGACGTCACCTACCGGATCGCGTGGCGGGTCGAGGTCCGGTCGCAGGCCGCCCCCAGCCACCGCCTCGTCTACGTCGACGCCCGCGACGGGTCGCTCCTCCGCTGGGACGAGCTCGTCCGCTTCGCCGCCGCCGAGGTCCGGGCCGACGTCGACGATCGCTGGCCCGAGAACGGCCGCACCACGCGGCCGATGGCGGGGGTCGAGCTGACGACGCCGTTGGGCGACATCGAGGTCGGTCACGACGGCGCCTTCGACGTCCCCGCCGAGCTCGCCGGCGAGGTCACGTGGTCGGCCGGCTCGCGGTACTTCGACGTCCGCTCCCACGACGGCGGCGGCGAGGCCGAGTTCGCCGCGCAGCTCACCGCCGAGGGGGGCACGCTGCTCGCCGCCCCCGCCGACGACCTCAGCGACACCGCCGAGCGCCGCGTCCTCGCCCAGCTCGGCGTCCACGTCGCCGCCCACACGGCCCGGCAGCGGGCCCTCGACATCGACCCCGACTTCGTCTGGGCCGACTACCGCGTCGACGCCAACGTCAACATCGAGGGGAACTGCAACGCCTACTTCGACGGCAACATCAACTTCCTGCGCCAGGGCGGCGGCTGCAACAACACCGCCCGCGTGCACGACGTCGTCGCCCACGAGTACGGCCACGGCTTCCACGCGTACTCGATCATCGAGGGCGTGGGCGCGTTCGACGGCGCGCTGTCCGAGGGGTTGGGCGACTACATGGCGGCCACGATCTCGGGCGACCCCGCCACCGCGCGCGGCTTCTTCCGGGGGAGCGACGCGCCGCTCCGCGACATCGCCCCGAACCACGTCTGGCCGGACGACGTCGGCGAGATCCACTACACCGGCATCATCATCGCGGGCGCCCTGTGGGACACCCGGACGGCGATGGTGGCGCAGTACGGCGAGGCCGTCGGGGTCGCCCGCGCCGACGCGCTCTTCGGCGCCATCGCGGCCCGCGCGACGGACATCCCGTCGTCGTACGCCGAGGCGCTGCTGGAGAACGACGACGACGGGAACCTCGGCAACGGCACCCCCGACCAGTGCCTCATCGACGACGAGTTCGGCCGCCACGGCCTCGGTCCCGGCGCGCCCGGGTCGGCGCTCTTCGCCATCGAGCTCGGCGAGGTCGGCGGCGTCGCGGCCGGCGAGCCGCTCCCCATCGCGCTGACCGCCGAGCTGGCGCGCCCCGACTGCACCACCGGCGACGTCGGCGAGGTGCTCGTCCACTGGACCCACGGCAGCGGCGACGTCGACGACTTCCATACCCTCACCCTCGACGCCCTCGGCGGCGGCGCGTACGGCGGCGCCATCCCGGCGGCCGCGGCGGGGACGCTGGTCCGCTACACCGTCGAGCTGATCGACAGCACCGGCGCGGTCGGCGCGGCGCTCCCGACGGGGTCCATCACCGACCCGTGGTTCGCGGCGTGGGTCGGCGGCGACGGCTGGAGCGAGGTCTACTTCGAGGACTTCGAGGCGGACGACGGCGGCTACACGCACGTCCTGCTCGAAGGCCCCGACCAGGAGGGCGCGGACGACTGGCAGTGGGGCACGCCCACCGGCCAGGGCGGCGACCCGCTGGGCGCGTACTCCGGCGACAACGCCTGGGGGAACGACCTCGCGATGCTCGACAACTGGAACGGCCTCTACCAGCCGGGCGTGCACAACGTCCTCCGGTCGCCGTCCATCGCCATCCCCGCCGGGGCGACCGCCGTGGAGCTGCAGTTCCGCCGCTGGCTGAACGTCGAGGACGGGTTCTGGGACAACGCGCTCGTCCGCGTCAACGGCCAGGCGCTGTGGACGCAGTACGCGGGCCCGAACCAGGACGACAGCGCCAACCACCACGCGGACAGCCACTGGGCGCTCCGCAGCTACGATGTCACCGACCTCGTGCAGGCGGGCGGCACGCTGGAGGTGGAGTGGGAGCTGATCACGGACGCCGGCCTGCAGTTGGGCGGCTGGAACCTCGACGACGTGGCCGTGCAGGTGTTCGTCCCGGGCGCCGGCGTGGGGCCCGACGGGCAGCCGATCGAGGGCGGCGGGCTGGAGGGCAGCGGCTGCGGCTGCAGCGCCGGCGCGGACGCTCCGGCCTCGCTCCTCGCGCTGCTCCTCTTCGTGCTGCCGTTCGCGCGACGTCGCCGCTAGCGACGCTCCTCCTGGGGCTGGCCCTGGCGGTGCCGGCGGTGGCGGCGGACCCGCTGATCATCGCCCACCGCGGGGCCCCCGCGGACCGCCCCGAGCACACGCTGGCGGGCTACCGGCTGGCGATCGAGCAGGGGGCGGACTTCATCGAGCCGGACCTCGTCGTCACGAAGGACGGCGTCCTCATCGCGCGCCACGACGTCCTCCTCGCGGAGACGGCGACCGAGCCCGACGCCGACGGCCGCTACCCGATCGAGGAGGCGACCACGGACGTCGCCGAGCACCCCCAGTTCGCCGACCGCGTGGCCGTCCGGGACCTCGACGGGGAGGAGGTCCGGGGGTGGTTCGCGGACGACTTCACGCTCGCGGAGATCCGGACCCTCCGCGCGCGGGAGCGGATGCCCGACGTCCGCCCCGGCAACCTCGCCTTCACCGACGAGCTCGTCCCGACGTTCGACGAGGTGATCGCCCTCGCTCGCGAGGCCCACGTCGGCCTCTACCCGGAGCTGAAGCACCCGACCTACCTCCGCTCCCGGGGGCACGACATCGTCGCGCTGGTCGCGGCCAAGGACCTCGGCGACGACCCCACCCGGGTGTTCGTCCAGTGCTTCGAGATCGAGCCGCTGCTGCGGCTGAAGGAGCTCCGCCCGGAGTGGCCGCGGGTCCAGCTGATCGGGGCGACGTCCGACGGTTTCGGCTCCTTCTCGTACCCCTGGGACGTCCGCGCCCACGCGGCCGCGGGGGACGACCTCGTCGCGATCTACGGCGAGGCCGGGCGCCGGTTCGGGCCCGAGACGACGTACGCGGACGTGGTCGCGGATCTCGGCTTCGTCGCGACCTACGCGACCGGCATCGGCCCCTGGATCGGCAGCCTCGACCTGCTCGGGGACGGCGTCCCGTGGCTCGCCGCGGCGCAGGACGCCGCCCTCAAGGTCCACCCCTACACCGTCCGCCCCGAGGACAAGTACCGGGCGGAGCGGGACGACGGCCGCAAGCTCGGCTACGGCGAGGAGCTGCGGTTGCTGGTGGAGCGGGGCGCCGACGGCTTCTTCGTGGAGGACGTCGACGTCGCGGTCAAGGCGCTGCGCCCTCCGGGGCGGTAGCGGGCTCGGCTTCGGGGGCGGGTTCGGCCTCGGGGGCGGCCTCGGCGGGCTCCTCCTCGAGCAGCTGCTGGACCTCCGCGGGGAGCGTCCACGAGGCCGGGTCGTCGGGCGCGAGGACGATGGTCTCGAACGTCAGCACCTGCTCCATCCCGAGCGCCGAGCTGGTCATCGTGCCGGGGTACTTGAAGCCGGCCTCGTGGTCCTTCCAGTCGGCGAACTCGATGGTGGAGGTGACCTCGCCCATGGGCGTCAGCGACGACGTGATCATCACGAGCTCCAGCCCCGTCTCCGCGTCGTAGAGCAGCGTCCGCTCGGGGAGCCCGCCCTTGGGCACGAGCCGGACGCGCCAGACGTCGCGCCCGTCGTACTCGCCGGCCCCCTGGGTCTCCCAGATCTCGTACTTGGCGCCCCAGTCGGAGCCGACGTCGGCGTTGAAGGCGGACTCCGCGGTCTCCTCGGCCGACTTCAGCCGGGGCCCCTGCATCGGGTCGTTGGACCAGGCGTGGGTGCCGTCGTAGCCCTCCTCGACGACGCCGATCCCGGGGATCTCGATCATCGTGTAGCTCTTGTTCGCGGTCCCCTTGACGAGCACCGGGCCGGTGATCCCCTGGGCGGGGATCGCGAACGTCCCCGTCATCGTCCACCCGCCCTGCGCGTACATCGCGTCCTCGTTGGTCACCTCGAGGTAGCGGGCGCGGAGCTCCTGCGCGGTCGGGGGGTCGGCCTGCTTCTTCTTCTTGCCCTTCTTCTTGGCGACGGCGGGGAGCGGCAGCAGCAGCGCCAGCGCGACGACGGCCACGAGGGGCAGCAGGAGGGAGCGGCGGTGGGTCATTCGGGGTCTCCTTGCGGACGGTGGGAGGCGATCCAGCGGAGCGCCGCCTCCAACGCAGGGTCCTGACCTGCGAGGAGGGCGGCGCGGGTCAACGGGGTCACCTCGTCGGGGACGGCGCCGACGCCCTCGACCCGCTCGCCGTCGGGGTCGAGGAGGTCGGCGGTGACGAACTGCAGGGCGTCGCCGTTGGGGAGCTGCTCGATGACGGACGGCAGCGCCATGCCGGCGGACGTCTCGCCGAAGACGCGGGCGCGGCCGGTCTTCTGGAGGCCGACGGCGAAGATCTCCGAGGTCGAGACGGAGTGCGGGTCGACGAGGATGGCGAGGGGGACGCCGTCGAGGCGCTGCGTCGAGACCCGCGGGTTGACGACGAACTTCAGGGTGTTCTCCCGCGTGATCATGGTGGCGAGCGAGACGCCCCGCTCCGCCACGAAGAACCCCGCCAGCCCCATGACCATCCCCGCGACGCCGCCGGGGTTGCCGCGGAGGTCGATGACGACGCCGTCGGCGCCGGAGGCCTTCGCGTCGGTCATCGCCGAGGTGAACTCGCCGACGACGGCGGGGAGCCAGATGGTGAAGGAGACGTACGCGACGCGGCCCTCGTCGAGGGTGCGGCGGTCGACGCGGACGAGCTCCTCGGGGAGCATCCCCAACCGGACGGCCTCGCCCCGGCGGGGGCCGCGGCGGAGCTTCCGCTCGACGGGCTGGTCGTCGCCGTCGAGGAAGGCGACGGTCACGGAGGTCCCGACGGCGCCGGTCAAGCGGCTGCCGATGCCGCCGACGGCGAAGATCTCGGCGCCGTGGGGGACGGCCTCGCGGAGGGTCGTCAGGAGCTCGGCGGGGACGAGCTTGCCGACGCGCTCCACGACCCACCCGGGGCGGACGCCGGCGGCCTCGGCGGAGGAGCCGGGCTCGACGGCGGTGACCACGACGAGGTCGTCGAGGACGCGGAGGGACAGGCCGACGTCGCCCTCCTCGCGGGGGCCGGTGGGGGCGGGCTCGGGCTCCGGGCCCGGCTCCGCGGCTGGGTCGTTCTCGTCCTCGTTCTCGTTCTCGTTCTCGTTCTCGTTCTCGTTCTCGCTCTCGTTCTCGTTCTCGGCGCCGTCCTCGTCCTCGTTCTCGTTCTCGCTCTCGCTCTCGACGTCGTTCTCGTTCTCGTTCTCGTTCTCGCTCTCGACGTCGTTCTCGTTCTCGTTCTCGCTCTCGTTCTCGTTCTCGTTCTCGCCGTCGTTCTCGCTCTCGTTCTCGTCCTCGTCCGTCCCCCTCGTTGCGAGCGTCGAGAACGCGTCCGCCGGGATCACCCCGAAGTGCGACTCCCCGAGCCGGTTCAGCATCTCCCCGATGACGACCCGCACCTCCCCCGCCGACTCCGCCGCCTGCGCCCGCGGCAGGAGCTCGTCCCGGATCCCCTCCCAGTCCAGCCCCTTCATCTCCGGATCGGGGTACGCCTCCCCCACCCGCTGCCACGCGTAGAGGAACGACTGCTCGTGCACCGACGGCGCCGCCTGCTTCGGGCCCGCCTTCGGGCAGGCGACGAGGGCCAGCGCGAGGGCGGCGATCGGGGCTGCGGAGGGGCGGCGCACCGCGAACGTCTAGCAGACCGGCGGGCTTTTTGAAGAAAACGGTTGGCGCATTAGTAAAGCGACCTTACTAATGCGCGCCTCAACCCCCCAAGGAGGACCCCATGCTTCGTTCCAGCTTCCTCGCCGTCGCCGCTCTCTCGCTCGCGGCGTGCACCACCCCCGCCGCCGCGCCCGCCCCGGTCGCGGCCCCCGCGCCCGAGCCGACCCCCGCGCCGCCGTGCTGCTCCGCCGACGAGCTCGTCGCGTTCGCCGCCGCCGGCACCGCCGACGAGGACGTCATCGCCGCCATCCGCGACGGCCGCGGCGCCGTCCTCCCGATCCTCGAGGAGGCCGGCGTGTCGAAGGAGGTCGTCGACGCCTGGCTCAACCCGCCGCCCGAGCCCAAGCCCAAGCCCGTCGCCAGGAAG
>CAYFOA010000161.1:0-18404 GCA_964344575.1 uncultured Rickettsiales bacterium | reverse complement strand
CGACTCGTACCACGTTTGGGGATCACGCCGTCTCTACTTGGGCGAATACGACGGGTTGAATGAGTGGCGCTAGCCGCCGCGGCTTGCCGAAAGCTCGGCCAGAGCCGCCTCAGCCTCGTCGTCGGAGAAGCGGGTGCGGAGCTCGTCGAAGCGGGCGCGCTGCTCCGTCGGCGAGTGAGCAGCCGTAGCCTTGGTCAGGGCGTAGACCAGGTACTGGTTCATCGAGACGCCTTCGGCCTGCGCCTGGCGGACGAGGCGCTGGTGCAGCGACTCAGGAAGTCGAAGGGTCAGTCGGGCCATCGTCGTTCTCCTTGTGTAGTTCGAGGAATTGCTCCGGGCTGAGTACCCGGATCCCCAGCGCTTCTTCAGCCGGCGCCAGGTCCTTTCGGTTTCGGGTCACGATGTCGGCATGGCCGTTGTAGGCACACTCGATCACGAGGTCGTCGTCAGGATCCGGTGACATCGGTCGGACCTGGGTGAGGATGGCCACGAACTCCACTCGGTTGAGCAGAGCCTGCAGGGCGGGGAGCGCCAAAGCCCTCTTGTTGTCGCCGAGCTTGTTCGTCAGCACCTCCTCGTACTCCAGCGCGAGGGCCGTCGAGACGCAGACTGTCACCGCACGGCCCACCCACAAGTCGATGACGTCGGCGCAGGCTCCTGCCTTGGTGAGGCCCTCGAAGAGCACATTCGTATCGACCACGATCCGGATCACGACACCACTATAGCACCATATATAGCGCCGCTATGCCGTCAAACAAGCCCCCGAATCAGTATGCAGGCCGGAAGGTCTGTCTCCCGAAACAACGCCTAACAGTCCGTTGATCTACGCCCGATGGGACGCGAATCTCGGCCTCGATGCCCTCGAAGTACCCGACGAGCAGCATGCGGAAGTAGACCCCGGGCGGCACCGAGGGCCGCCCCGGCTGGCCCGCCGCCTCGTAGTACGGCGAGCACCATCCCTCGACGCGGCGGTCGAACTCGGCCCCGACCAGCAGGCTCTCCAGCCGCTCGTAGAACGCGTGCCGAGGGCCCCGCTGGAGCTTCGTCCCCGCCACCCACATCGATGTCTGCTTCGCCCGCTTCCGACCTAGCGCCATGTCCCAGCTCCGCTCTGGAGCCACGTTATCCGGACGAAGCAGACAGGGCGATCGTCAACAGGGGAATCTGGAGTAGATCAACAGGCTGCTAACGACCGGTAACCGCGGCCTTCGGCCGGCACTCCGGGGCGCGAGGACGCTTCGGGGCTTCGCTGGCAATCGGTGAGCGTCGCTTCGCGACCGCGGCTTCGCCGCTCGCCCCCCGATGGCCGCTCTGGAGGCGTCCGAAGCGCGCCCCTCCGGCACACCCGCGTTCGCGGGCGTCGGTTACCGAGTGAGTGTTGGACGACATGCCGCCTACTCGTCTCCTCGTCTCCTCGTTGGCGGTCCCGATAGATCGGCCTATTCTCGGAGCATGACTGCTAAGCAGCTCCTGGCCGCTGCGCTCGAACTTCCCGAGGACGAGCGCGCGGATCTCGCGGGTCAGATCCTGGAGAGCCTCGAAGGGTTCGCCGGGATGGCCCCGGAGGTCCGTGATGCCTGGGTGACCGAGGTCAACGACCGGCTGCGCGCTTATCGCGAGGGCCGCAGTCAGCCAGTGCCGGCGGCCGAAGCCATCGACCGAATCCGGGGGAGGCTGCGCCAACTCCATGAAGGCTAGGCTTCTGCCGGAGGCCGAGGACGAACTCGACGAGGCCGCCTTCCAATACGAGACAGAGCGTCGGGGTCGCGGGACACGCTTCCTCGATCGGGTGGATGCGGCCCTGGAGCTCATCGAGGGGCATCCTGCAATCGGCCGGATTTGGGAGGAGACCGCCACCACGGAGCCAGTCCGCCGGGTCCCTGTCCAACGGTTCCCCTACGGGCTCATCTACATCGAAGAAGATCTCCTCGTCGTCGCCGTGGCGCACGATCGCCAGGAGCCGGGCTATTGGCGAGCTCGGCTCCCGTAGGGCCGCACCCCAAGGCAGCATCCTGCTGGTCCGCCGGCAGCACGCCGTCTAACGACCGGTAACCGCGGCCTTCGGCCGGCACTCCGGTGCGCGGTCAGGTCCTGCTTCGCCGGCAATCGGTGAGCGTCGCTTCGCGACCGCGGCTACGCCGCTCGCCCCCCGATGGCCGCTCTGGTGTCGTCGTCGGCGCGCCCCTCCGGCACACCCGCGTTCGCGGGCGTCGGTTACCGGGGACTGCGTTATGCGGCATGGATGGCTCAGGGCGTGGTCACTCTCGGCTCTGCTGGCATCGGCTGCCACCAGTCGTTACGCTTTCGGCATGACCGCTGATGACATCCTGGAGGACGCACTCGCCCTTCCGGCAGCCGAGCGGGCGCGTCTCACGCTCGAACTCAGCAGGAGTTTGGAGCCCGACGGTGAGGAGCTCTCCCCGGACGAGTGGGCGCGAGCTTGGGGTCCCGTCTTGGAGCGGCGCCTTGCGGAGCTTCGTTCGGGCGTGGTCGAAGCGGTGCCCTGGGATGAGGCCATCGCCCGGATCCGAGCCGACCTCCAATCTCGGTGAACTTCGAGGGCCATCCCGAGGCCGTCGCCGAGGTTCGCGAGGCGGCGGCCTGGTACGAGGACCAGCGACGCGGCCTGGGGCTCGAGTTCCTCACAGCGCTCGATGAGGCGGTGGCGCTTCTGCGGGGGTTTCCGCAGCTTGGGCACCGCGTCATGCTCGACGGATCCTCCTCCGAGTTCCGCAGCTTGCGCCTCAACCGCTTCCCCTACTGCATCATCTACGTACCCGGCGACCCGCTCTACGTGATCGCAGTCGCCCACATGAAGCGCCGTCCCGACTACTGGCATCGTCGAGTCGGCCGCTCGGACTAGAAGCCTGTCCCGTGCCCATCGCCTCTACCCGGGGCAACATCCCATGACGACCGGTAACCGCGGCCTTCGGCCGGCACTCCGGGGCGCGTCGCAGCAGAAGCCTTCGCTGGCAATCGGTAAGCGTCGCTTCGCGACCGCGGCTACGCCGCTCGCCCCCCGATGGCCGCTCCCTTGAGGCCGGAGGCGCGCCCCTCCCGCACACCCGCGTTCGCGGGGCGTCGGTTACCGGGGACTGCGTTAGCCGACATTCTCCTTGTGCGTAAATACACTTATGTATATACATAGGCGCATCTTCGGGTGTGACGATGAAGTTTGAGTGGGATGCGGAGAAGGCAGAGCAGAACCGCTTGAAGCACGGAGTGAGTTCGAGCTCGCCATCGAGGTCTTCGATGACCCACTCCATCTCTCCGTGCTCGATGAGGCCTCGACCGAGGAGCGCTGGGTGACCATCGGGCGAGTGGGAACCCAAGTGCTTCTTCTCGTCGTCCACACCGTGCGCGAAGAAGGCGAGGAGCCCCTGGTCCGAATCATCTCCGCCCGAAAGGCTACGAAGCACGAACGGAAGGCATATGAGCACTGACCGAGACAAGGAGTTGGCGGCCCTGGGGGCCATGCCCGAGGAGGCGATCAACCTCGATGATGCGCCGGAGGTGCGCGACTGGACCGCCGCTGAGCGAGGGCGCTTCTTCCGTCCCCGAAAGAAGCAGATCAGCATCCGCATGGACATGGATCTGCTCGCCTGGTTCAAGTCCCAACCCGGGCCGTACCAGAGCCGGATCAACGAAGCGTGCCGCGAGTACATGCGCCGGCGGAGGCGAGGTGGTGAGGGGTAGCCCTCCGAGGGGCGTGGGCCGGTGGATGCCGCCACTCGGGAGCCAGTCGCGGGGAACGACGGCTAACGACCGGTAACCGCGGCCTTCGGCCGGCGCTCCGGGGCGCGGTCAGGTCCCCAGCTTCGCTGGCAATCGGTGAACGTCGCTTCGCGACCGCGACTACGCCGCTCGCCCCCCGATGGCCGCTCTGGTGGCGTCGTCGGCGCGCCGGTCGACGCACATGTCGAGGACGAGCGCGGTCACGCAGGGGGCGTGTCGATCGGAAGCCCGCAGTCGTCCAGAGAGGCCGCAGCGAAGGCGAGTGCTTCCTTCACGTCCTCCGGCTCCAGCCGGGCTGGTCGCCGCGCATTCGCGGGGTCGCCTCGGGCGTCTACGATGGCCCCCCCTTCCAGGAGCACCCCGTGGCCGTCGAGACCTTCGCTCATCCCATCAGCCGCCGCCTCCGTGACGCCGCCATGGCCCTGCCCGAGGCGAGCGAGGGCGAGTCCTGCGTCAACCGCGCCTTCCGCGTCGGCAAGAAGGCCTTCTTCTACCTCGGCGAGAAGCCCGCCCACATCTACGCCATGGTCAAGCTGACCGACTCCTACGCCGACGCCGCCGCCCTGGACGACCCGCGCGTGGACGCGGGGAACCACGGGTGGGTCACCCTCCGCTTCCAGGCCGACGACCATCCCGACGCCGCCACCCTCGAGCGGTGGGTCGTCGAGAGCTACCGCGCCCTCGGGCCCGCGCGGCTCGTCGCGCAGATCGACGGGGGCTGATCGGGCACGCGACATCGATCTGCTTGACAACTCCGGAAGTCGTCCCCATTCTCCCCTCGATCTCCCCCCGGGGAGGTCCTCCCTTCCAACCAGAAGTCGGAGCGCCGGCGCGCAGTGCGCCGGGTCCACGCGCAGAGGCGATCCGAGCCTCGCCATCCATTCACCCGTCCCCTCTCTTTCACACGACGGAACCGACACCATGTCCGAGACCCAAGAAGCTACCGAGACCCCCGCCAAGACCGCCGACGCGGCCCCCGCCGACGCGCCCTCCGAGGCCCCCGCGAAGGCCGCCGACAACGGCGCCGCGGACGCCCCCAAGGGCGACTCCGGCGACGGCGAGAAGCGCGCCGACGGCGACAAGCGTCACGACGGCGACAAGCGCCGCGACGGCGACAAGCGCGCCGACGGCGGATCCCGCGCCGACGGCGAGAACGGCGCCGGCGAGCGCCGCCCCCGCTACGACGACGAGGACGGCGAGGGCCGCCGCCGCCGCCGCCGCAAGCGCCGCGGCCGCCGCGTGAACCGCGAGCCCGAGATCGTCTGGGAGGGCGAGGCGCCCCCCGATCTCGACCTCACCGCCCTCAAGGAGTCCAAGGTCGACGACCTCATCGTCCACGCCGCCACCCTCGACATCGAGGACGTCGGCGGCATGTCCAAACAGGAGCTGATCTTCAAGATCCTCGGCGTCCACCTCGGCCGCCGCGGCAAGGTCTTCGGCCAGGGCGTCGTCGAGCGCCTCCCCGACGGCTACGGCTTCCTCCGCTCCGCCACCTACAACTACCTGCCGGGCCCCGACGACATCTACATCTCGCCCCAGCAGATGCGCCGCTTCAACCTCCGCAGCGGCGACACCGTCGACGGCACCATCCGCGCGCCGAAGCCCGGCGAGCGGTACTTCGCCCTCGCCGAGGTCGAGTCCATCAACTTCGACCCCCCCGAGGTCGCCAAGCGGAAGGTCCTCTTCCAGAACCTCACCCCGCTCTTCCCCGACGAGAAGCTCGACCTCGAGTTCGATCCGACCAACCTGAGCACCCGGATCATGGACCTCATGACCCCCATCGGGAAGGGGCAGCGCGGCCTCATCGTCGCGTCGCCCCGGACGGGCAAGACGGTCATCCTCCAGGCCCTCGCCAACGCCATCGCGACCAACCACCCCGAGGCCTACCTCATCGTCCTGCTCATCGACGAGCGGCCCGAGGAGGTCACCGACATGCAGCGGACCGTCAAGGGCGAGGTCGTCTCGTCCACGTTCGACGAGCCCGCCACGCGCCACGTCCAGGTCGCCGAGATGGTCATCGAGAAGGCCAAGCGGCTCGTCGAGCACAAGAAGGACGTCATCATCCTCCTCGACTCGATCACCCGCCTGGCGCGCGCGTACAACACCGTCGTCCCGCCCAGCGGCAAGATCCTGTCGGGCGGCGTCGACTCCAACGCCCTGCACCGCCCGAAGCGCTTCTTCGGCGCCGCGCGCAACGTCGAGGAGGGCGGCAGCCTCACCATCATGGGGACCGCGCTCATCGACACCGGCTCCCGGATGGACGAGGTGATCTTCGAGGAGTTCAAGGGCACCGGCAACATGGAGATCCACCTGGATCGCCGCCTCGTCGAGCGCCGCATCTACCCGGCGCTGGACATCAACAAGTCCGGCACCCGCCGCGAGGACCTGCTCCTGCCCGCCGACACGCTCCAGAAGCTGTGGCTGCTCCGCAAGGTGCTCGCGCCGCTGAACGTCATCGACTCGATGGAGTTCCTCCTCGACAAGTTCCAGAAGACCAAGAGCAACGACGAGTTCCTCGAGGCCATGAATTCGTAGGCAGGAGCCGGAGAATCGCGTGCCGCGCAGCGGCGCGTCCCGAAGGGATTCCGCGCAGGACGCGCGGAACAACTCGTAGCGATCGCGACCTATCAGTGATAGAAGGCCGCGCCTTCTAGCGGGAGACAAGACCATGCAGGCGGGAATCCACCCCGATTACACCGAGATCGACGTCCGCTGCGCGTGCGGCAACGAGTTCCGGACGCGCAGCACGCTGAAGCAGGAGCTGCTGAAGATCGACCTCTGCTCCAAGTGCCACCCGTTCTTCACGGGGACCCAGAAGATCGTCGACTCCACCGGTCGCGTCGAGCGGTTCAACCAGAAGTACGGGAAGCTCGACCTCAGCAAGCTGAGCAAGAAGCGGCGCTAGTGGCGAAGAAGCTCGACGTCGGCGGCCAGGCCGTCCTCGAAGGCGTGATGATGCGCGGGCCGCGGTCCATGGTGATCGCGGTGCGCCGGGCCGACGGCTCGATCCTCGTCAAGGACAGCGAGTGGGTCCCGCTCGTCGAGCGGCTGAAGTTCCTCAAGTGGCCGCTGCTGCGGGGCGCGACCGTCATGGTCGAGTCGCTCGTCAACGGCATGCAGGCCCTCTCCTTCAGCGCCGACGTGGCGATGCAGGACGAGGAGGACGCCAAGCGCGCCGAGGAGGCGGAGAAGGCCGGCGTCGTCGATCTGGACGCCGCGCGCGAGGAGCAGGACGACGACGGCGACCCGTCGGCCATCGGCAGCGCCATGACCAAGGGCGCGATCGCGCTCAGCCTGACGTTCAGCCTCGTCCTCGGGATGGCGCTCTTCATCTACCTGCCGCACGGGGCGGCGGCGGGCGTCTTCAACATCGCCCAGGGCAACCCCCTGACGACGGAGGCGCCGGTCAAGCTGGCGTCGTTCCACCTGCTCGTCGGCGTCATCAAGATGGCCATCTTCATCGGCTACATCATGCTGATCCGCCGGATGGCCGACATCCGCCGCGTGTTCCAGTACCACGGCGCCGAGCACAAGAGCATCCACGTCTACGAGGCCGGCGAGGAGCTGACGGTCGCCAACGCGAAGCGCTACCCGACGTTCCACCCCCGCTGCGGGACGTCGTTCCTGGTGTTCGTCATCATCATCAGCATCGGCGTCTTCGCGGGCGCGTTCCCGATCATCGAGCCGTTCCTGCCGGCCGCCGAGGGGTGGAAGCTCAACCTCCTCCAGGCGTCGATCAAGATCCCCCTGATGATCCCCATCGCGGGCCTCTCCTACGAGTTCATCAAGTGGGCCGGCCGCCGCAAGAGCAGCGGCTTCCTCAGCTTCATGTCGGTCCCCGGCAAGCTCGTCCAGAAGCTGACCACCATCGAGCCGGACGACGACCAGCTCGAGGTCGCGCTGACGTCCCTGAAGCGGGCGCTGGAGCAGGAGGGGACGCTGACGTCGCCCGACTACAACAACGTCACGTTCCTCCCCGCCGCCGCCGGCTGACCTCCCCTCCTCACGATGTTCGAGCAGCTCGCGACGGTCGAGAACCGCTTCGAGGCGATGGGCGCGCGGATGTCCGATCCGTCGCTGACGTCGAACCCCCGCCAGTTCGCCGACTTCATGCGCGAGTACAAGCACCTCGAGCAGGTCGTCGAGGGCTACCGCACGTGGCGGTCGCTGTCCGAGGAGCTCGAGGGGGCGCGGGAGATGCTCGCCGAGGACGACGACGAGCTGAAGGAGATGGCCAAGGAGGAGGTCGCGCGGCTGGAGCCGGCGATCGAGGAGGCGGCGCTCGCGCTGAAGCTCCTGCTCCTCCCCCAGGACCCCAACGAGGGGCGCGACGTCATCCTCGAGATCCGGGCCGGCGCGGGCGGCGACGAGGCCGGGCTGTGGGCCGCCGACCTGTTCCGCATGTACCAGCGCTACGGCGAGGGGCGGCGGTGGAAGTTCGACGTCATGAACACGTCCTACAACTCCGCCGGCGGGTTCAAGGAGATCGTCGCCTCGATCTCGGCCAAGGACGCGTGGACGCGGCTCAAGTACGAGTCCGGCGTCCACCGCGTCCAGCGGGTCCCGTCGACGGAGACGCAGGGCCGGATCCATACGTCCACCTGCACCGTCGCGCTCATGCCCGAGGCCGACGAGGTCGACGTCGACCTCCAGGACAGCGACATCCGCGTCGACGTCTACCGCGCCAGCGGCCCCGGCGGGCAGTCGGTCAACACGACCGACTCGGCGGTCCGGCTCACCCACCTCCCCACCGGCGTCGTCGTCCAGTGCCAGGACGAGAAGTCCCAGCACAAGAACAAGGCGAAGGCGATGAAGGTCCTCCGGGCCCGCATCTACGAGCGGATGCTCGCCGAGCAGCAGGCCGAGCAGCGGGACATGCGCCTCGCCCAGGTCGGGACGGGCGACCGGTCGGAGAAGATCCGGACCTACAACTTCCCCCAGAGCCGCATCACGGACCACCGGATCGGGCTGACGAAGCACAACCTGACGCAGGTGCTGGAGGGGCAGCTCGACGAGATGATCGACGCCTGCACCACGTACTTCCAGGCGAAGCAGCTCGAGGCCGTCGAGTCCGACGCCTGACGCGATGCCGCGGGACGTCGCCGACCTCCTCAAGACGACCGCCGACTGGTTCGCGGGCCGCGGGATCGACACCGGTCGGCTCGACGCCGAGCTGCTCCTGGGGCACGTCCTCGAGCTGGAGCGGCTGCAGCTCTACACGTCGTTCGACCGCCCGCTGAACCCCGCCGAGCTGGACGCCTTCCGAGCGCTCGTCCGTCGGCGCGGGACCGACCGCGAGCCCGTGGCCTACATCCTCGGGACCAAGGAGTTCTACTCGCGCGACTTCGCGGTGGACGGCCGCGTGCTGATCCCCCGGCCCGACACCGAGGTGCTCGTGGACGTCGCCCTGGAGCGGCTGCCGGAGGACGCCGAGGGCGTTGTGATCGACTACGGCACGGGCAGCGGCGCCATCGCGGTGACCCTCGCGGCGGAGCGGCCCTCGCTGCGGGTGCTCGCGGTGGACCGGTCGGCGGACGCGCTCGCCGTCGCGAAGGCCAACGCCGAAGCCAACGACGTGGCCGACCGGGTCGGGTTCGTCCGGTCGGACGGCCTCGAACGCGTGCCGGAGCGGTTCGCGGGCGAGGTCCTCGCGATCGTGGCGAACCCGCCGTACGTCCCCGAGGCGGACCGGCAGACGCTCGCGCCCGAGATCCTGAAGCACGAGCCGACCGAAGCCCTGTTCTGCGGCGCGGACGAGCTGATCCACTACCGCCGCATCGCCGCCGACGGGCAGCGCTGGCTCGCGGACGGCGGCTTCGTCGCCCTCGAAGTGGGGGCCGGGCAAGCGCCCGACGTCGTGCAGATCCTCGCCGCCGGAGGGTGGGGAGACATTTCGGTCCGCTCGGACCTGGCGAGGATCGACCGGGTCGTCTCGGCGGGGCGACCGGGACAGTTCGAACACAGAGACGCGGAGACGCGGAGTTGATCCCGAGCAGCCTCCGCGTCTCCGCGTCTCTGTGTCATCTCCTCGCCTGCGCCTTCGTGCTCGCGGCCTGCGGCCCCCCTGCCGACGATGACGACTCCACCACGGCCCCCGGCGCCCCCTTCGAGATCGGCCCCGAGGTCCCCTGCCCCGATCCCCACGACGGCGTCGACCGCTGGCGGGAGGTCGGCGAGGAGCGCGGGCTCGTCGAGGTGATGTTCCCCGACGGCCTCCGCGGCGGCGACGACGACGACGAGGACGACGACGAGTTCTACCGCCGCGCCGTCGTCCTCGAAGACCTCGACGCCGACGGCGACCTCGATCTGCTGACCTCCCGCGCGGACGGGCTGCCGTTCGTCTCGCTCAACGACGGCGCCGGCTCCTTCACCCCCGGACCGGCCCTCCCCCCCGCGCCCGCCGACGACCTCCTCTACTTCGGCGTCGCCGACCTCGACGGGGACGGGTTCGTGGACCTCGTCGGCCACCGCGGCCACGGCGGGCTCTACGTCGCGATGGGCGACGGCGCCGGCGGCTTCGGGGACGTCCTCCTCGTCGACGGCGCCGGCGGGGACGAGCTCGGGACCGAGGCGATCGTCCTCGGCGACGTCGATCTCGACGGGGACGTCGACGCCCTCACCATCACCTCCCACTTCGAGGACGAGGACCCCTCCGCCGAGCCCCTGGAGCTGTTCCTCAACGACGGCGCCGGCGCCCTCGCCCTCGCAGGCCGCGTCGACGCCGTCACCTCCCAGGCGGCCACCCTCACCGACCGCGACCGCGACGGCGACCCCGACCTGTTCGTCCTCACCAACGCCTTCGAGGGCGCCGCCGCGAGCGTCCTCCTCGACCACGACGGCACCGGCTGGACGACCGACGTCGCCCCCGCGCTGAACGCCGACGTCACCCTCGTCGCGATGGGCGTCGACAGCGGCGACCTCGACGGCGACGGCGCCTTCGACTACTGCGCGTCCGACCTCGGCCCCCCCGTCTGCCTCTTCAGCGCCGGCGGAGGCACCTACGTCGACGGCGCCGCCGCCGCGGGCCTCCACCCCGACGCCTACCCCTACGACCACCCCCCGTTGTCGGGCTGGTCGATGGACTTCGCCGACGTCGACGCCGACGGCCACCTCGACGTCCTCCACGCCTCGGGCTGGGACCGCTTCAGCGGCGAGCTCGGCCAGCTCGACCACCCCGATCTGCTGTGGCGCGGCCTCGGCGGCGGGCAGTTCGACGACGTCAGCGTCGCGGCGGGCTGGGACGACGTCGAGCCCCACTACGGCATGGGGGTGGGCGACGTCGACGGCGACGGCAGCGTCGACGCCGTCCTCGCAGGACCGTTCCACCCGCCCCGCCTGCAGCTCAACCGCTGCGCCCCCGGCGCCTGGGTGATCGTCGAGCTCGACGGCGCGCCCCCCAACACCACCGCCCTCGGCGCCGTCGTCGAGGCGACCCTCCCCGACGGCCGCGTCCTCTTCCGCGAGGTCCTCGGCCCCCGCGCCCAGGGCCAGTCCGCGTCGCAGGTCCACTTCGGCCTCGGCGACGGCGTCGACACCCTCGACCGCCTCGTCGTCCGCTGGCCCACGGGGACGGTCACCGAGGCGACCGGCGTCCCCGTAAGGAGACGGATCCGTGCCTCGGAGCGGTAGGATCGGAGACGTGCGCGCCCTCCTCCCCGCCGTCGCCGTCCTCCTGCTCCCCGCCGCCGCCCCCGCCCAGATCGTCGGCGGCGCCGAGACCTCCGAGTTCCCCGCCACCGTCGCCCTGATCGACATCGTCGACGCCGACACCGGCGCGGCCATCCGGTTCTGCTCCGGCACCCTCATCCGCCCCGACGTCGTCCTCACCGCCGCCCACTGCTTCCAGCAGGGTGAGCCCGACCTCGTCTACTTCGGCACCGACCCGTTCGTCGCGGACTCCGGCTTCTTCGTCGACGGCGCCTCCTACCTGGAGCACCCGTCGTGGGACGGCGACGTCGAGGAGTGGCCCGCCTACGACATCGCGCTCGTCTTCCTCGGCACCGACGTGACCACCGTCGACCCGATCCAGGAGCGGACCGACAACCTCGCCGTCCTCGTGAGCACGTCCGTCACGTTCGTCGGCTTCGGCGCGACCGAGTCCGACGCGGACAACACCACCAAGCGGGTGGGCGTCAGCGACGTGGACGAGGCCATCGACGACATCCTCCTGACGTCCCTCGGCCCCGGCGGCCCCTGCTTCGGCGACAGCGGCGGCACCGCCTACACCGGCTCGACGCCGTCGTCGTACCGGGTCGCGGCGGTGAGCTCGTTCGTGACGAGCGCCAACTGCACCGACAGCGCCGGCTCGACGCGGACGGACCTGTACGCCGGCTGGATCGAGGACGAGGCGGGGCCGTGGATCCCGCCGGGGGACGACGACGACGACGACGACGCGGACAACGACGACGACGGCGCCAACAACGAGATCGGGGATGGGACGACGACGCTGGGCGCCCTGCAGGAGGATCGGGGTGCGGGGTGCCGCTCGTCGGCAGCGGGCACGGGCCCGGGCACGGGCACGGGAACGGGCACGCTCGTGCTCGTGGTGCTGGGGCTCTGGCTCAGACGCGCTCGATGATCGTGGCGATGCCCTGACCGAAGCCGATGCACATGGTGGACAGGCCGACCTGCTTGTCCTCCTGCTCCAGCGCGTTCAGCAGGGTCGTCAGCAGCCGCGCGCCGCTCGCGCCCAGCGGGTGGCCGAGCGCGCACGCGCCGCCGTAGACGTTGACCACGTCCAGCGGGACCTCCATCACCTGCGACCACGCCAGGACCACGCTCGCGAACGCCTCGTTGACCTCGTACAGGTCGACGTCGCCGGGCCCCATGCCGGCCTTCGCCAGCGCCTTCTTCGTCGCCGGCATCGGCCCCGTCAGCATGATCGTGGGGTCCACGCCCGCGACCGACATCGAGACGATCTTCGCCCGCGGCTTCAGGCCGTGCTTCTGCACCGCCTCCTCCGAGGCGAGCAGCAGCGCCGCGGCGCCGTCGCTGATCTGGGAGCTGCTCGCGGCCGTGATGACGCCGTTCTCCTGGAACGCCGGCCGGAGCGTCTGGACCTTCTCGAAGGTGGTGTCGCGCCGGATGCCGCCGTCCTGCGTCACCGTGATCGCCTCGCCCTCGGGGCCGACCGTCTCCACGGGCACGATCTCCGCCGTGAACCGCCCCGCGTCCTCGGCCGCCGCGGCCCGCCGGTGCGACTCCACCGCGAACCGGTCCAGCTCCTCGCGCCCGATCCCGAACTTCTGCGCGACGAGCTCGGCGCTGATCCCCTGCTGGACGAACGTGTACCGCCACGTCAGCTGCTCCGACGGCAGCTTCATCTCGCCCTTGTAGAACATGTCGGAGCCCATATCGATGCGCGACATCGACTCCACGCCGGCCCCGATCATCACGTCGTGCGCGCCCGAGAGGACACCCATGGCGGCGAAGTTGACGGCCTGCTGGCTGCTGCCGCACATCCGGTTCACCGACGTCCCCGTGACCTCCTTGGGGAACCCCGCGATCAGCGGCGCGGTGCGGCCGATGTTCAGCCCCTGCTCGCCCACCTGGGTGACGCAGCCCATCACGACGTCCTCGATCGCGTGGACGTCGATGCCGGTCCGGTCGACCAGCGCCTTGAGCGGCAGGGCGGCGAGGTCGTCGGGGCGGATGCGGGACAGGTCGCCGTTGCGGCGGCCCATGGGGGTGCGGATCGCGTCGACGATGTAGGCGGTGGTCATCAGGGCATCTCCAGGCTGATTGACTGGTCAGTCAATAGGGCCGCAAGCGTAACGACGAAGCCGCGCCGCGGCAACCCGCATCGGCGGTTGCTATAAGAAGCGCGCGTGAAGAAGCCTGCCCAGCCTTCGGCCGACGACGGCATCGAGCTCTCGCCGACCGCGCCCATCGCCCTGGTCGTCGAGGACGACATCGACGCGGCCCAGGTCGCCAGCGGGATGCTCCGCCTCCTCGGCTACCGGAGCCGCGTCGCGGGGGACGCCAACGAGGCCCTCTATGCGCTCAGCGAGGGGCCGCCGTCCCTCATCCTGATGGACATCTGCCTCCCTGTGATGGACGGCGTGAACCTCATCAAGGTGGCCCGCCGGGTCCGCGGCCTGGAGGCGGTCCCGGTCGTCGCGATGAGCGCCGTGTACCCGGAGGAGGGGCCGGTGGTGAAGGTCCTCGACCAGGCCGGCGTGAGCACCTTCCTGAGCAAGCCGTTCACGCTCAACGGGCTGCGCGGCGCCATCGACAACGCCCGCGGGGCGGCGCTCAAGTTCGGCCCCCCGCCGGCTCCCTCGATGTCGGAGATCGCGACCGTCCCGAAGGAGCTCCGGCCGAAGCCGAAGCCGAAGCCGGAGCCCGCGCCTGCCGCGGCGGCGCCGCCCCCCTCGCCCGAGCCGCCCCCGCCGCCCACGCCGCGGTCTCCGACGCCTCCCGCGATGGCCGCGGTCCCGCCCGAGGCGCCTGCCGCGCCGAGCGCCGGGCCACCGCCCCCGCTCGAGATCCGCGGCCCCCGCCTCCCCCCGCGGGCGCCGAGCTCGGGCACGTTGCGAGCGATCAGCGACGAGGATCTCTCCTTCCCGATCTCCGACACCGGCGACCACCCGACGCCGGGCAAGGACACCAAGACGGCGGTCGACGAGGTCCTCGGCTCGGCCACGATCGACGGCGAGTCCACGATGATCATCGTCGAGAAGGCGACCCGCGGGGCGCTGCAGATCCGCTCGCCCGACAAGGCGATGGCCGACGGCGCGATGGTCCGGCTCGAGATCCGCCACCGCATGGCCGTCCGCGACGCCATGCAGGACATCATCATCCGCTCCCTCGGCCACGTCTCCGCGTGCGAGGAGCTCCCCCACGGCCACGGCTGGCGCGTCAAGGTCCGCATCGCCGCCGCCCGGCCGCCCGAGGCGTTCGCCCACCTGATCGACTACATCGAGCGTTTCTCGCACTTCTACTGAATTGTTCCGGGTTGTTTGCATCCCGCATCTGGTCCCCACGGATCGCGGGGGCTACAATTTTCAGCGAGGAGTTCGCAGCAGGCGAACGGGAGGCGGCACCGGCCTCCTCTCTCCCCGCAGTCTTGGGAGGGCCTCTCCAGTCGCCACCTCCCGGCGAGTGGCGACCGGAACCGGGACGGATCCCGGTGATGTTCAACGCGCCGTGGAAGGAGGTGATCCCTTGGATAGCAACAACTTGACCAACGAGGTGGAGGTGGCGAGCCCGTAGGGGCTCGGGGATCACCTGGGCAACGCGGGAATCCGCTTGCCACCACGCGGCGCGCTTCTCCGCTGGTCGTGGAGAGTCGCAGAACTCGGCCCCCGACGTACGCCGGCGGCACACAACGAGTACGACAGTCGCGCGACGCGCATCCATCCAGGAGGGGATCGGTCTTCGGACCGATCCCCTCCTGTCGTAACAGCGATTCGAATCTACCTTCCGGGTGTGCACGCCTCTTGCACGACCCGGGGCATCATGCGGACCCGAGCCACCCTCCCGGCCCTCGCGGGCCTGTGCGTCGCGATCCCGGCCGGCGCCGCGTGGCTCTCCCCCCACCCCTCCTGGACCGTCGACGGCCTCCTCGCGGACGCCGCCCTGGGGACGTCCGTCGCGCACCTCGGCGACCTCGACGACGACGGCCTCGACGACATCGCCGTCGGGCTCCCCGGCTTCGACGACGGCCGCCCCGCTGTCGGCCGCGTCGCCATCTACCTCGGCGCGCCGGGCGGCTACCCCACGACGCCCTCGTGGACCGTCACCGGCGACCAGGAGTACGCCTTCCTGGGGACCGCCGTGGCGGGCCCCGGCGACGTGGACGGGGACGGGTACGACGACCTGATCGTGGGCGCCCCCGGGCACGACGCCGACCTCCCCAACCAGGGCCTCGTCATGATGTTCCGGGGCGGCCCCTTCGGCCCCATCCCGACCCCCTGGGGGACGGCCCTCGGCGACGACCCGGACAGCGGCTTCGGCCGGGCCGTGGCGGGCGCCGGCGACGTCGACGGGGACGGCCTCGACGACGTCCTCGTGGGCGCCCCGTGGGGCGATCTCGACGGCGCTCACGCGGGCGTCGCGTACCTCTTCGGCGGGGGCGCCGGGGGCGAGCTGATGGAGCCCGCGTGGACGTGGACGGCCGACGTCGCCGACGCCGAGACCGGCTTCACGCTGACCGGCGCGGGGGACGTGGACGGAGACGGCTTCGACGACGTCCTCGTCGGCGCGCCCAACTACGAGGACGCGTTCCCCGCCGAGGGGGCCGCGTTCCTCTTCGAGGGGAGCGCCGGCGGCCTCTCGACGACCCCCGACTGGACCCGCCTCGGCGGCGGGGCGTTCGCCCGCGCGGGCGAGGCGCTGGCGGCGGGGGACCTCGACGGGGACGGCTACTCCGACGTCCTCGTGGGGAGCCCCGGCTGGTCCGATCCCGAGATCAGCGAGGGGCGCGTGGAGCTCTTCGCGGGGACGATCGTGGGGCCGCTGTCGGCCGCCACCTGGGAGGCGACGTCGGACGAGGACGGGGCGCAGCTCGGGGCCGCCATCGCGCTCCCCGGCGACGTCAACGGGGTGGGCCGCGACGAGCTCGCCGCGGGGGCGCCGGGCCAGGACGGACCGCTCATCGACGTCGGCGCCGTGTACCTCTGGGAGGGGACCTCGGCCGGGCTCGGGGCGACGCCCGCGATCGTCCGCTTCGGCCCCGACCGGGCGGGCGGGTTCGCGGCGGCGCTGGCCCCCGCCGGCGACCTCGAGCCCGACGGCCGCGCCGACCTCCTCGTGGCGGCGGCGTACGGCAGCGTCATCCCCGGCGAGCAGGAGGGGCTGGCGTGGGTCCACCCCGGCCTCGGGGCGCTCGACGACGCCGACGAGGACGGCTACTGCGTCGGCTCGATCTGCCCCGGCGGGCTGCTCCCCGACGACTGCGACGACGGCGACCCGGAGATCCACCCGGGGGCCGAGGAGGTCTGCGACGGCGGGGTCGACAACGACTGCGACGGGGTGCTCGCGGAGGGCGAGGAGGACCTCGACGGCGACGGGTTCATGGTCTGCGACGGCGACTGCGCCGACGAGGACCCCGCCATCCACCCCGAGGTGGTCGAGGTCTGCGACGGGGTGGACGAGAACTGCAACGGGATCATCGACGACGGCGCCCCCGCGGTGGCGGTCTGGCCGGACGAGGACGGCGACGGCTTCGGCAACCCCGCCTTCGACCCGTACGTGGGCTGCCCGCCCCCGGCGACGTGGGTCCCCAACGACGACGACTGCGACGACGGCGACGCCAACGCGTACCCCGGCAACGTCGAGCAGCTGTGCGACGGCGCGGACAACGACTGCGTCGCGATGACGCTGGACTGGGAGGACCGCGACGGCGACGAGATCGTCCCCTGCCTCGACTGCGACCTCGCCGACACCGACGGCCTGGGGTGCGGCGACTGCGACGACACCAACCGCCACGTCGGGCCCCACATGGGGGAGACGTGCGGGGACGGCATCGACCAGGACTGCGACGGGGCCGACGTGGCGTGCCCGCCGGCGCCGCCGTGCGACGAGCCGTCCAACGTCTGCCGGGACTACGACTGCGCCTGCGCGACGTCCGCCGCCGCGGGACCGACCGAGGGGCTGGCGCTGCTCGGGGTGGTCGCGCTCCTCGGCCTCCGCCGGGGCCGCCGCCGCCGCCCCCGACGCCTCCGTTCCGACCGCCGCCCCGCGGCCCCGCCCTCGCCCCGCCACCGCCTCCCGATCGGAGCGGCGGTGCTCGCCGGCGCCCTGCTCGCGGCGGGGACGGCGTCCGCGGGGACCGGCGACCTCGACACCCAGCTCCTCCGCCCCTCGTTCGCCCCCGGCGGCTGGCTCGCGGGCGCGGGGACGGACCACGGCGAGCCCTTCACGGTCCGGACCGGGGTCGTCCTCCAGTACGAGCACGCGCCGCTGGTCCTCGTCGACCGGCGCGGCGTCGCGGCGCACATCGTGGGCGGCCGCGCGAGCACGACGCTGGGCGGCTTCGTCACGCTCCCCCGCGGCTTCGGCGTCGGCCTCGACGTCCCCCTGTACGGCATGTGGAGCGGCTGGGAGGAGCGGGACCTGCCGCCCGTCGCGCTGGGCGAGCTGCGGATGACGGGGGTCTGGATCCCGGTCCGCCGCGCGCACGTCGGCTTCGGCTTCGCGGGCGACCTCCACCTCCCCACGGCGGCGCGCGACGCGTTCGTCGGCGAGCGGTTCCCCCACGGCGGCCTGTCGATGCTGATCGAGCCCCGCATCGGCGGCTTCTCGACGCTGGTCCAGCTGGGGACGCACTTCCGGTCCCGGGTCCGCACCGGCTACGACCTCGACGTCGGCTTCGAGCTGTCGGCCCGGGTCGGCGTCCGCTACGAGGTGCTCCCCTGGCGGCTGGCGCTGCTCGCCGAGCTGGAGTCGCGGGGCGCGGTCCCCCGGTTCCTCCGCAAGGGGGGCGAGAACCCCGCCGAGCTCCGGATCGCGGCGCAGATCACGCCGAAGAAGTTCGTCCGCGTGGACGTGGGCGCGGGGGTGGGCCTCAACGGCGGCTACGGCACCCCGATCGTGCGCGGGCTGTTCGGGCTGACGTTCTTCCCGCACCGCCCCGAGCCGCCCCCGCCGCCGCCGATCGTCGAGGAGGAGGTCTTCGCCGAGCCGCCCCCGCCGCCGCTGCTGGAGCCCGAGCCGGAGCCGGAGCC
>CAYFOA010000160.1:0-18425 GCA_964344575.1 uncultured Rickettsiales bacterium | reverse complement strand
CGCGAGGCGGGATCAAACGGCGGTTACGAGATCCAGATCAACGGGATGGGACACCTCCCCGATCGAGGTGTCGGTCTCGAGCACGTCCTGGACGGTGTGGTGGAGCGTGTGGATCAGCACGGCGCGGAAGTCTTCCGGGTCACCGGTGGAGTTCTGCGGCCGATCCAGGGGCACCCGGCCGGCCCAGCTCGGGAGCCGCACTTCGTCCGATCCTGGCGCGTAGGCGGTGCCGCTGCGGCCGAGGATCGAGCCGGGCGAGAGCCCGACCCGGACGGTCCGGTCCGCGATCCGATCGGGCAGGCGCCGCCACACCTCCAGCTCGGCGTCGCGAAGGACTGGGCGATTGCCCGCCCCGGTCCACCGATCGTGCAGGGCGACGAAATCGAGGGCGACCCAGTAGACGAGCGCGGTCAACAGCACCCCGCGGTCGCTGAGGTCGGCGCCCGCTGGGTGCAGCCGCTGGGCGAGGCGTTCTGTAGCGGCCAGGGGATCGTCGACGAGGGACCCGTAGGTCTTGACGAGCGCGGAGTACTCCTCGGCGTCGAGCCCCGACCAATGCTGTTGCAGGGGTGCAGCGAGCTGCGCTGCTGCAGGCGGGGACGACGGGGATGCCGCCCCTGCCCCCGACGACCGCGCCGCGCAGCCACCGATGAGGAAGCAGACCAAGAGGGTCATGATCGATCGGGTCGATGCCATGCGGCACATGGTAGGCGAGGTCTCCGGCTGGGCTCGCCTCCCGGGGACGCGAATGCGGCGGAGCCCCGCTCGGCCAGCGACGGGCCCGATGGAGGACAAGAACTGTCTACGAACGCAGCCCAGGTGGACATTTCTTGTGGGGGCTACGCCCCTGAGGAGTTGGAGCTGCTTCTGGCGTGACCACCGCCTCAACTCCGGGCGTTTCGGATCCTCCGCCGGACCTCGGCCCAGGTCTCGAGCCGCGCTTCCCCGCTGAGGACCTGCTCGACGCGCTCCAGTACCGTGGCTCGAAGCTCAGGCTCTACGGCGGTCGCGGCGGACGGCAGCGAGTCGAGCAGGGCTTCCGCGATCGTCCGGCGCTCGCTGGCAGGCAACGCCAGGGCCTCCTCGAGCAGCTCCAAGGCGCGGGCGGAAAGCGTCATCCCGGCGTCAGCGCGCGGCGGAACGCGTTCATCTCGTCGGCCATCGGCGAACCGGCCTCCTTCGGCGCCGAGTCCACCACCTGCTGGAGGCGAGAGACGAGCCACTCGCGGTCTTCCTCGCCCAGCCGCCCCGCCAGCCGAGACTTCGCCGCGGCGGCGAGTCTCTGGATGAGCCCAAGATCGGGCACCGCCTCATGGTGAGGGATCAATCCCACCAGCTCCCCGAACGGCAGCACGACGCGGCACACCTCGGCGCCGACGTCCTCGTTCCGGCCGGACGCGGCGTGGAGTCGATCCCCAGCCTCGAACAGCAAGGCCGCGGCCATCAGGTCGGTGCTGTACGGCGCTTCGAGATCGATCTGCGAGATGTCCACGTCGCCTCCTCCGGCAGCATACGCCCGGCCTCGGCTCAGCTCGTGTCCAGGCCCTCGATCATGCGCTGCACGTCCTCCTCCGCCTCCTCGTACAGGTAGTCGCCGAGCCGCTGCAGTCCCTCCCGCGCCTCGTCGGGGTTCGTCGCGGCCCATGTGGCGCCGGCCCCGATCGCGGCGCCGGCCACGAGGGCTGTCGTGGCGCGGTCGCGGTCCGGCCGCCGGTTCAGGCGCTGCTCGATCGCGGCGAGGCGGCGGTCGAGCGGGCGCAGCGCCCGCGGCAGCTCGGCGGTGAAGGTTCGGCCCATGGCCGACGCGTCGATGCGCGGGCGCGGCTTCGACCGATACGGCTCGACGCCGCCTGGGAAGCGCTCGCCGCCGGCGCCCTCGATCCGCTCCAGGATCCGATCCGCCACGTACTCGAGGTCGGCCGGGTGCAGCAGCGGCGCGAGGTCGTCCGTTCCGACGAGGCGCGACACCTCGTGGAGTTCGGGGTGCTCGCGATGGTCCTCGGAGGCGCCCCAGGGGTCGCTTGGCGGCGCGCCTGCAGCCGCAGTGCCCGGCTCCTGAGGCGCCGGCTGCTCGTTCTCTGGCACGTCACGCACCGTCGGGTCGGCTCCCACCAGGCAAGACTCCGGCACCGGACGACGCCGACTCGGTCGCACCACCGCGGTGCCCTGGGGTTGGAGCTCCGGCTCGAGCGGCCCGCAATCCTTCGGCGCCGACTTCGGGAGGCGGGGGCTCTCGCCCAGCCCGCCCGGCGGATCGCACAGCCGAACCCAGCTCCGCATCAGCGCCGCCTGCTCCCCGACCCACACCGGCAGCGAGTGGGTGTAGCCAGCAGGCGCCGGCTCGATCCACCACGAGCTGCGGACAGCCGCGCGCGGGAAGCCCCGCCTGCGAAGCAGCTCCTGGTGCATGCGGCGGAGCGAGCCGAGCGTGACGACCGTGCCGGACGTGGCGAACAGCCGCTCGGACGCCTTGCGGAGCCCGCGGCCGAGCGTCGAGCGCGGCCGCGAGGGATCGGCGCGACACGGGAAGAGGAACGCATCGCCGTCGCGCCGCCGGACGTCCGACAGCTCGACCCGAACGATGTCCCATGCCCAGCTCGCGATCGGCTCCCACCGAAGCGCCTCCCGCCCGGGGCGGCCCCGGGTCCCGCCGCCGACGACCTGCACAGCGCCGAGCTCCGGGTCGATGTCGACGATTCGCAGCTTGAGGATCTCCGCCTCGCCCAACCCGGCGCCGCCGGCGAACCCGCAGGCCAGGCGGTGTGCGCCATCGAGCTCGGGCAGGAGCTTCGCGAGCAGCTCGGGCGTCGCCGTGGGGCGAGGAGCCCGGATGCCGATCCGCCGGCGGGGTCCGCGCGGGCCCCGCGACACCGTCGGCGGCAGGCCGGCCGCCCGGCGCCACGAGCTGAGCACGGTCCTCAGCAAGCTGATGTCGCGCGCGACCGACTCGGCGCCGGCGTCCTGGCTCGGGAAGCGGCCCTGTCGGCCGATCAGCTCGTGCCGCAGGGCCTCGAGTCGTTCGTCGTCGAACTCGCGGGGGTTCCGGGCGCCGACGGCCTCCGAGATCCGCCGGGCGGACGCGCGATATCGCTTCAAGCGGGTCTGGTCGTCCGCAGTGCGTGGCCTCGCCTGGTCCACCGCGGCGGTCGTGAGAAGCTGGTCGATCCGGGTCACACCCCGCGGACGCGGCGGTCCGGGGGTCAGCCGGCCGACGATCAAGTGCCAGGTCTCCGGGTACCGTCGCGCGAGCTTGCTCAGGCCCACCTCGCTGCGCGGATCGCTCACGCCCGGGCCAAACTCCTCGCCGGCCGATGCAGCCGTCAGGCCCACCGGCAGGCGGAACGCGGCCAGCGTCCGCCGGAGCTCGGGCTGCCACGGCGCACGGAGCTCGCCTGGGGCGGTCACTCCTTCCGCCCCCGGCATGGGTGGAGGGCCACCCATGTCGCGCGATCAATGCCGGGCGGGGGCCGCTCCGTGATCGGCGCTGCTTCGCGCATCTTCCGGGCTGCGGCCTCGGCGCAGGGCCGCACGTACACGCGCAACGGGATGACTGGGGAGGCCCAACCTCCGAGCGCCATGAGGTCCGTCGCGTTGTATCCGCGGTGATGCACGCCGATGGTCGCGCCGGTGTGCCGGAGTTCGTGGCATGTGATCCGGCGCACGCCGGCCTGTTCGCACACCCGATCCAGGGCGCCTCTGAAGGTCCCTCGAGGCTTCGACTCGTCGTCCCTTCCCGGAAAGAGCCACCCCGATGCGGGGCGCCCCATCTGCTGCCAACGCTTCCGCAGCCGGTCCGCGAGGAGCGGGCTGGCGGGGATCCATCGGTCCCGGCCGCGCTTCCCGTCGTCGCCTTTGACCCACCACCCCCACTGCGGCAGTGAGACCACGTGGAAACGCACCGGATCGCGGTCCAGCTCGACATTCTCCCACCTCAGGTGGAGGGTCTCGCCGGGTCGCAGCAGGGCCTCGACCCCCAGGACGATCTGGTCGCCGATGTCCCGCGAGAAGGGCAGCGGAGGTCGTCCCCGGGTGACGCCGTCCTGCTTCGGGGGAGTTGCGACCATCAAGGCACGGGCGTACTCCGCGAGGCTCCAGGCGATCCTGGCTCGGGAACCGTGGCGCCAGCGGGGAGGCTTCCACTCGATCACCTCGGTGACGACTCCGCACTCCTGCGCGTAGCGAAGCGCGATCTTGAGCGTCTCGAGCTCCACCTTCACGGTGGTCGATGCGCATCCGCGACCCTGATTGCCATGCTCCCGTCGCAGCACCTGGTACTCGTGCACGTGGCGGGTGGCGAGATCCGGGAGCGGAAGGTCGGGGAGGCCTCCGACGAGCTGGCGGATCTGGGCGAACCGCTTGCCGGCGCTGCGCTCGTAGGACCGTTCGATGTGGCGCCGTAGCTTCTGGGACTGCAACCACGAGTGGACCGAGTGGCCATTGCCCGCTTGCAGGGGCGGCGTGCTGGCCTCCTCGGGCTTCTTGACCGGCGTGGCCTCCGCCACACCCAACGCAACGAGCGACTCGAACGGCACCCGGACACACCGCCCGTCCGGCAGCACAGCCAGCAGCGCCGTGCCCTCGGGGAGGGCCGCGAGACCAACCGGGGGTGCTGGCTGCTGCCCCGGATGAAGCCCCTGGCTCGCCAACAGCTCACGCGCGCGCGCCAGCTCATCTTGGAGCCGGCTGTAGCGCACCCGCGCCTCCTGGCGGATCCGGGCGATCTGCGGCTTGAGGACCTGCCCGCGCCGCACGCCTCGGTGCTTGCCTGCCTCCTCGGTCTCGTCTGTGGCGGGATCGAGGACGACCCCCAACTCCTCGAACAGCGCTTCGATCGCGTCCCACGCCTGCTCGTCGTCGCGGAAGTAGCCCAGGGACTTCGATCTGCGCTTCACCGCCCCGTCCAGTTCGATGACCTCCCAGCTCGTCCGGTAATACGACTTCCCACCCTTCGGCCGCCGCTCCAGCCACGGCCCCCTGCCGAGCCGCGCCGTCATCGCGACGCCCTCGAGCACCACCACCCTGCTGGCGGTGACGGTGGGTGGATTCGCGGACATGCCGACTCCGGGCACAGCGTCGTGTAGTATCGACTGCGCCACATGAACATAATCCGCTCCATATTCCGGCGCAAGAGGTTTGCGCCGGAATGTGGAGCAAGAGCCCTGGACAGGAGGTGGCGCTCATGCGAGAAACCGTCGCCATCCCCGAGGTCTACGGCCGTGTCGTCCAGGTCCTCCGGGAGATGCTCGGCCTCACGAGCCGCGATCTCGCGGAGCGCCTCGGCGTCGGCTCGGGGACGGTCGGCCGCATCGAGGCGGGCCGGCTCACGCCGACATTGCCCCAGATGGACCGCATCTGCGCCGTCCTCAACGCCCGGTCCCTCGAGCTCAGTCCGCTCGCCGCTGACCGCTGGACCTTCGGTCTGCTCGCGGACCTCATCGAACACGTCCTCCGCTCGGTCGGGGTCCACTTCGACCCCGTCTGGGACCCGGAGAAGGAGCGGCCCGACCAGCCCCAGCTCTCGGGCGTCCAGGTGGCGGGGCTCGTGCGTGGGCCGGTCATCGAGTGGGTGACCGGCGCGAGAGAGGACGGCTGGCCCAGCGGGCGGGTGGTGCCCCGACCGCCGGGCTTCGGGGACAATCAATCCGGCTGACCGGAGATCGCCCGGCTGACTCCAGGTCGCGGCTGGCCAGCCGCTCGGGCGCCAACCTGCCGGAAACAGGTGCCAATCCCTGGGTTCAGGGCCCTCAGGGCCAGCCCCGGGGACACCGGATCCGCCGATCAATGATTCCACCGCCCATGCAGCCGCCTCGATCGACGTACTGCAAGGCCTCACGCCCATCCGGCCCCCGACCGGGAGCCCCGAAATGGCCCGATGCGGGGCGGACAATGAATCCACCTCGACGCCAACGGCCGAGGAGCTGTGAACCCGTGGAAATGACAGCGAAATCAGGCGGGCCGTGGCGGCCAGCACCCCGTGCGACGCTCTGCGCTGCGCGTCGGGCGGCTGCGGTAGAGATTCCACCGCAAAATCAACAGCTTGGAATGGTGGGCCCAGCAGGACTCGAACCTGCGCGCGTCCGGTTAGGAGGCGGATGCTCTATCCAACTGAGCTACGGGAGCGAACCGCGGAACTATAAGCAGGATTCGCACGCGAGGCAGGAAGCCGAAGCGTCGCGTGACGCCGCAGGCGGCACGTCCCGACCATCGGGAGGGATGGCGTCCCGGAAGGACGCCACCACCTGCGACCCTCCGCTTGGGAGGCGGATGCTCTATCCAACTGAGCTACGGGAGCGAACCGCGGAACTATAAGCAGGATTCGCACGCGAGGCAGGAAGCCGAAGCGTCGCGTGACGCCGCAGGCGGCACGTCCCGACCATCGGGAGGGATGGCGTCCCGGAAGGACGCCACCACCTGCGACCCTCCGCTTGGGAGGCGGATGCTCTATCCAACTGAGCTACGGGAGCGAACCGCGGAACTATAAGCTGACGTCGTGCTGGACCGCAGCCTCCTGCTCGCACTGCTGCTCGTCGCCTCGGGCTGCGTCGTCGCGCCGCCTCCGTCCGACGACGACGACGACGACGACGTCTCCGGTCCGTACGTCGTCCCCGCGCTGCCCGACGACGTCGCCGCCGAGCTCGACGACCTCCGCGACGCCGCCGGCCTGCCCGGGCTCAGCGCCTGCGTCTTCACCGCCGCGGGCCTCGTCGGGTGCGCCGCCTCCGGCCTCGCCAACGCCGGCACCGGCGACCCCGTCCAGGCCCAGACCGCGTTCCTCCTCGCGTCGGTGAGCAAGACCGTCACCTCGATCGCCGTCCTCCAGCAGCGCGACGCCCTCGGCCTCGACCTCGACGCCGACGTCAGCCCCACCCTCGGCTTCTCCCTGGAGCACCCCGCCGGCGGGGCGCTCACCCGGCGCCAACTCCTCACCCACACTGCCGGCGTCGCCGACAACTGGGTCGCGATGGGCGACTTCTACAGCGACGGCGACCCCACCCTCCCCCTCGCCGACGCCGTCGAGGGCTACTTCCACCCCGACGGCGCCTGGTACGACCCCGTCGCCAACTTCACCGCCACGCCCCCCGGCGAGGCGTTCCAGTACGCCAACATGGGCTTCGCGCTGGTCGGCTACCTCGCCGAGGCCGAGGCCGGCGCACCCTTCGCGGACCTCACCGAGGACGGGATCCTCGCCCCCCTCCGCCTCGACCACACGTCGTGGTGGATCGACGACTTCGACGACGGCGGCCTGGCCAACCCCCACGACGGCGACGTCCCCGTCGACCACTTCTCGTTCGCCGACTACCCCAACGGCGCCCTCCGCGCGTCCGCCCCCGACCTCGGCCGGATCGGCGCCGCGCTCCTCGCCGGCGGGGTCCTCGACGGCGAGCGGATCCTCGCCGAAGCGACCGCCGCGGAGATGGCCGCCACGCACTTCGCCCTCGGCGCCGAGTCGGTCGGCCTCGGCCTGTTCACCGGCGCGGACGGCTGGATCGGCCACGGCGGCGGCGAGCTGGGGACGGTCACCACGCTGTCGTTCCACCCCGCCCTCGGCGCCGGCTACTGCGTCCTCCTCAACGGCGACGGCACCGACGGCGCCGCGGTCGCCGCCGTCTTCGACCGGGTCCGCGAGGCCGCCCTGGCCGCCGCCCCCTGAGGGCGGCGCACGAACGGATCGGGCCGCCTTCCGACCTTGACCGCCTGCGGACCGTGGTGGTACGCCTGCGTGCGGCACGGAAAGGCATTTCGAAGGGCCCCTCATGCTTCAGCTCCGCTTCATCGTCCTGAGCCTGACGGCTTGTGCGGGTCTCCTTCTGGCCGGATGCGGCTGCGAGGACGGCGGCGAGGAGACGCCTGCGCCCACGCCCGAGCCCGAGCCCGAGCCCGAGCCGCAGTACAACCGCGGCTACTACCTCGACATGGACCTCGACTCGCAGGGCCGGATCTGGCTCGCGTACCAGGATCGGGACAACACCGCGCTGACCCTCGCGCGCGGGACCGGGAGCCCCATCGAGCTCGAGCAGTTCACGGTCGAGGGGCACGGCGAGGTCATCGGCGGCCTGCTCCAGGGCGACTTCGACGGCGGCAACTACGCCTCGGTCGCGGTCGACGCCAACGACGTCCCCCACGCCGCCCACTACGACCGGGAGGGCGACCGCCTCCGGTACGCCGTCAAGACCGGCGACACCTGGGACACCGGCAACGTCGCCAACGGCGGCGGCACGTTCGCGTCGATCGGCATCCTCGACGGGACCGACCCGATCATCAGCTTCTACGACGGCGAGGCGCTCAACGTCGCGTGGCAGACCGACGGCGCCTGGGACGACGAGGTCGTCGACGAGGGGACCGCCGGCCCGGTCGATGACGAGGGCGACGAGATCCCCGCCAACGTGGGCAAGCACAGCGACCTGATGGTCGCCTCGGACGGCACCGTCTACATCGCCTACCAGGACCTCGCCAACGGGGACCTCAAGGTCGCGTCGGGCGGCCCCGGCGCGTGGACGGTGGAGACCTGGTACAGCGAGGGCGAGGTCGGCGCGTGGCCGACGCTGTCGGAGCACAGCGGCACGATCTACGTGGCGTTCCAGGACACCGGGAACCACGACCTCCTCTTCGGCCGCTGGACCGGCGCCGCGCTGGAGGTCGAGGTGGTGGACGACGCCGACTTCGTGGGGGCCGACGCGGCAGTCGCGTGGGTCGGCGACACGGCCGTGATCGTCTACCACGACGGGGTCAACAACGACGCCCTCATCGCGGTCGACGACGGCTCCGGGTGGGTCATCGAGACCCGCCTCGCCGACGGCGCGGTCGGCTTCTTCAACAGCGTCGCCGCCAACGACAGCGGCCAGCTGACGTGGTCCTGCTTCGACCACACCACGACCGACATCGTCGTCCAGCGCTTCTCGCTCTAAGCGGACCGCCTTGCTTCTGGGTCCACCGGACGGTGAGGCGGGGGCGTTCCTGGCGCCGCGGGCGCCGAGGGCGCGATGCCCACGCATCGTAACCGAGGTCCCGTGGATGCCAGGGGCGTTCCCGGCCGCCGCACGGATGGGCTCAGAGGCGTGGCGTTTCGTTTAGGGTCCCCTGGCCCTGGTGCGGCCTTTTCCCGGTGTTACAGTCGGACGGTGACCCGATCCCTCCTCGTGCTGGCCCTGCTCCTCGTCGCCGCCCCCTCGGGCACGGCCGCCGAGCCGTCGATCGCCGACGGTGAGGACGACCGGATCGCGGCGCGCTACGGCCCCAAGGTCCGGCGCACGCGGCAGCAGGCGCTCAAGGAGGACCTGGACCGGGACAACATCCCCGACAAGTTCGACAAGTGCCCCGGCCAGCGCGAGGACTACGACATGTTCGAGGACGACGACGGCTGCCCCGAGATGGACAACGACGAGGACCGCATCCCCGACGTCTACGACCAGTGCCCCAACGAGGCCGAGGACATCGACGGCTTCCAGGACGAGGACGGCTGCCCCGACCTCGACAACGACCAGGACTCGATCCCCGACCGCTTCGACGGCTGCCCCAACCAGCCGGAGGATCTCGACGGGTTCGAGGATCTCGGCGGCTGCCCGGACTACGACAACGACGGCGACGGCATCCTCGACACCGAGGACCAGTGCCCCGACGAGCCGGAGCGGATCAACCGCCGGGACGACGAAGACGGCTGCCCTGACTAGCGCGCGACGCGCTTCTCGTTCTCGTTCTCGTTCTCGTTCTCGTTCTCAGAGGATGCGCTCCAGCTCGGCGGCCCGCTCCGGCGGCAGCCGGTCTCGCACCAGCTCCAGCGCAGCGCGACCGAGGGATCGGTAGAGGGCGGCGGCCTCGGGGTCGGCGGCGAGGGCGGCGAGGTTCCTCGCCACGGTCTCCGCGTCCCCCCTCGGGATCGGCCCCGTGATCGCCCCCGCGAAGTCCCCGTCCTCCAGGTTCGCCAGCGTCCCCACCACCAGCGGCCAGAGCAGTCGCCAGCGGTCGTCACCCTGCGGCCCCGCCAGGCCCATCACGCGCGTCGCCACCGCCTCCAGCGCGACGAGCAGGTTCGACGCCAGCACCGCCGCCGCGTGGTACGCCGCGCGCCCCGCGGAGTCCAGCTCGACGGCGGGGTGGCCCGTCGCCTCGGCCAGCGCCCGCGCCGCGGCCAGCGCGTCCGCGGCCCCCTCGATCGCGAGGCAGTAGGGGGGCACCGGCAGCGCCGGCGTCGCGCCCGGGGTGAACGACTGCAGGGGGTGGTAGCAGCCCGCGTGCGCCGCCACGCCGGCCAGCGCCGACGCGCCCATCGAGCCCGACAGGTGGAGGACGACGTGGTCCTCCCGCAGCGCCAGCTCCCGCGCGACCTCCGCGATCGCGCCGTCGAGGACGGCGAGCAGGATCACGTGGGCGTCGAGCAGCTCGGTCGGTGGCGCGGGCGTGCCGCTCGTCCACACCTCGGCGAGCCCGTCCGGCGCCGGCCGCGCCGTCCGGTTCCACACCCCGGTCAGCGGCACCCCCGCCGTGAGGAGCTCCCGCGCCAGCGCCGTCCCGGCCCGGCCCCCGCCGACGATCCCCACGCGTGGCAAACTCCGCTCCATTCGCGGCGCGATCTCTAGCAGACCGAGGAGGCAGCAGTGGACGTCAAGGCGAGCATCACCGGCAACGTGTGGAAGATCCTGGTCAAGGTGGGCGACGAGGTCGAAGAGGACGACGAGGTCGTCATCCTCGAGTCGATGAAGATGGAGATCCCCATCGAGGCCCCCGACGACGGCACCGTCAGCGAGATCTGCGTGGCCGAAGGAGACGCCGTCAAGGAGGGCCAGGTCCTCCTGAAGCTCGAATAGGCCTCAGGTGGCCCTTGCCAGCCTCCGATGAGGTCTTACAGGCTATAGTCAGAGGGTAGGCCCGAGACGGAGCTGACAGGTGCTCGACGCGTACATCATCGAGAAGATCAAGCGAGAGCAGGAGCAGTCTCGATCCGAGCGCCAGCCGATCCAGATCCCCACGCCCCGCTACCCCGATCGGAAGCCTCCCGGCTGGGAGGATCGCGAGCGCGAGGACGAGTCGTCCGACCGCGGCGTCGTCATCATCGACTTCTAGACGCGAACCGCGCCCTCAGCCCGTCCCGCGGCTCCGGGGGGAGCTTGTCGAAGCGCAGCCCCCGCTCCGCTGCCGGGGCCAGCTCCCACGTCGCGCCGTGCACCAGCACCGACGTGAAGATCGCCATGAACCACGTCGACAGGTCGATCCCCAGGCAGACGTGCCCCTCCAGCATCTCCCCGCAGCCCTGGGGGGCGTACGCGTGGGGGTGCCGGGTGTGCTCGTTCCGGGGCGACGTGAAGCGATCGGGGTCGAACTTCGCGGGGTCCTCGAAGACCTCCGGGACCAGGTTGTTCTCCCCGGGGCAGAGGAACACCTTCCAGCCCGCCTCGATCGTGAAGCCGTCGAGCTCGAACGTCGACGCCGCCTTGCCGAACGCGATGGGGACGTTGGGGCAGCTCCGCTTGACCTCCATCACGTAGGCCTGCAGGTACGGCGACGTCAGCACGGCCGGGTCCTCCGCCCGCAGCCGCGCCGCGACCTCGGGGAAGTCGACCAGCGTGCGGACGATCTCGGCGAACTCCGCGTAGATGATGTTCCCCGCGAGCACGAAGTGGTGCAGCTCGGCCTCGAGGTCGGCGTCCGTGAGCACGTCCGGGGACGCCTCCATCGCCTTCAGGATCCGGCCCAGCCCGTCGTCGCGGGGGGTCGCCCGGTGGTCCGCGATCATCGCCGCGTACCCCGCCTTCAGCCGCGCCACCGCCGCCAGCCCCGTCTTGTAGCGGCTCCCCGGCAGCGGGTTGGGCAGCGCCGCGATCCCCCGCAGCACCGCGTCGTAGTCCGCCGCGAACGTCGCGAACACCTCGCCGCCGGGCTCGATCCCGAACAGCGCCTGGCGATCCCCTCCAGCGCGACCGTCTGCAGCTCCCCGATCAAGCGGACCTCCTCCACCGCGCACCACCGCGCGAGGTGGTCCTCCACCCGCGCCTGGAGCAGCGGCGCGTACGCCTCCAGCGCCGCCCGGTCGAACCCCGCGAGGAGCAGCCGCTTGCGGGCCTTGTGGGCGTCGCCGTCCATCATCGGGAGGCTCTCGCCGCCGAAGAGCGCCTCGATGTTGGGAGGGAACGCCCCGTCGCGGGTGATCTTCGACTCGTCGAGCCACACCTCGCACGCCGCGGGGCCGGCGATGAAGACCGTCGGGACCCCCAGGATCCGCGTCCGAAAGGTCCCCCCGTGCCGGGCCCGGCCGTCGCCGATGAAGCCGAAGGTGTCGCCCACGAAGGCCAGCGTCCGGCCGAGGAGGGGGAGGCCCATCGCGCCGGGGGGAGGAGGGGGTCGGTCGGTCACGCGGCGACCCTACCGCGGAACGTCACGCCAGCCGGTGCAGCACCATCGGCTCCGACCGCCCCCGGATGGTGACGCGCTCCAGCTCCACCGAGGCGACGTCCTCGTGCTCCGACGCCGCCTCCACGACCGCCGCGGAGACCAGGATCTGCGACCCGAACTCCTTGTTCAGCGCCTCGATCCGCGCCGCCGTGTTCACCACGTCCCCAATCACCGTGTACTCGCGCCGCCGGTGCGAGCCGACGTTGCCCGTGACCGCCTCGCCGGTGTGCAGGCCGATGCCGATGCGCGTCGGAGGGATGTCTCCCCGCTCCACCATCGACTCCACCCCGTACAGCAGCTCGCGGGCCGCGCGGACGCCGTTGTAGGAGTCCTGTCCGTCGCTCACGGGGGCCCCGAAGACCGCCATGAAGCCGTCCCCGAGGAACTTGTTGATGATGCCGCCGTTGCGGTTGACCGCGTCGATCATCGAGTCGAACAGCGTGTTCAGGTAGCGGACGACCTCCTCGGGGCTGCGGAGCTCGCTGAACTGGGTGAAGCCGCGGATGTCGAGGAACATCACGCAGACCGACCGCATCTCGCTCGTCAGGCCGCCCGCCGACGCCTGCTCCAGCAGCTTGTCCGCGACCTCGGGGGAGACCTGCTGGCCGAAGAGGTCGAGCACGCGCTTCCGCTCCTGGATCTCCGCCAGCGTCGACAGCACCCGCTTCTTGACCTCCCACGCGACCGCCGCCGCGGCGATCCCCGCCAGGGCGAGGAACACCGCCCGGGGCAGGTACACGTCGGGGGCGTAGACCGGGGTCGCCGCGACGTCCGCGGGCAGCGTCGCCTTGATCCAGAGCGCCGCCGCGAGGTACTGGAGCGCAGCGAGGAAGCCGCCGTACACCGGCAGCCGCCAGTCCAGGGCCAGCGTCGCGAGGAACATGAACCCGATGTAGACCATCGTCGGCGGCCCCGAGATCGCCGTCTGCGTGCTCCCCGCGCCCGCGATGGCGAGGATGTGCACGGTCACCGCCGTCATCTCGACGGTCACGTTCCCGGGCCGGAACCACGCCCCCGGGCGCGTCCCCCGCTCCAGGTGGCGCCGCAGCCAGAACCACAGCGTCCCCTCGTACAGGGCGAAGAGCGGGCCCGTCAGGAACATGATCCGGGCCTCCTCGATCGGCACGATCCCGCGCCTCAGGAAGACGGTGCCGATCACCCCCATGATGACGCCGGCGAAGAGGAAGAGGAGGCACAGCCAGCCCGCCCGGAGGACCTCGCTGCGGAGCCGCTCCCCGTCGAACGTCGCCTCGAACGACAGCCGCTGCGTGTCCGACGGCAACAACGTGTCCGGTCCGCGCCCCATCCCGCGTCCAATCTTGGTCCAAGCCGGTCCGCTTGTCCTGCCCTCGCACCAAACAGTCAGCCTTGACTGTCGGACGGTTTCGATCCCAGACTGCGGGCGACCGCGACGGGAGCCGCGGCAGGAGTCCTCATGCTTCGACCCGCTCCCCTCGTCCTCGCGGCGTCCCTCCTCGCGTCCGCCCCCGCCGCCGCCCAGGTCTCCTGGGGCGGGATGCCGCCGTCGCTCGATCCCGAGCTGAGCGGGGCGCTGCCGTCCGACGTGCCCGTCGCGATGATGGAGGCGGTGGACGTGGCGGAGCTGGAGGCCGAGGACGCGGTCCGCGATCTCGACTCGTCCCTCCCCTTCCGCTTCGGTGCCGACCTGGACGTGAAGCTCGACGCGCGGGAGGCCGGCCGCTGGGACGTGCTCCCCGACGGCCGCCGGGTGTGGCGCCTCGCCGTGCTCTCCCCGGGCGCGACGGCGCTGTCGTTCGCCTTCGACCGGTGGACCGTGCCGCGCGGGGGCGCCTTCTTCGTGACGTCCGCCGACGGCGACCACGTCCTCGGCGCGTTCACCGACGCCAACGTCTCCGACGACGGCCTCTTCGCGACGACGCTCGTCCCCGGCGACGAGGCGATCCTCGAGTACGTCGGCCCCGCCGGCGCCGAGCTCGCCCTCGCCCGCGTCACCCACGCCTACCGCGAGGCGAAGGCGGGGGCGGCGGTCGCGCTGAACCACTCCGGCGCGTGCATGAACAACGTCGCCTGCTCGATGGCCGCGGGCTGGGAGGACGAGATCGCGGCCACCGCGAAGTACACGATGGGGGGGAGCCTCTGCAGCGGCGCGCTGATCAACAACACGGCGCACGACGGCACGCCCTACTTCCTCACGGCCAACCACTGCTACGACGGCAGCCCCGGCTGGTGGGTGTTCTGGTTCAACTACGAGAGTGACGCCTGCGCCAACCCGAGCTGGAACCCCGCCTACGACTCGATGAGCGGCGCGTCGTACCGGGCGAGCTCCTCCTCATCGGACTTCGTGCTCGTCGAGCTGAACTCGGACCCGCCGTCCGACTACGGCGTGGTCTACGCGGGCTGGGACCGGAGCTCGTCGCCGGCGGACAGCGTCGTCGGCATCCACCACCCCGGGGGCGACATCAAGAAGTTCAGCGTCGAGGACTCCCAGATCTGGACGTCGGGCAACTACTGGGGCGTCGGCCCGTGGGACAGCGGCGCGACCGAGGGGGGGAGCTCGGGCTCGCCGCTGTTCAACCAGGACCACCGCATCGTGGGGCAGCTGTACGGCGGCGGGTCGGCGTGCTGGGGGTCGTCGCCGAACAACGGGACCGACATCTACGGCCGCCTCGACGTCTCGTGGGGGCTCGGGCTGTCGTCGTACCTCGACCCCGGCGGGACGGGCGCGACGGCGATCGACGGGTTCGACCCGAACGCGCCCACGGCGGAGCACGACGCGTCGATCGCGATCGTCTCCCCGGGGACGGCGCAGTCGTGCGCGACGAGCGCGGCGATCGAGGTGGAGCTCGGCAACGGGGGGAGCGCGACGCTGACGTCGGCGACGATCCGGCACCGGGTCGATGGCGGCGCGTGGACGGCCACGTCGTGGTCCGGCGCGCTCGCGCAGGGGGGCGCCGCGGTCGTGTCGCTGGGCACGGTCGCGGCGTCGGGGGGGTCGCACTCGCTCGAGGTGACGGTGGACGCGCCGGGGGACGAGCTCCCCGGCAACGACGCCGTCACGCAGTCCTTCGGCTTCGTCGAGGCGGTGACCGGCCCGGTCGGCGACGGCTTCGGGGGGAGCTTCCCGCCGTCGGGCTGGTCGCTGAACAACGCGGACGGGAACGTCGGCTGGGCGCGGAGCGGCGCGGCGGGCGGGGGCGCGGCGTGGTTCAACAACTTCGACGATGACCACCGGCCGGAGACCGACTACCTCTACCTGCCGTACGTGGACCTCACGTCGATCGAGGACCCGGCGCTGACGTTCGACGTGGCGTACGCCCGCTACAACGCCGAGCTGAACGACCGCCTGAAGGTCTACGTGAGCGACGACTGCGGGGACGACTGGACGGTCGTCTACGACAAGGCGGGGACGACGCTGGCGACGGCGCCCGACCACAGCGAGTCGTTCGTCCCGACGTCGGCGGAGTGGCGGACCGAGACGGTCGACCTGTCCGCCTTCGCGTCCAGCGACACCGTCGTGATCGCGTTCGGCAACGTCACCGGGTACGGCAACGACGTCTGGCTCGACGACGTGAGCGTGAGCAGCGCGGACGACGCGGCGGCGGGCGACGACGACGACGCGGCAGGCGACGACGACGACGGCGGCGGGGACGACGACGACGCGCCCCCGACGGGGGTCTGCGGCAACGCCCCGAACGAGTCGGTCCACGAGTCCGAGCCCAACGACTGGGCGAGCAGCGGCCAGTTCGACGCGGTGGAGTCCGACGGCGGCGACCTGCGCCTGTCCGGCACGATCTCGTGCGGCTCGTCCTGGTCGGAGGACCGCGACTGGTTCGTGGTCGACCTCCCCTGCACCGGCAGCGCCGGCGTGACCCTCGACTGGGCGTCGGGCAGCGACCTCGACTACTGGATCTACGGCCCCGACCGGGAGCTCGTGGTCAAGAACGAGGACGAGGACTACAGCGGCCCCGCGGCGCGGACGTTCAGCAGCGGCGACAAGCTCTTCATCGCGGTGAGCTGCTGGTCCGGCGGCGACCGGGACTACACGCTGGCGATCGACTGGGACGAGGGCGGCGAGCCGGCCACGCAGACCGAGGGGAGCGACGACGCCCCGGCGGACGAAGACGCCCCCGCGCCCGCGGAAGAGGCCGAGGGCGAAGGCACGTTCGACGGCGAGGGAGCCGACGATCCTCCGGCCCCCGAGGCCGCCCCGTCCGGCCCGACGAAGTTCGTGCAGGCCGGCTGTTCGGTCTCCGGATCGGGCCCGGGTCCGCTGTGGGGGATGCTGATTCTGGTGGGGATGGGATGGTACTGGAGGCGGGATTTGAACCCACGACTTCCGCCTTCGGAGGGCGGCACTCTATCCAGCTGAGCTACTCCAGCACGCGCGGCGCTTATAACGCCGGACTCGGCCGATCTCAACCCGCGAGCCAGGCTCGGATCTCGGGGAGGACGGCGTCGTCCCACGAGTCCCCGAGGCGGTCGGCGCAGAAGCGGACGAAGAGCGCGTCCAGGATCCCCGTCGCCTCCTCGAGGAGGAACATCCGCTCGTAGAGGCGCTCGTCCTCGCCGTCCTTCACTTCGGCCGGCACCTTGACCCCCGCCACCTCGAGCCCCTCGGCCCGCAGCTCGAGGCTGTACTCCCGCTCCTTGACCCGGATCCCGAGCCGCGCCGCGTCGATCGTCTTGCCCGACGCCATCGCCGTCCGGGCCTCCGACGTCGTCGCCGGCGCGCCGCCCTTGAGGTCGCTCGTCTGGGGGTCCTCGCCGGGGGTCCGGAACACGATCCGGTCGTCGATCCAGAAGTCCACGTCCCCGAACGGCGGCAGCTCGACCTTGCCGAAGCTCCGCTCCGACGTGAACCACAGCCAGATCAGGAACTCCCGCCCCAGGAACCGGGCTGCGGGGTGGTCGATGAGGTCGCGGTCGTCGACGTCCATGGTCAGCGCTCCTGCGGCCGGTAGTCGCTGTGGCCGATGACGTCGAGGCGGCCCATCCAGGCGTCGGCGTGGCGGTGCCCCGCGACCAGGTCCACCGGGCCGATCGACCGCGTCTCCAGCCCGAACGTCTGGGAGAAGAGGATCCGGAACGCCTCGTTCGTCTTGTTGCTGTTGGTGAAGAGCCGGATCGTCCCCGCGGCGAGGTCCCAGCAGACGTCGTGGACGCCGACCGAGGGGAGCTGCCGGGGGAACAGCTCGAGCTCGAGTTGCTCCTTGATCTCGCCCTTCATCCGCGCCGGGATCCGCTCCCGGCCCGTCTCGTTGAGCCAGTCCTTGACGCGGAGGTCCAGCAGCGCCGCCAGCAGCTTCGACGGCAGCGTCTTGTTGTCCACGCGGAGCGACCAGCAGAAGTACTGGTTGAAGAAGCAGCCGTGGTGGGTGAAGTCCGTCACGCAGAGGTTCTGGAGCGACACCCAGCCGAGGTTCTCGCCGCCGCGGGCGGCCGAGGGCGGCTCGCGGAAGCGGTGCTCGGCGAGGGCCTGGAGCCACTCGTCGCGGGGGATCGGATCGGGTTGGTTGAGGACGCGGTAGCGCTTGCAGCTCATCGCGCCGGAAAGCAGCGGCATGGGCGGGGGAGTATATTGCTCCCGCGCATGTCCCGCACGGTCGTCATCCCCCGATTCCAGGTGATCCGCCGCGGCGAGGTGATCCGCGTCGTCCCCCTGCACCGGAACCAGCTCGTGATCGGGAGCGAGGACGGCGCCCACCTCCGGCTCAAGCACCCCGCGATCGCCGGCCGGCACCTCGAGATCAACGTGGTCGACGGCCGCTACCTGGAGGCCCACAACCTCGCCGGGGAGGGGCGCGTGCTGCTCGGCAACCAGCCGATGAACAAGGCCCGCCTGCGCGAGGGGGACGAGCTGGATCTCGGGCCGGTGTCGCTGCGGCTGACCTACCAGCGGTCCGGCAAGACGACCGACTCCATGCCCGCGGTGGCGGTGGACGACACCCAGGACGAGCCCACCGTCGACGACGTCCCCGCCCCGGCCGCCGCCCGCGCCGCCGCCGCTCGCGCCCCTGCCGCCGCGGTTCGCGCCCCGGCCCCCGCGGCCGCCGCCGTCG
>CAYFOA010000159.1:0-18427 GCA_964344575.1 uncultured Rickettsiales bacterium | reverse complement strand
GCGCGGGCGCGGCCGCGGGCGCGCCCGGGGCCGCGGGCGTGGTCCCGGGGGGGACCGTCTCCGTCGCGTCCGGCGACGGCGCCCCCGCGAAGGCCCGGACCTCCGCCAGCGCCAGCTGCATCGCGAACCCCTGCCAGTACCGCGGGTCGAACGCCCCGCCCTGCGCCAGCAGCATCATCGCCAGGTGCGTCCCCACCTGCTGCAGCGCCCCCGGAGGCAGCCGCTGCATCAGCGCCGCCGACCGCTGCGGCGTCCACAGCTGCCGGAACACCGCCAGCTTGCGCGACAGGAGCCCCTCGACATCCGCCGGATCGGGGTCCTCCACCACCTCGCCGCGATCGTCCAGCCGCGGGTTGTAGAGCCAGTCCAGGAGCACCAGCCCGTGCAGCCCGCGGACGTCCTCGCACAGCACCACGCCCCACGCGAACACGCCGTACACGCCGACCGCCGCGAGGATCGCGCTCGTCTCCGCCGCCACCTCGATCGCGATCCCCGCCGCCTCCTGCAGCGACTCGCCGGGGTAGAACGGCTGCTGTCGGTAGACTTGGATCCGGTCGTTCATCCCCCGCAGCGGCTGCATCGGGACGAGGCTGTCCTCCATCGTCCCGTCGTCCGCGCGGACCGTCCACGCGCCGCCGCTGACGAGGTCCAGCCGGGTCTGCAGGTCCTCGACCCTCGCCGCCGTACCGGGCGGGACGATCAGGTCGACGAAGGGGACACCTCGGGGCAGGTCGGCCATGGCGGGGACGCTCGGGGGAGGGAGGCTACTGGGATTCGTCGAGGAACTGGTGGACACTCGCCCGGAGCAGGCGGAGCGACTCGCGGACCGTGGCGAGGTCCTTGCCCTGGCGGGCCGTCGTCGCCATCAGCTCGTCCACCCGGCGCTCGGCCCGGGCGGCGCGCTTCTCCGCCTCCTCGGCGCGGACGTTCGCGCGGCGCGCCTTCACCTCGGAGTGGCGGTTCTGCTCCTCGAGCTCCTTGGTGGTGACGGTGAGCTCGTCGATCTTCTGCGTGAGCTTCGGGTCGACCGCCGCGGCCTGCTCCGCGGGCGACGCGGGGGCCGACGCGGCGGGCGAGGTGCGGGGCCGGTTCAGCTCCGTCCGGGCCCCCGCGATCGTGAACTTCCGCGCCCAGAGCAGCTCCTTGATGCGGAGGATCAGCTCGATGTCCGACTTCCGGTAGAGGCGCTGCCCCGACTTGCTCTTCCGGGGGCGGAGGTGCCGGAACTCGGTCTCCCAGTAGCGGAGGACGTAGGGCTTGACCCCCGTGAGCGAGCCGACCTCGCCGATCCGGAAGAAGACCTTGTTCGGAATCTCGACTTCGGTGGAGGGAGCGGCCGGCACGACGCGGGCTACCCGTCGATGGAGTCGTTGAGCGCGTCCTTGAGGACCTGCGAGGGCTTGAACGTGAGCACGCGGCGCGCGTCGATCGTCAGCGGGTCGCCGGTCTGCGGGTTCCGCCCCGCGCGGGCCGCCTTCTCGCGGACCACGAAGTTGCCGAAGCCGGAGATCTTGATCTTCTCGCCGCTGCTCAGCGTGTCCTTCATCGTCTCGAACACCAGCTCCACGACGTCGGCCGCCTCCTTCTTGGAGAACCCGATCTGCTCGTACACAGCCTCGATGATGTCGGCCTTGGTCATGCCGCTTCCTCTCTCCTCAAGCCTGCGGAATCTATCAGATTTCGGAGTACAGCGCGACGCAGATCGAGTCGGTCCGCCGCGTCGTCTCGGGCTCCCCGCCGGCCTCGATCTCGATCGTCCAGCGGCGCTCGTCCGCGGGGCTCTCCTCGAGGTCGAACTCGTTCAGCGTCACCGACCCGTTGTCCACCTGCACCGTCACCCGGTCCGTCGCGTCCACCGGGTTGCCCTGGTCCGTGCCCGTGTCCTCGAGCACCACGACGACGTCGAACCGCGTCCCCGCGGGGCCGCCGGTGGGGCTGATCTCCGCCGTCGCGATCACCTCGATGTCGAAGAAGCCGTCGCGGGCGTGGACGTCGATCACCTCGACGTCCTCGGCCGCGTCGTCGTCGTCGTCGTCGTCGTCGTCGGACGCGCCGCTGTCGTCGTCGTCGCCGGCGCTGTCGTCGTCGTCCCCGGCGACGAAGTCGGGCGAGACGACCACGCTGAAGCAGTCCCCCTCCTCGTTGAGCTGCTCGTGGGTGTCCGTGGACGGGCACGCCGCCAGCAGCGTCAGCATCGCGATCAGGGTCAGCAGTCTCACGCGCGCAGCTCCACTCCGTCCCGCTCGCCGAGGCGGCGCTGGACCTGGGTCATGACGCCGTCGACGTCGGTGTCCTTCAGCGTCTTGTCGGGGTCCCGGAACCGGAACCGGAGCGCCACGCTGCGCGCGCCGTCCGCGATGCCGGGGCCCCGGTAGACGTCGAAGATCTCGACCCCCTGGAACGCCGCTTTCATCCCCTTGCGGGCGACCCGCTCGGCGGTCTCCAGCAGCCACCCCGCGGGGACGGCGTCGGGCACGACGAAGGCGAGGTCCCGCTCCACCCCGGGGAACCGGCTGAAGGGGGCGAACTTGGGGACGACGTCCTTCTTCGGGGCCAGCGCGCTGACGTCCAGCTCGAACGCGTAGACGACCTGGTCGAGCTCGTACGCGCGGAGCACCGGCACCGCGACCCGCCCGACCCAGCCCGCCGGCTCGCCCTTGCCGCTGGCGTGGACCAGCTGCGCCGCCTCGCGGCCGTCCAGGAATGCGGGGCCGCCCGCCTCCCAGCGCCAGCCCTTCCAGCCGAGGACGTGCCCGAGGGCGTCGACGCAGCCGCGCACGTCGGCGAACTCCACCGCGTCGCCGTCGTTCGCCCAGCCAGGGGCGTAGCGGCGGCCCGTGATCACGCCGCAGACCGTCGCCCGCTCGCGCACCGGGGGCTTGTCCAGGGGACGCCCGTCGCCGCCCGAGATCAGGTCCGCGTACGGCATCGAGCCCTTCAGGAAGGTCGCCCGCGCCTCGAACAGGCGGACGTCGGCGGCGCCCATCGCGAGGTTCCGCGAGACGGCCCGGAGCAGCGACGGCAGCAGCGTCGGCCGGAGGATGCCGCCGACCTCGGAGAGCGGGTTGCCGATGGCCACGGCGCCGGCCCGCCAGGGGTGGTCCTCGGGGAGCCCGAGGTCCGCCAGCCAGGACGGGTCGATGAACGAGAAGTGGACCGCCTCGGCGAGGCCGCAGCCCATCAGCGCGCGCCGCACGGCGCCCACGTCCGGCCCCGGCGCGCGGCGCGGGACCACGCCCAGCGTCCGCGACAGCGGCACCTCGGGGATCGCGTCGTACCCCTCCAGCCGCGCCACCTCCTCGAGCAGGTCGACCTCCCGCTCCACGTCGAAGCGGTAGGTCGGCGGCTGGACGGTCATCGTCGCCGCGTCCTCGTCCACGACCGCCAGCCCCGCCCCCTCGAGCAGCGCGCGGACGCGGTCGCGGGGGAGCTCCATGCCGAGCAGGCCGGGGATCCGGGCGAGCCGGAACGTCACCGTCCGCCGCGCCACGGGGCGGGGGTAGACGTCCGCGATCGACCCCTGCAGCTTCGCCCCGGCGGTGCGCTCGAGCAGCTCGATGAGCCGGAGCAGCGCCGCGTGGGGGAGCTCGGGGTCGACGCCGCGGGCGAACCGGTAGGACGCCTCCGTCGACAGCTTGCAGCGGTGCGCCGTCCGCCGGACGCTGCCCGGCTCGAAGTGCGCCGACTCGAGGAAGAGCGTCGTCGTGTCGTCCCGGACCTCGGAGTTGGCGCCGCCCATGACGCCCGCGAGCGCGACGACGCCCTCCCCGTCCGCGATGACGAGGTCGCCGCCGTCGAGCACGTGCTCGCCGCCGTCCAGCGTGGTCGCGCGCTCGCCGTCGACCGCCCGACGGACCACGATCTGCCCGCCGCGGACGAACCGCCGGTCGAACGCGTGGAGCGGGTTGCCCAGCTCCAGCATCACGTAGTTGGTGCAGTCGACGACGTTGCTGAGGGGGCGCACGCCGGCCGCCTCGAGGCGCTTCTGCATCCACGACGGGGACGGCTTGATCTCGACGTCCGTCATCACCGCACCGGCGTACCGGGGGCAGCCGTCCGGGGCGGGGAGCTCGATCCGGACCTTGTCGTCGCCGGTGCCGCAGACGCCCGCCTTGAGGCCGCCCACCGGCGCCGTGAAGGCGACCGTGTCGAGCGAAGAGCCCTCGATGGGGACGTCCGCCACGGAGCCGGTCCCGCCGCGCGAGCGGAGCGGCCAGCCGGTCACCGCGCTGAGCTCCCGGGCGAGCCCGAGGACGCTGAGGCAGTCGCCCCGGTTGGCCTCCGCGGACGCCTCCAGGATGACGTCCCCCGCCGGCATCACGTCCGCCAGCGGCACGCCCAGGGGGGTGTCCGGGGGGAGGATGATGATCCCCGCGGCGTCGTCCCCGAGGCCGAGCTCGGTCTCGCTGCAGAGCATCCCCTCGGACGGCTCGCCGCGGATCTTCGACTTCTTGATCTTGAGCCCGCCCGGCAGCTTCGTCCCCGGCGTGGCCAGCGCGACGACGTCGCCCGCCTTGTGGTTCGTCGCCCCGCAGACGACGTGCCGCGGGGTGACGCCGTCGGTGGTCGGCTGCGTCACCGTCAGCGCGTCGGCGTTGGGGTGCTTCTCTACGGACAACAGCTTCGCGGTGACGACCCCGTCCCACGACGGCCGGGCGTCCTCGGCGATCTCCGTCTCGATCCCGGCCTGCGTCAGCGCCTCGCACACGTGCGCGACGTCGCCGCGGATCTCGACCATGTCGGCCAGCCAGGAAAGCGGTACCAGCATCGCAGCGCTCCTAGAACTGGCCGAGCAGGCGGACATCGTTTTCGAACAGCAGGCGGAGGTCGCCGATGCCGTACTTGAGCATCGCCATCCGGTCGATCCCCATGCCGAAGGCGAAGCCCTGGACCTTGTCGGGGTCGTACTCGGGACGACCGATCTGGGCGAACACGGCGGGGTCGACCATGCCGCTGCCGAGCACCTCCAGCCAGCCGGTGTCCTTGCAGACGCGGCAGCCGGACTTGCTCGCGGGGCAGAACGGGCAGCTGACGTCGACCTCGGCGGAGGGCTCGGTGAAGGGGAAGTAGGACGGCCGGAAGCGGACGGTCGTCTTCGGCCCGAAGAAGGCCCGCGCGAACTCGGCCAGCGTCCCCCGGAGCTCCGCCATCGTGGTCCGGTCGTCGACGACCAGCCCCTCGACCTGGTGGAACATCGGGGTGTGGGTGATGTCGTTGTCCCGCCGGTAGACGACGCCGGGGCAGATCACCCGCAGCGGCGGGTCGTGCTTCAGCATCGTCCTCACCTGCACGGGCGAGGTGTGCGTCCGGAGCACGATCCCGTCGTCGACGTAGAACGTGTCCTGCATCTCGCGGGCGGGGTGGCCCGGCGGGATGTTCAGCGCGGTGAAGCAGTGCCAGTCGGTCTCGACCTCGGGTCCCTCGGCGATGGTGAAGCCCATCGACACGAAGATGTCCGTGATCTCGTTCCACGCCCGCGTGACGGGGTGCTCGTGGCCGGCCCAGGGGACGCGCCCGGGGAGGGTGACGTCGACGGGGTCCTTGCCCGTCGCGCCGAGGGCGAGGTCCTTCAGCGCGGCCCGCCGCTCGGCGAAGAGCGCCTCGACCCGCTTCTTCGCCTCGTTGATGGCGGAGCCGGCGCCGCGGCGCGCCTCGGGCTCGAGCTTGGGGATCTCGCGGAGCAGCGCGGCGATGGAGCCGGCCTTGCCGAGGTAGGTGGACTTGACCCGCGCGAGCTCGGCCTCGTCGGCCGCCGCGGACAGCTGCTCGGCCGCCGACTCGGCGAGGGCGCGCGCCTGGTTGGTGAGGGCGTCGCTCATGCGCGCACGCTCCCGGGGCTACGAGGGTTGGTTCAGCGAAAGAGGCGCGCGCCTCCGGATCTCATTCAGCCGCGCGCGATGGCGACGAGATCGCTGAAGCCCTTGGGGTCCTCGATGGCGATCTGCGCCAGGACCTTGCGGTTCACCTCGACGTTGGCCTTCTTGAGGCCGCCGATGAACTTGCTGTAGCTCAGGCCGTGCTGGCGGCTGGCCGCGTTGATGCGGACGATCCAGAGCCGGCGGAAGTCCCGCTTGCGCGTGCGGCGGTCGCGGTACTGGTACTGCCGCGCCTTCTGGACGGCGTTGACCGCGGTGCGGATGAGGTTCTTGCGTCCGCCGAAAAAGCCCTTGGAGGCCTTGAACAGCTTGCGGACACGCTTGCGGCGAATGACGGCGCGCTTGACGCGAGGCATGGCTAGCTCCTTCGCAGGGTGACCTCGTTTTGCCGCGGGGACGGTCGATCCCGACCCGCAGAGTCACCCGTGGTGGGGGGGGGTCTACTTGTAGGGGATCATCCGGGCGATGCGCGGAGCATCGGCGTCGTCCACGATGCGGGTGCCGCGCAGGCCGCGCTTCCGCTTCGGGGACTTCTTGGTGAGGATGTGGCTCTTGTACGCCTTGGCGGACTTGATCTTGCCACTGCCGGTGCGGCTGAACCGCTTGCTGGCGCCTCGGTGGCTCTTCATCTTCGGCATGACTGCAGTTCCCAAGTGGGTTGGACGGGCGCTTCTAAACGACGGGTGCGGCGGTGTCAACGATTCGCGCGGGGTACAGTTCCGATCCCGTGGCTTCCCCCCCCACCGATCCCCGGCGCGATCTCCTCTCCATCCGGGAAGCCGCCGGCCGCCTCCTCGCCCGCCGCCCGGACCTCGCGTCCCACCGGCAGCAGCGTCGCCGGGCCCGGCAGATCGCCGACATGGTGGGCATGCGGACCGCGTCCGTCGACGTCCTCGCGGGGTGGCTGGGGAGCAACGGCGACGCCGACGCCAAGGATCTCGAGGTCGCCCTCGAGGATCGCGTCAAGCTCCGCCTCGCGGCGCTCTCCAAGCGCGACCGCGAAGACGCCGACAGCCCCCGCTTCCGCGCCCGCGTCGCCCTCGGGCTGGGCTGGGAGCAGCTCCCCCCCGAGGGGCCCCGCGAGGCGCTCCGCGTGCTCGGGCTCGTCGGCGGCGTCCCCATCCCGCGCGAGCTCGTCGAGGACGCCGCGGGGGCGTCCCCGGCCGACCTCTCCGACCTCGTGTGGTCCGGCTTCGCGCACCTCGACGACGACCGCGACCAGATGTCCGCGCACCCCGAGGTGCTCGACTTCCTCGCGTCCCAGGCCGAGCCCAAGCCCGCCGCCGACAGCCGCCCCCGCCGCTTCATCCTCGCCGTCCGGAAGCGCCTCGTCGCCGATCCGCTGGAGGAGGAGGGGGCCGAGCACGCCGCCGAGCACGCCTGCCGGATCGCGAGCCGCCACCACCAGCCCGCCCTCGTCGCGTCGGTCGCCCACCGGGTCGCCGAGCGGAAGCGCCGCCGGGGTGAGGCCGACGACGCCGCCGCGTGGGTCGCGCGCGGCCTGGAGGCGACCGACAAGTCCGCCGCCAACCCGCTCCGGGGGCTGCTCGAGATGGACCGCGGACTCCTCGCCCTCCACCAGAGCGACCTCGACGCCGCCGAGTCCTGGTTCGCGCGCGCGGTGAACTCCCTGGAGGCCGCCAGCCTCGCGGGGACGCCGGGCGCCGAGGAGGCCATCGAGCGGGCCCGGCTCCTCCACGGCGAGGCGCTCGCTGCGACCGGCCACCTGAGCCGCGCCGAGCAGGAGATCGCCGAGGTCGTGCGGGGGCTACAGCGGCGCTGGAACGAGGGGCTCGAGCCCGACCCCGGCGACCCCGCGGGCGTCGCGCGGCGGCGCTCCCTCGCCGCTGCGCTGGCCCACGGCTTCCGCGCCCTGGGCACCGTGCGGCTGCTCCGGGGCGACGTCAGCGGGGCCCTCGTCCACCTCCAGGAGGCGCGGGAGGACTGGATCGAGCTGGCCGGCGAGGTCGACGCGGGCGGGGCCGCCTTCTCCCTCGCGCTCGCCCGGGCGCTCCGGGCGGCAGGCCGGTTCAACGAGGTGGAGGAGCCGCTGGAGGCGGCGCGCGTGCTCGCGGGCGGGGACATGGACCGCCTCGCGCGCCCCGAGCTCCCCATCGCCCTGCACGATCTCGGCGTCGCCGCGGGCGACCGGCAGGAGTTCGCGGCGGCCGGGACCCTGCTCGACGAGGCGACGATGCTGGCGTCCTCGCTCCTCCCCAAGGACCACCCCCTGCGGGCGCGGATCCTGTACACGCGGGCGCTGCTCTACCTCGCCGACGGGCACATCAGCCGGGCCCTGGACACCATCGCCGAGGTCGAGACGTACGACCTCGACGAGGTCAGCGCGGCCCTCGCGGCGGCGACCCGGTCGTGGACGCAGGCCCAGGAGGGGGCGCACCGGTTCAACGAGGCTCACGGCGGGCTGCAGGAGGCGTCGGAGGCGCTGGCCGAGGCGCGGGGGCCGGACAGCGCCGGCGCGGCGCACCTGCGGTGGCTGGCGAAGGCGCTGCGTCCGTGAGTGAAACAGCCCCGAAGGGGATCCTCCGGGGCTGCTTCGGGATGGTAGGCACGGCCAGGATTGAACTGGCGACCCCTACCGCGTCAGGGTAGTGCTCTCCCACTGAGCTACGTGCCTTCAGGGGCCGGGAAGATACCAACGAGATCCGACGTGTCAAATGCCTCCCGGGACGACCTGATCTTCGGCCTCTCGGCGCTGGCGGCGTCCCTCGTCCTGCAGTTCTCGTTCGCCCCCCTCGTGGGGTCCGACGGCTACTTCCACGTCCGCGCCGCCGAGCGCTTGTTCAGCGGCGATCCGATGCCCTGGATGCCGCACTCGGTGTTCGCGGACGGGTGGGTCGACCACCAGCTCCTCTTCCACCTCCTGATGTGGCCGTTCGCCCAGGCATTCAACGGCGTCGCGGCGGCGAAGGCGGCGGCGGCGACGTTCGCGGCGGTCGCGGCCTTCGCGCTGTGGCGGGTCCTCCGCGCCGAGGGCTGCCCCGCGCCGGCGCTCTTCGCGGTCGCGCCGTTCGCGACGAGCTGGCTGTTCCTCCTGCGGATGGAGATGCCGCGGACGCAGGCGCTGTCGGTCGCGTTCCTGGTCACGGCGATCGGGGCGCTCGCGACGGAGCGACACCGCCTCCTGCTGGTCGTCGCGGCGCTCTACATGGCGACCTACCACGTGGCCCTGGGGCTGCTCGCGGTGGCGCTCGTCCACGTCGTCGTCGTGGCCGCCCAGGAGCGCCGGTTCGCGTGGCGGGGTCCGGTCGCGATCGTCGCCGGGCTGGGGGCGGGGCTGACGATCCACCCGCACTTCCCCCGGACGTACCGGTTCGCGTGGCAGCACGTGGTCGAGAAGGTCGCGAACCGCGAGGCGCTGCCGGTCGGGCTGGAGTGGACGGACGGCGGGATCGCGTGGTTCGGCGGGGCGGCGGCAGCGGGGGCGGTCGCGCTGGCCGCAGGGGCGGTCGTGGCGGCCCGCGCCGAGACCCGCAGCCGGTTGACGTGGACGCTGCTGATCCTCGCCGCGGGGGCGACCGTGGCGGTCCTCCAGGGGAGCAAGTTCGTCGAATACGCGGCCCCCCTGAGCTGGCTGGCGCTGGCGTTCGCGCTCCGCGACGCGGGCCGGACGTTCGTCGTGCGCGCCCGCCCCGCGGCGGCGGCGGCGGTGGCGGCGGGGCTGCTCGCGACGGGATGGACCGTGGCGACGAAGGTCGAGGCGACGGAGCCGGACCCGTCCGAGGCGGCGGCGGCGATGGAGTTCGTCCGCTCGGTGGCGGCGCCGGGGGACGCGGTGTTCCACTTCCACTGGAACGACTTCCCCGAGCTGGTGTTCCACGCCCCGGAGCTCACCTACGTCGTCGGCCTGGACCCCCACTTCCTGCATCTCCACGACCCCGCCCGGTGGCGCCTCTACGACGCCATCGGAGGCGCGTTCGACGGTCCCGGCCACCGCAGCGACGCCATCCGCGACGTCTTCGGGGCGAAGTGGGCGGTGCTCCGCCTCCCCCACCCCGGCGCCCGCGAAGCCCTCGCCGCGGACCCGGGGCTGGCGGTCCGCTTCGACGACGGCCGATTCGCGGTCGTGTACGAGGTTCACTAGGATCCAAGTCATGCTCGAGACGCAGATCGGACCGTTGACGTTTCAGGAGTGGGGCCTCCTGGTGGTGGGACTGGTGGTGGTGTTCGGGGTCATCAACTGGCTCAAGGGACGCGGCGGGGGGGCCGGGGAGCAGAACCTGACGTGGGCCTCCTGCATGGGGTGTCAGTGGCAGGGCCGGGTCAGCAAGTACCACCGCACCTGCCCCAAGTGCGGCAACAACATCACTCGGATCCAAAAGAACGAGCAGCTCTGAGCTCCCCCCGCCACGCCGCCGGGAGCAGCTCGGCGAGGCGGTCCGCGGCGTCCGCGATCGTGGGGACGTCGCCCCCGAGGCGGGCGATCGAGGTGACCTCGTCGGACAGGCCGCAGGGGACGATCGCGTCGAAGCCCCACGGGTCCGGGTCCACGTTCAGCGCCAGCCCGTGGAGCGACACGAAGCGGCGGAAGTGGACGCCGACCGCGCCGACCTTCGCGAGGTCGGCGCCGGCGCGGCGGACCCACGCGCCCGGGAAGTCGCAGCGCCGCCCCACCTCGACGCCCGGCACCGCCTCGGCGACCAGCGCCGCCATCGCCGTCTCCAGCCCCGCCACGAACTCCGTCACCCGCAGCCCCCAGCCCCGGATGGCGACGATCGGGTAGGCCACCAGCTGGCCGGGGCCGTGGTACGTCCACTCCCCTCCCCGCTCGATCGTCCGCCGCTCGAACCGGTCGGGATCGACGAGGCCCGCGTCCGTCGCCCGGCGGCCCGCCGTGAGCACCGGGGGGTCGTGCTCCAGGGTCAGCAGCACGTCCTCGCCCCGCCCCGCCATCCGCTCCTCGCGGAGGGCGCGCTGCAGCGCCCACGCCTCGTCGTAGGAGACCGCTCCGAGGTGGCGGTGGCTAAGGGACGTCGGAGGCAGCGGGGGCCTCCTCCTCGCCCGCGCGGAAGAAGGCCGTCTCCCGGTACCGCTTGATCAGCGACGCCGCGATCACCTGCAGCGCCGCCGCCACGGGGACGCCGAGGAGGATCCCGAGGAACCCGAAGAGGTTCGCGCCGACGACCAACGCGAGCATCACCACGACCGGGTGCAGGCCGACGCTGTCGCCGACGATCCGGGGCGTCAGGAACGCCCCCTCGATCGCCTGGACGACGCCGAACACGGCCCCCACCTTCAGGATCTCGACGCCCGTGTCCGCGGTCAGGCCTCCCGCGACCACGGCGAGGATGATCCCGAGGATGATCCCGATGGCCGTGCCGAAGTACGGGATGATGAAGAGCAGGCCCGCGAGGACGCCGACGCCGACCGCGAGGGGGATGTCGGTGAAGATCGCGAGCCCCAGGGCGTAGAGCACCGCCAGCGTGCAGCAGAGCAGGAACTGACCCCGGAGGAACTGCGCCATCTTGGCGTCGATCTCGACGTAGTGGTCGAGGACGCCCTGCCGCCACCGGAAGGGGACGAGGTCGAAGACCCCCTGCTTCATCGTGTCCCAGTCGCGGAGGAAGAAGAAGACGAAGATCGGGAACAGCGCCCACTGGAAGACGAAGCCGAAGACCCCGCCGAACCACGTCGTCACGCTGCCCAGGACCGTGCCGACCGGGTCCAGCGCACCCTCGGGGAGCTTCTCCAAGAGGCCGGGGAGCTCCTGTGCGGCGGACGCGAAGCCGAGGTCGATGGGGCGGCCGGCGAGCTCGCTGAGCTTCGCCTCCAGCGCCGCCGCGGTCGTCTCCAGCTGCGAGCCGTACTGGCCCGAATTCGCCGACAGCTCGGCCAGCTCGCTGACGACGTAGGGGACGAGCAGGAGGATCGCGAGGGCGTCGAAGGCGAGGAACAGCGTGAGGCTGACGGCGATGGCGCGCGTCCGCGTCCAGCCCGCCCGCTCGAAGCGGTCGATGATCGGATCCAGCAGGTACGCCGAGATCAGCGCGACGAGCAGCACCGTCAGGAGCCCGCCGAGGCCCTTGTAGAGGACCGTCAGGAGCAGGCCCGCGACGTCCAGCAGGATCAGCGCCGCGAACGCCGTGATGCCGAGCCCGATGACGGCGACCGCGCCGCTGGGGAGGCCCGCGATGGCGGGGACCTTCCGGAGCATCTCGACGACCTTGCCCTGGCCGTCGCCGTCTCCCTCGACCTCGCCGTCGGCCTCGCCCTCGTGCTTCGTCTCGTCAGCCATCCCGTGCCACCTTCTCCCGCCAGAACGCGACCGTCCGCGTCAGGCCCTCCTCGAGGGAGACGCGCGGCGCCCACCCCGTCGCCTCGCGGACGCGGCCGGTCTTCGGCCACCGCGCGCGGACGTCCTGGCCGGGGTGGGGTACGAAGCGGAGGCCCGCCTCGTTGCCGGCGATGCGGCAGATCGACTCCGCCAGCTCCCGCGTCGGGACCAGCGGCTCGCTGTTGCCGATGTTGTACGTCCGCCCCCACGACGCCGGCGTCGCCGCGAGCGCGAGGACCGCGTCCACGAAGTCGTCCACGTACAGCCACGTCCGGCTCGCGCTGCCGTCGCCGGTGACCTCCAGGACCTCCCCGCGGACGGCCCGCTCGCTGAAGTTCCGGATCGCCCCCTCCCCCACCTGGCCGGGGCCGTAGACGTTGAAGGGGCGGACCGAGACCTTGTCGGGGACGCCCGTCTGGTGGAGGACGAACTGCTCGGCGAAGACCTTCGACGCCGCGTACGTCCAGCGCGGGTCGTGGACCGGGCCGACCGGGGTGGGGCCCTCCTCGTCGGCCCCCGCGGCGTCGCGGCCGTAGCACTCGGACGTCGAGAGGTTGACGAAGAGCGCGGGCGGGCCGCGGCGGGCGAGCGCGGTGACGAGGCGGGCGGTGCCGAGGCCGTTGACCTCGAGGACCGACGCGGGCGCCTTGTAGTAGGTCGACACGCCCGCGAGCGCGGCGCAGTGGACGACCACCGAGGGGGGGGCGCCGACCTCGTCGAGGAAGGGGTCGGGATCGCGGACGTCGCCGACGACGAAGCGCATCTGCGGGTGGGGGGCCGCGCCGAGGGCGGCGAAGCAGTCGCGGTGGCCGTTGTCGAGGCAGACGACCTCCGCGCCGGGCGGCGCCTGCTCGGCGATCCGGAGGGCGAGGTGGCTGCCGAGGAAGCCGCGGCCGCCGGTGATCAGCACCGGGCGACCGCCCGAGAACCAGGGCACGGGGGCGCTCCTAACCGACTTTGCGGAGCCCGGAGCCGTCCGGCCGGCCGACCGGCTCGGGGGCCGTCCGGCGTGCGCGCCCGCGGAGCTTGCGCGACCAGTTGTGGACCACGCCGCCCACGCCGACCACGACCCCGAGCGGGATGATCGCCGCGGCGAGGAGGTACCGCCCGACCAGGCGCGTCTTGTTGGTGGTCTCGTCCTGCACGGCCCGAATCGTAGACCCTAGTCGGCCCAGGCGGCTAGCTGGACCGGGGTGATCACGCCGACATGGGACTTCTTCACGCGCCCCTCGCGGTCCACGAGGAACGTCGTGGGGACCTTGCTGACCCCCCACTGCCGCTTCACCGCGCCGGTGCAGTCGAGCACCGTGAAGGGGATCCCGAGCGACGCCTTCGCCTCCTTGAGGTCGGGCGGGTCGCCGCTGTCCACGGCCAGCCCGAGGACGACGACGTCGGGGTTCTTCCGGGCGAACCGGTTCAGCCCCGGCAACTCCGCCTTGCAGGGGCCGCACCACGTCCCCCAGAAGTTGACGACGACCTGCTGCCCGCGGAAGTCGGACAGCGCGACCGGCTCGCCCTCGACGTTCAGGAGCGAGAAGTCCGGCGCGAGCCCGTCGGCCCCGACCTCGACCTCCGGCGCGGTCCACACCTGGTAGGCCGACAGCAGCGCGAACAGCACCACCAGCGGCGCGACCCAGTTGAGGAGGACGTTCTTGAGGACTTCCACGGACTAGAGAATGCGCTTCCCGAAGAGAGATGCAACCAGCTCGACGGCGAGCTTGGCGGTGGCGTTCTCGGTGTCGAGGCAGGGGTTGACCTCGACGACGTCGGCGGAGCGGACGAGGCCGCTGTCAGCGAGCAGCTCCATGACGAGGTGGGACTCCCGGTAGGTCGGGCCGCCGCGGCTCCGGGTGCCCACGCCGGGGGCGATCGAGGGGTCGATGAAGTCGACGTCGAAGCTGACGTGGAGCCGGGAGCAGCCGCGGCCCCGGAGCGTCGAGACGGCCTCGCGAATCGTCGCCGGGAAGCCGCGCTCGTCGATGTCCCGCATCGTGAACGCGTTGACCCCGATCTCCCGGATCGCGTCCGCCTCGCGACGGTCGATCGCGCGGATCCCGATCAGGGCGACGTCGGCGGGCTGGACGGCGGGGGTGACGTCCCCGATCGACGTCAGCGCGTCCGCCCCGTCCCCCAGCAGCGCCGCCAGGGGCATCCCGTGGACGTTCCCGCTCGGCGACGTCTGCCCCGTGTTCATGTCCCCGTGGGCGTCGAGCCAGATCACGCCGAGGCGCTCCCCGTCCGCCCGCGCCGCGTCCGCCGCCGCCGCGATCGACCCGACCGCGAGGCTGTGGTCGCCGCCGAGGACCAGCGGGTAGCGGCCCCGGGCGATCGCCTCGGCCGTCCGGGCGTAGAGGTCGCCGCAGACCTGGGCGATGGGGCCGAGGTAGCGGAGCGCGCTGTCGCCCACCGGGATCGTCTCCCGCTGGGGGACGGCGACGTTGCCGGCGTCGTCCACCTCGTGGCCGAGATCGCGCAGCGTCTCCGCGATCCCCGCGATCCGGAGCGCCGACGGCCCCATGTCCACGCCGCGCCGCCCCGCGCCGAGGTCGAGGGGGACGCCGATGAGCTGGATGGGGGCGGGGCGGGTCATGGGCACGGGGTCGAGGGCGAGGGGATCGTCGGCGGCGGCGGCCCCGGCGGCCCCAGCAGGACCCCCGTCGGCGTGCCGTTGGCGTTCATCCAGGCATGGTACGCCCACGCCGGGTCGGCGGCGCCGCTCAACTCCGAGGTCGCCTGCGCCTTGCCGCGATCCGCGATGGCGACGAGCGCGTCGAAGTCGAACGGCGACCAGCAGTGGAGGTCCGCGTCGAACTTCAGGTCCGTCCCCATCGTCGCGAAGTCGGACGTGTTCCGGAGCAGGTGGAAGGCGCCGTACATCACGTCCCGGATCCGGCGCCGGATCCCCCACGGGGGGAGGTTCGGGGGGAACACGAACGACGTCAGCGAGCCCCCCGAAGGCCCCTGGGGGATGACGTTCGACGTCACGAAGAAGCCCGCCCCCGCCGCCCAGATCTCCTCCTCGGGGGGGAGGTTGTGGCTGAAGACGCCGTCGATGACGGGCTGGTTCTGGTAGTTCCAGGGGGCGAAGAGCGGGGGCATCGAGGAGCTCGCCACGACGCCCTCGCCGAGGGGGTGGCCCGTCGTCCGCGCCGCCTCCCCGTCGAGCACCTTGGTGTGGAACGCGAGGAACCCCGCCTCCGACTCGGTGTCCAGCGTCCCCCCCGTCACCGACGTCACCCAGCGGCGCAGCGGGCGCATCGACAGGACGCACGTCATCGCCACCGGGAGGGCCTGGTTGTTCCGCTTCCGGAGCTCGTCGAGGCCGGCCGCCGCGGTCGTCCGCCAGACGTGGAAGGCGGCCACGATCGAGCCGCTGCTGACCCCCGCCACGAAGTCGCAGGGGAGCCCCTTGTCGTCGAGGTGCTCGAGCAGGCCGATGTGTCCCAGGCCCCACGCGCCGCCCCCCGCCAGGGACACCGCCACGGCCTCGCCGTTGGCCATTCGGACGGCCCGGTCCAGCGCCGCCAGGGACGCCATCGTGGGGTCCGTGGCGTCGGCCGGATCGGGCCCCTGGAGCATCGTCCAGGCGGCGCCCGCGGCCCCCACCAGGAAGGAGATCAGGCCCACCTCAGGACGCTCCCCAGGGCTTCCCCGTGGACCAGAACGCCGCCGTCGGGGCGGGGGTCCGGGGGAGCGTCACGAAGGGGACCCGCGCGGCCGTCCGGAAGGGGGCGTCGGGGCGCGGGCGGGCGATGCGGACGACGTCGAGGAGGCCGTCGGCGAGCTTGGGGAGCGGGTCGAGGAGGTCGTCCGTGATGACGTCGACGGCGACGCTCCGCTCGATGACGGCGCGCCACTGATCCCCCGCCCGGGGGACGCGGAAGACGACCTTGTCGACCAGCTCGGCGTGGGCCACCCACTCGTCGACGTCGAGGACGAGCTTCCCGACGGCCCCGGGGTGGGTGAAGGCGTTGGGCTTCAGGCCGACGACGGAGACGCGGTAGTCGGGGCCGAACGGCAGCGTCGGCGCCCAGGCGTGGTCCCAGGCGCCGAGGAGCGGGATCTCGGCGCGGACCTCGTCGGTCGCCCGCGCGTGCAGGGCGTCCCCGTCGGCGTCGATCACGAGGATCCGGGCGGCCGGCGCGAGGGGGCCGCCGTCCCGCCCCTCCCGACAGGCGAGGTTGAGCGCGATGGTCTGGGCGTCGGGTGCGTCGTCGTCGGGATCCCCCACGACCGCGTTCCAGGGCCGCGCCCAGCGGTGGTCGTGGCGCGCGCGGAGGCGCTCGTCGAAGGGGAGCAGGTCGGCGAGGACGCTCGGCTCGAGCTCGGCCACGGTCGATCGGCTGCGCGCCACCAGGGGGTCGGGGAGCACCGGCGGGGGGCCGCCGAAGGGGCCGGGGCGGAGGGCGTCCTCGAAGAGCACGGCGTCGGGGGGGAACGTCGCCGGCCCGCTGGTGAGGACCCCGGCGAGCACCAGCATCGGGCGACCCACCTCCCCCGCGGCGAGCACCTTCTCGCCGGGGACGTAGCGCTTGACCTCGAAGAAGGAGGCGAGGTGACGGACGGCGTCGTAGGAGAGGTGGGCCAGCGGGGCGAACCGGGTCAGCTTGACGAGGAACGACTGGGAGCGGAGCCGGACCCGGTCCCGGAGGGCCCGCCGGAGGGGGTCGCCGCCCTCGATCGCGGCGGCCGCGATCTGCGCGGTGGGGACGAAGATCCAGTGGCACTGCGAGGTGCAGAAGACGCGCGCGTCGGGGACCTCGTGCAGCGGCGGGTGGCCGCCGGCGACGAGCCAGTCGCAGCGGCCGACGCGGAAGCGCTCGACGCCGGGCTCGAGGTTCGGAGCGGCCCCGGCGTGCCCCGCGAACGAGAAGACCTCGGGACGGTCGACGGCGCGGCGGCGGCCCGCGTACTCGACGACGGCGTGGCCCGACGCGAGGATCAGGACGCCGGCGGGCTGCTCGGCGAGGTCCAGGGTCCGGCCGGCCTCCGTGGCGCCGACGGTGGTGACCGCGGTGTAGGCGTCGACCTCCGCGATCGAGGTCAGCAGGGGGTGGTAGTTCCGGACCGACTCGACGGCCTCGACGCCCACGTCGCGGTCACTCCCCGGCGGACGCGTCGGGGGCCGGGGCGGGGCGCCACACCTCGAGCCACACGGAGCGCTGGACGACGTCGCGGGGGAGGAGCTCCGAGGGCGCGAACACGATCGCCTCGCCGGGCGCGACGGTGAACCCGTTCGAGGTCAGCCCGAGGTCGAGGTCGAGGCCGTCGCTGCTCCCGAAGGAGACGATCTCGGCGGCGATCTCGAGGAGCACCGACTGCCCCGCGGGCATCAGCTGGCGGGTGAACGCCGACTCCGACAGCGTCGACGGCGGGGCGAGGATCTGGAAGTCCAGCCGCTGGTCCACGCGGACGTTCCGGTTGCCCGACGCGGGCGGCTCGTCGCCGCGGGGGAGGACCTCGAGGGTGAAGAGCGAGGCCCCCGGGCCGCGGAGGCTGAGGTTGACGACGGCGGGGGCGAAGAGGATCTCGTGGCTGCGGGTGCGGACCGTGAACGTCCCGCTGGCGAGGACCTGGGGGCTCGTCGCACCGGCGGAGCCGGCGTCGAGCGTGGCGACGGCGACGTTGAGCTCCAGGGTCGTCTCCAGCTCGAGCGGGTTGATGTCGAGGCGGCGGGGCTTCCACGACGCCTCCGACCACGTCTCGGCGTGGCCGCCGACGAGGCGGTGGACCCGGTAGAAGCCGGTCGCGCCGGGGTCCGTGGGGGCGGTCGCGGGGCCCGCGATGGGGGCGACGGGGCCGTCCGACGCGGGCATCGGGTGGAGCACCCAGTCCTCCCCGGGGCGGGCGTTGGCGACGGCGACGAGGACGAGGTCGGTCGGCGCGATGCGATCGGGCCACTGGACGGCGGCGGCCTCGTGGGGGCGGACGAGGCGGCCGTCGGCGTCGACGGCGTCGGGGAGGGGGTGGAGGACGCCGAGGGCGACGCCGGGGGTGGCCTCCAGGGCGGCGACGTCCTCGGCCGTGAACAGGCCGAAGTGGTGGACCTGGAAGTGCTCCTCGACGGTCCGCCAGCCGGCGTCATCGAGGCGGCGGGCGGGATCCCAGGGCGCTCCCGGATCACCGGTGGGGTCGTCGGCGGAGCCGTCCTCGGCGGCGGCCCGCCAGGCGCAGCTGGGGGCGGCCCGATCCTGGGCGGCAGCGGGGGCGGGCCCGGCCGGCAGCGCCGCCGCGACGGCGGCAACGAGGGCGGGGCGGA